>NZ_PCOH01000014.1:0-139768 GCF_002976445.1 Bacillus sp. MYb56
CTTCAACGCCTTGCCCCTTAATTAAGGCTTTAAAGGCAGCTTGTACATCTTTGCTCTTAGATGTTGTTTCTAATTTTACATAAACAGTTCTACCATAAGCTACATTTGAGACCATAACAGGTGGAGCCGAATTACTTACACCTTTACGAGTTAACTCACCAAAAGTAACACTATTATCAAAAAGATCGGATGGATTGTTAGGTAGTTCAGCACTTACGGTATAAAATATTTGCTTATATGCCGCTACCATCACTTTTTTCTCTCCATTTGCAACCGCATTAAAATCAATGTTTAGACTGTTATCAAGATATTTAGCGTTAACGTTAAGGGCACTTGCGATTTGTGATTTACTATAAACCATAGATTCTGTATACTGCATTCTTGCAGGTAACGTATGTGTTTTAGAATACTTTTCATTCCAAGTAGATACTAAATCATCCACTGCTCCAGCCACATTACCATATGTCGGATTTTGGACAGTAATTGTATTTTCTTTTCTCATGCCAGGTAAGTCTATACTAATATTCAAAGGCTTTCTCTTAGCCACTAATAAACTAGGTTGATTGTCTGCAAAAGCTTTATTTGCAAGTTGTACTGCTCCTGGATAAGTACGATTAGCCACAGAATCAATAATTGAAATATCCACCGGTGAAGTTGTAAGTGATTTTTTCTCGCGTTCCACTACTACAAATTTACCATTTGAATTGATACTTTCTTTCGGAACAAAACTCTCTACCTTATCACCATTTACAGCTAAAACCTCTTGATTATTATATTTAAGATTTGCTATACCAGTATCAATGCCACTAGCATTTTTGGTTACATCAGTTGTATTACTTGCTTGTGTTTCTGCGAAGGAAATAGATGAATAATTAATAGTGCATAGACTAACTAATAAACACGCAAGGAACTTTCTTCTCTTAGTGTTTTTCTTAATATTCAGAAAAATCACCCCGTTCTTTTTTTAGTAAGATATGATAATGATTGATAAATGATAGCTAACTAATAAACCTACATAAATGCTTTCAAAAGTTCTTGAATTAACGGGATTACGCCACCTACAAATTTCAAAACTGCCATTGCGATTTCCATATTATTTCCTCCTTTTTTATTGCTACGAAAATGTGATTTATCTTTATGCCCTCATTATAGTGACCCCTTACACTTTTATCAATACACTCTTATATGCAATATTACATACAAAAAAAACAAGCTGAATTCTTATAAAAAGTTATACAGAGATAAATTTTACGTTTGGTAAATACTTGAAAATACGAAGCTTTCTTTGCATTTCATGAGTAATTTACAAGTTTATTGTTGGAAGCATCGCAGGACCTGAAGTAATGAAATACATGCAGGACTGTTACGAGCAGCCAGAAATATTAAGAGTTATCATGGGCAACCGCATTAAAAAAAGCTGCTGCCTATAAAATACAGACAGCAACTTCAACTAGAGTAGCTGGCATGATTTACGCAAGCTACAGTATTTTTTTGACATACTCATTTTTTACACTTTGGAACTAATAAACAGCAATTGGCCCATAAGGACCATTGATAATTTCTATTTTTGTTTCAAAAATATCTGTCAAAATTTCCGGGTCCATAACCTCTTCTACTGTTCCAAAAGCAGCAATTTGTCCATCCTTCATAGCACAAATTTTATCCGAATATTTGGCTGCAAAATTTATGTCATGCATAACAGTCAAAATTGTTCTTCCAAATTCATTAGCTGCACGTCTCAAATGCTCCATCATTTGAACAGAACGAGCAACATCAAGGTTGTTCAGAGGCTCGTCCAAAAGTACATATTCAGTCTCTTGGCACAATACCATCGCTACATATGCCCTTTGTCTTTGACCACCAGAAAGCTCATCTAAATATCTATTCTCTAAATTAGTTAAATCTAGAAAATCGATATATTTAGAAATAATAGCTTCATCCTCTTTAGTTAATCTTCCCTTTGAATAAGGAAAGCGCCCAAATCCAACTAATTGTCTAACAGTAAGCCTAGTTACAAAATGATTCTCTTGTCGCAATATAGTCAAAACTTTTGCTAAGTCTTTTGATTTGGATTCAGAAACATCCATATTTGCTACCTGAATTTGACCTTCATCCATATCTAAAAGTCTTCCAATCATCAATAGTGTCGTTGACTTTCCAGCGCCATTTGGTCCAATTAAAGAAGTAAAGCCCGCTTTTGGTATTTCAATATCCAAAGGTCCTATTTTCACCTTATCAGTATAGAACTTTTTAACATTATCAATTTTTATCATAAAGCCCTCTTCCTTAAAACTATAGTTAAGAATATTATTCCACCAAATAATTCAATAATAACTGAAACTACACCTTGAGCATGGAATACATGATACATTAAAAAGTATGCACTCGTCATTATCAAAAATCCTATTGCAAAAGCCATTGGAAAAATATATCTATGATCATAAGTTGACGCCGCCTGATAACTCAAAGTTGCTACTAAAAAGCCGTAGAAAGTAAGTGGCCCAATTAGAGCTGTTGAAATGGACATCAAAATAGCAACTAATACAAGCGTATAAATTACACTAGGTTGATATTTAACTCCAAAAGAAGTAGCAACATCCTTTCCTAGTGACAAAACATTCAAATTCTTAGAATGTGCAAAAATTAATACTGCTACAATTATGATCATAGGAATTACAATAGGAAAATATGCAGGATCTGCGTGATTAACAGAACCAAATAATTTCGCTTGTAAAATATCAAACTCTGAAGGCGCAAGTAGCTTTCTCATAAAAGTTGACACAGAATTTAGTCCGGTACCAATAATAATTCCAACTAAAAGCATAAGTTGTAAATTCCCGTATTTACCGGAAAGTAACCATCCATAAAGTATCAAACTCATGAAGACCATAACAACAACTTGGAATACAAACGATCCAATTCCATTAAAGTTTATTAATGCACTAGCACCAAAGAAGAATATTGTACTCGTATGAATTGCTGAATAAAGTGATTCGAAACCTAAAAGCGAAGGAGTAATAATCTTATTGTTCGTAATAGATTGGAAAGCAACTGTCGACAAGCTATGGCAAACTGCAGCAATAATCATCGCAACAATGGCTATTATCCTTCTCTTAACAACTGGGATAAAAGAAGGTGAATCTATCGGAACTGGATTGTTATAAACTAAAAGTCCATATGAAGAAAGGAGACCTAAAGCGATCAATGTTATCAGTACAATCCAATAACGTCTTGCTTCCTTCTTAGAACGAAAAGCGCTAGCTGATCTACTTTCATTATGAAGGCTAGAATCGATTTCGACATTTTCTTTATTTCTATAGTCTAATGTGATCATCGCAGCCTCCTTGGTTTTCTTTTTCTCAATAAAATAGTAATAAATACGACTGCTCCCACTGTTGCAAGTATTAAAGAAACAGGTACTTCAAAAGGCTTTATAATTGTTCGAGAAATGATGTCACAGGCAGTTATTGTCCCCATTCCGATCACACATACCCAAGGTAAATTACTCCTAAGATCATCTCCCCTAAACATTGAAACAATGTTTGGAACAATTAATCCCAAGAAAGGTAAGTTTCCAATAACAGCTGCAACAATTCCAACTGCAACAGAGATAAGGCCAGTCCCAAAAAGAACAATTCTATTGTAATTAACTCCAAGGCTTGTTGCGACATCTTCTCCTAGTCCAGCTAAAGTCAATCTATTAGCATACATAAAAATAAGCAAAGTAACGATAACAATCAGCCATAAATATTCATATCTTCCCACCTGAACGGTAGCAAATGAACCTACGAACCAAGTTTCAATACTTTGCGTCATTTGAAAAAGGAGTCCCAAAAAAGTAGACACTGCAGAAATAACTGCTCCAAGCATCAATCCAATAATCGGGACAATTAAAGACGAACGAAGTTTAACTCTTCTTAAAAATAGAAAGAAAATCATAGTTCCTATAAAAGAAAAAATGATTGCACCAGTCATTCTTTGAACTAACGTCGGGGCAGGAAATAATAAATATACAAAAAGCAGGCCTAAGCCTGACCATTCAATAGTCCCCGTTGTAGTAGGTTCAACAAAACGATTCTGTGTAATTAGTTGCATTACGAGCCCTGCCATCGCCATTGCAGCTCCAGTAAGCATTAATGCAACTGTTCTCGGAACACGAGTTATGAAAAACATCTCCATTCCGTCCTCTTGTCCACGTATATCATAAACTCCAGTAAACAGTGATATAATCCCTAAAATTATAACAACTATAATCGCTATTATAAAAGGTTTTGTCCATATTTTATTGTGATTATAAAACTGGGGTTGAGAAATATTCTCAACCCTAGAAATCATATTTTTTGACACTGTTTCGTACTCCTTTACACTACTTAGCTAAAGTTTTTGCGATATTTCCAAATAACTCTATATAAGTCTCAATTGATTCATTTGTGTAAGTATCTGCTGGTGCATAAACAATTTGTTTTTTAGAAACAGCAGTTGTGTTTTGAAGAGCAGGTGATTTAGAAATAACATCTTGAGCAGGAGCTGAAGTAGCAGCATCAGATGTTGCAGCATCACGATCTAATACGAAAAGCCAATCAGGATTTGTTTGTGCAATAGCTTCAACAGAAACGTCATCACCTTTATGACCTGCAGTAGAATTAGACACTTCTAGTGCTGGAGTCCAACCGAAAATCTCATACATTGGTCCCCAAACGCGACCAGAGTGAGGAGCAGCAAAACCAATATTCCCACCAGTAACGATAACACTCATAACTTTATCTTTTCCATTATAAGCAGATTTTACATTTTCAATAGATTTATCAAAATCAGCTACTAATTTTTTAGCTTCTTTATCTTTATCAAAGATTTTTCCTAGAGAAATTGTAGAATCTTTAAGTCCTTTTACTAAGTTTTCTCCAGGCTTAGTAGCTTTCTCAGAAACATCAACATTAAGATCAATAACAGCCGCATTTGGCACTAATTTTTTGATTTCTTCGTAATGGCCAGCAAATCTTTGACCAACGATTACAAGTTCAGGGTTTGCCGCTGCAATAATTTCAAGATTTGGTTCGCGGTGATTTCCAATATTTTGAACTTTACTATCCTTTACATATGCTGAATCTGCAGGCATTACATCCTTTGGAGCAGCCGCTAATTTAATTCCCCAATCAGCTAAAGTTTCAAAAGTTCTATTATCCAAAGCAACTACATTTTTTGGATTTACAGGGACTTTAACAGTTCCATGTGCATCAGTGATTTCAACTGTTTTTGGCTTATCACTACTATCACCTTTATTAGCTTTCGAAGTTTCCTTACTTGAATCTGAGCAAGCCACTAACATTAAAGTGAAAATTGCTAAAATACTTACTAATTTTAAAAGCATAGTTTTTTTCATACGTATACTCCTTATAATGTAATTTAGTTCGAAAATGATAACGTCCATAGATTAAATTAGATAGTAACCTTTATGCATCTAAATTGCTATTGATAATCATTTTCATTTGAACATCCTGTTAATAAGTATAGTCATTAATTATGTGAAAATCTTGTGAATGGTGTGAGTTAATAAAATTAAACATACATTAGATACAGTCTCATCTAATGCGCACCAGAGTCATCCCCCACACGTACTAATCAATAGATTGGGCACCTTATAAACCATGATTTCTACTGCAAAAAAAATGCCCATGAATAGCTAATTTTTTCATAATCCATTGCCTGGTAGCAATCTTCTTTTTATAGTTTCCGTCTTTTAATATTTCACAGAAACTATTTGATTATCAGGTTTAATAGAAAAAACGAGTAAAACTGTATGAAATAGTTTTACTCGTTTTTTCTATTATGACAAATTGTACTTTACCTATTATCTTATTTTATCATTCAATCATTGAATAGCCCCTGCCATGTATCGTTTGAATATATCTATCTCTCTTCTCGCACTTTAATTTTTTTCTTACATACCCAATATATAAATCCACTACATTGGGATTGACTACTACGTTATATCCCCAAACCTGGTTCAAAAGCATTTCACGGCTCAATATTGTGTTTTTATTCTTGATTAAAAATACAAGTAAATCGTACTCGCGCTTAGTAAGCGTGAGATTTTTACCACCTTTTTTCACAATATTGCTAGATGCATCAACAAAGAGATCTTTAAACTGAAAAAAGTTTGTCTCATTTTGCTGGATACAGTCACTTCTCCTTAAAATAGCTTGAACCCTCGCTACTAATTCTTCTTTCACAAATGGTTTTCTAATATAATCATCTGCTCCTGCTTGTAGCCCTGCTATACAATCCTTGCTAGAAATATTGTCGGTCACAATAATTATCGGTGTCGTTTTAACAAGTCGTATTTGTCTACAAATTTCTGGCCCCGATATACTTAACGAATCCCAATCCAATATGATAATATCCCAATCTTGTTCATATACTATATTTAAACCTTGGTTTTCATTGTGAAGTTTTAAAATGAAATAGCCCTCTTGCGTTAGACCGCTTACGATTTTCTTTGCAAAAGACCGTTCATTCTTAATTACTAACACCTGCTTCACCGATGGTTCACCTCTACTTCAATATAACTTAGTTGGATAAAAAGTTATCCCAAAAAAATAATTTAAGATCTATAAATATTAAATCCCTAAAAAAGCCGTTATAACAGCTTATTAGGAGAACTATATATAATCTTACAATAGATATGGATGAAAACACAAAATATATGAAGATTTAAATACATATTATTTAATCATTAAGAGCAACTATATTATCTAGTTGCTTATTATCAATAACTATTCATTCAGTTTCTGTTTCAAGGGTACCGTCCTCAACTTAAGCATTTTATAAAACCACAAAACAAAAAAACTGTATTCTTTCTATTGTTTTAAATCTAGAAAATAAATTGGTTGGGAAGAGGATAAAAAAGAGTCTGAAACAAAGTGAAAAAAAGGGACGAAATTAGGGAGACCACCATTAGAAAAGGAGAAGATTTCAATTGTATTATAGCAATAAGTATTCAATAAAAGGAATTATTCAAAAAACAGGAGTTTCACAAACTTCTCTTTATAGGGCTATTAATTCTGATAAACAAAAAAAGAATAGTATATTTATGCTTTTGCTGTTTATCGTGCACTTCGAAATACTAGAACATTCTATTATTTATCTCTCGAATAAAAATTATGAGATAGATATTTTGGGTATAACAAAAGTTAGTCGCTACTTCTATTTTGGCTAATTCATTGTTAAGTAGGGTAAGCATTTTTGCTCATGCAGAAAAAACGAAGTTCAATCAAATGTTCCTAGCATTGTGGAAAGAGATTCTTATTGTAATGATAAGAGTATAAAATAAATGTCACTTTACCCATAAGCTGGCCGTGTGTTTTATTAATGTAGCTTTGGAATAATATTTGGTTAAATTGATACTAATAACCTTAATATACGAGCAAGTGGAACTGACGCTTTCGTTAGTTAATAGGTCACTATGCTCTCTTGATATGATTTCTTTACCCGTTCAATTTGAGCAAAGTGGCCTTGTATATGTTGAAGATCTTTCAATTGAAAATAACCTATAAATCACTTATAAATAAAGTTGTTCTTTGGAAGGTTTATCCAAATATATATAGAAAGTATGAAAAAAATAAAGTTTAATCTGACCAAAGGAGATGAAGAAATTGTTTAAAAAAGTCGGTATAGGAGTATTTTCTACAGCAATTGTATTAAGTGCCAGTATAGGTTTTTCAGGTATTGTATCAGCAGATAGTTCATCTGCAAATGAACAAGTTAGGAATGGAGACTTTGAGGATGGGCTAAATAACTGGATTTTATCTAACCCTAATTCTTCTACCGAGAATATCGGCACTTCTGAACCCGGCAATCATTATCTCAAATTAATACATGCAGACACAGCCTATCAACTTGTTACTGTAAAACCGAATACAGAATATACATTAACATTTGATATAGCGGGAAGTATAGTTTCCCCATCAGAAGTAACAGTAGGTAATCTGAATGCCAATCAAGAAATCGTTCCATTAACAAAGAAGCAGTATACAGGATTTAAGCCGGAACATCATGAGATAAAGTTTAAAACAGGGGAGGATGTGTCAAACTTTGCTGTCAAACTTGCTTCTACAGCAAATGGGAGGGTTAAGTTTGATAATGTACAATTAAAGGAAAAGGAAAAATCTTATATTTTTAATATTGATTTTGACTACAATTCAAGTTTAGAACCTTTTAAACTTGAGGGCTATATAAATTACAATATTGAAGAGCATGCAGGAGTAAATAATTCTAAAGGAATTCATTTAAGTGGATATGGCGGTGGATTTAGGGGGCGCGTAACTTTGAAGCCTAATACTACATACATACTGTCCGCATCTGGAAAAGTAACTACTCCTGGTAGAAATATATACGTATCAGTAGGGGGGCCTGATGTAATAAAAACAAACGGCTTTGGATTTACTTCCTCACAGTATGAACAAAAATCGTTCGAATTTACTACTCGAAATTATAGTTCTCCAAGTCCAGAAATCAATATTTTTACTGATTCCGTATTACCAGGCGATGATAATGAATATCTTCATGCCTATCTTGATGATATCGTACTAGTTGAAAAGTAGCCATATGCCTATCGACTTGAGACTTTGAAATGTATCCAAAACGAAGTTTGTTCTTTATGCATTTATTTATGGGAAGTCAGCGCGTTTTTCATTTTGAGGAACAATGAATTTCTTAAACTGATGGCAATGTGATGCTATCCCTAAAAGTCGCGACTTTATTTAAAGGCGACATTAAAAATATTCTTCAAATCCTGGAAGCACAAGTTGGCCGTAAACTAAAAGAAGCATAAGTTGACCAAAACAGCCATCTTATGCTTCTTGTTATATACAAAATAAAAAAACCACCAAATATGTATTGGTGGAGACGGTGGGAGTCGAACCCACGTCCAAAAATATCGGCACTTAAGCTTCTACGAGTGTAGTCGATATATTAGCATTTCGCGAACTCTTCGGCCTATCGACAGGCTTCCAAGTTGCTAGTCTGATTGTTCTCTTCCTTCGCCCTCAGACGGCGAACTCCGGCGTAGTCCACTTAGTTTGAGTCCCTTACCCTACCACATGGACGATGGAGGGAGGAACCTTTAGTGCAATTAAGCAGCTAAAGAAAGATTGTTTTGTTTGCCAATTATAGGCTTTGACGTTTTAACGAGGCCGATCCCCTCGACTCGCAACCTAAGCTCGAACTATCCCTGTCGAATCCGTAACGTCCCCATGATAAAAATGGAGCATACGAAGAAATATCGTGATAGCTACTAAGAGCTGTTTTTCAATGTGCAACAATCTTACATAAGTTATTATATCATACGCGCGCCGTTTTACAAATGTAAATATCTGTATTACATCTTTTGACGATCACGGAACACGCGTGCAATTTCACGTTTAGCTTCTTTCTCTTTTAAATCGTGACGCTTATCATATTGCTTCTTACCTTTTGCTAAACCAAGTGCCATTTTCGCAAATCCATTTTTCAAATAGATTCTAACTGGAACTAATGCATATCCTGTTTCTTTTGCGTAACCTGCTAGCTTATCAATTTCTTTTTTATGAAGAAGTAACTTCCTTGTACGTAGCGGATCGTGATTGAAACGATTCCCTTGTTCATATGTATTAATATGCATATTATGAACCCATACTTCACCGTTATGTATACGTGCAAACGCATCTTTCAAGTTCACGCGTCCAGCGCGAATCGACTTAATTTCCGTTCCTTGAAGGACAAGCCCTACTTCGTATGTTTCTTCGATGAAATAATCATGAAATGCTTTTTTATTTTGCGCAATAACCTTACCTGTACCTTTTGGCATATAACGTCCCTCCTCTATTTTTACCATTGTAACAAATGTAAACCAAAAGCGAAAGTGGCTCGCTCAGAATCTTTGGACATTGGAGCTCCCGACAGAGAAGCGCTTTTTGCTTCGTCCGAGGGCGCGAAATGGCCAATAGATTCTAGCCACTGTAGCTGGATTCCAACAAAAAGCGAAAGTGGCTCGCTCAGAATGTGAGGTGGATGGAGCTTCTGACCTTGAGGCGCTCTTTGCCTCCTGGGAAGAAGCGAAGCCACCAAACATTCTAGCCACTGTAGCTGGATTCAACAAAAAGCGAAAGTGGCTCGCTCAGAATGTGAGGCGAAGCCACTCTTTTCTTACTTGCGCTTTTTCTTTTTCTTCTTGAATCCTGGTACATTTTCAAAGAATCCTTTTTTCTTCTTACCATTACCATTACTATTACTATTACCATCTTTTTTCCCTGGCTGACTAGCGGATGTGGATGCAGATGCTGATGCTTTTCCTTTTCCTTGTCCACCACGATCAAACTTTCTTCCTGTGCCGCGTTCACCACCGCGCTCATTACTACGTTCGCTACGTCCACCGCGTTTCTTTCTGCCTGTTCTTGGCTGTTCAATCACAACTGGACGATCTTTGAACTTACGACGAGGTGTGCCTTTCATGCCAACGATTTCAAAGTCGATTGCACGCTCGTCTTTATTTACGTTAATAACACGAATTGTAATTTCGTCACCGATGCGGAATACGTTACCTGTACGTTCTCCGATCATCGCAAAATGTTTTTCGTCATAACGGTAGTAATCATCTGTTAAATAGCTAACGTGTACAAGACCTTCAATTGTATTTGGAAGCTCTACGAATAAACCGAAGTTTGTTACAGAGCTAATCATACCGTCATACTCTTCACCGATCTTATCGACCATATACTCTGCTTTTTTCATTTCGTCTGTTTCACGCTCTGCTTCAACAGCACGGCGTTCCATATTAGAAGAGTGCTCTGCAATCTCAGGTAAGTTTTCACGCCATTTCGCTTGCGTTTCGTTGTCTACTTTACCATTAATGATGTATTCACGAATCAATCTATGAACAATCGTATCTGGGTAACGACGAATTGGCGATGTGAAATGCGTGTAGAACTCAGTTGATAAACCAAAATGTCCTAAGCTGTTCGAATCGTAACGTGCTTGCTTCATAGAACGAAGCATAACTGTTGAAATGACTATTTCTTCCGGCTGACCTTGAACCATTTCAAGAATTTGCTGCAATGCACGAGGGTGTATTTCATTCGCACGTCCCTTTACTGCATATCCGAAGTTTGTTACAAACTCGAAGAAACGCTCAAGCTTATCTTCTTTCGGATCTTCATGGACACGGTACATAAACGGTACGTTCATCCAGTGGAAATGCTCCGCTACTGTTTCGTTCGCAACAAGCATAAACTCTTCAATTAACTTCTCTGATACAGAACGATCACGCATTACAACATCAGTCGGTTTTCCTTCTTCATCTACTAGTACTTTCGCTTCTTTAAAGTCAAAGTCAATCGCACCACGGCGCATACGTTTTTCACGTAAAATTTGTGCTAACTGCCCCATTTCTTTAAACATTGGTACTAGCGGCTCGTAACGTTCAATTAGTGCTTCGTCTTCATCTTCTAAAATGCTTCTTACGTCAGCATACGTCATACGCTCTGTCGTTTTAATTACACTTTGGAAAATCTCGTGTTTTACAACATCACCTAGATTGTTGATTTCCATTTCACAAGATAGTGTCAGACGGTCTACTTTCGGATTTAATGAACAAATACCGTTTGATAAACGATGCGGAATCATCGGAATTACACGGTCTACAAGATATACACTCGTTGCTCTCTCTGCTGCTTCAACATCAATTGGAGAACCTTCTTGAACGTAATGACTTACATCCGCAATATGAACGCCAAGCTTATAGTTACCGTTCTCAAGCTTCGTTACTGTAACAGCGTCATCTAAGTCTTTCGCATCCGCACCATCAATTGTAACAATCATTTGATCACGTAAATCACGACGATCTTTTATATCTTCTTCTGAAATCGTTTCTGGTACACTGTTTGCATGCTCCATCACTTCTTCAGGGAATGCTAAAGGTAAATGATGTTTATGAATGACAGATAAAATATCTACTCCTGGGTCATTTTTATGACCTAGAATTTGAATAACTTCACCTTCTGCACTTAAACGGTTCTCTGGGTAACCCGTAATTTTCACAACTACTTTATGACCTTCTACAGCGCCCATAGATGCACTTTTCAAGATAAAAATGTCACTTGTCCAGCGTTTATTATCAGGTATAACAAATCCAAAGTTCTTTGACTCTGTATATGTACCAACTAATTCCTTCGTTCCACGCTCTAAAATACGAACAATCGCGCCTTCTTGGCGTGATCCACTTGATTGTGCGCTAACACGTGCTAATACTGTATCACCATGAAGTGCACCATTTAATTCTGTCGGCGGGATGAAAAGATCATCATCTCCTGTTTTCTTCTCTTCTGGAACGACGAACGCAAAACCACGTGCGTGCCCAATTAATTTACCGCGTACTAAATTCATTTTTTCTGGAAGACCGTAGCGGTTACTACGTGTGCGGATAACAAGCCCCTTCTCTTCCATCATTACAAGTGCCTTTACGAAATCTTTAAAGCCCTCAGAGCCTTCGATTCCAAATGCCGATTCTAATTCTTGTATCGTTAACGGTTTATACGCTTCTTCCCTCATAAATAATAACAACTTATCAATATGTTCTTGCATGATTTCTTCCAAGCAGAAATACCTCCTTTAAACCCTTATATTATTTAGTGTATCCGAAAGATGGGGGATGTATAAAGTGAAACTTTAATCATCTCCCAATGATTTTTTACAGCTTTCATAAAGTGTAACTTTAACCAGTGGTTTTTTGTCCGTCCCCACTGATTATTAGCCCACAAATAGCGGGATAAAAATTCCCTTATGAAAAAAAGAGACAACTAGACCTTACCAATCTAGTTGCTCCAAGAAGTTATATACATCCTCATGTAGCACATCACGTTCTTTATCAAGTGTAATGACATGCGTAGAGTCTTCATACCATTTAATGTCTTTTAACGTAGATTCTACACCGTTATAAATAATGTTAGCACTATCTGTATTAATCATCTCATCATGACGTGCTTGTACAACGAATGTTGGAGCATAAATCATATCAACATTATTGCGTACGTCACGAATCAACTCCTGTAATGCTTTTAATGTATTCATTGGTGTCTGTTTAAATTCAAACATTTCCTGCTCAATTCGTTCTGGTGATTTTTGCTCACGCTTTTTATATTCGCGGGCATATGCCAATATACCTTGGTACATAATTTCTTCACTTTTAATGTACATCGGTGCACACATTGGTACAACACCTAAAATCGGTAATGTATAAGCAAGTTTTAATGAGAATACTCCGCCTAATGATAATCCAACCGCAGCTATTTTCTCGTAACCTTGATCTTTTAAATGCTGGTAGGCATTCATTACATCTTTCCACCAGTCTTCAGGGCCTGTATGAACAAGCTCTTCTGGTGGTACACCGTGTCCTTTATAAATTGGCGCATGACAAGTATAGCCTTTCTTCTCTAAGAAACGCCCTAGCATGCGTACGTCAGCTGAGTTCCCTGTGAATCCATGTAATAATAAAACAGCGCGGTCTCCACCTTCAAATGTAAATGGTTTCGGAGATGCTAATTTCATCATGTACTTCTCCTCTTTCTCTTCTGTAATCTAGTCGTATTCTTTCTATTCTTAGTGTACCATATTTATAATTCTATAATCTAATTAGAAACTTTTTTTGAATAACAAATCAAAAAAAGAAGAACCATTAGCATAATCCGCTAACGCTTCTTCTTTTAATTTTATAAATTTAAGTACGTAACACCAATTGTTAGTACGAAGAATAGTACAGCTAAGACAACTGTAACACGGTTTAATACCGCTTCAATTCCACGTGCTTTTTGCTTACCAAACAATTGCTCTGCACCACCTGAAATAGCGCCTGAAAGGCCTGAGCTATTACTAGACTGCATAAGTACCATAACAATCATTAAAATCGATACAATAATAAGTAAAACTGATAATAACGTATGCACTTGGCGTACCTCCTACAAAGATTCAGTTATTTTAAATGTAGCATAAATCCTATAGAAAAGCGAGAGCTATAGAATCGCTCTCGCTTTTCTTCTATTACATGAACATCATTGCGAATAACGGTCCAAGCAAACATGTCAAAATTGCTGTTAATGTCATTGTTACCGATCCAATAACACCTTCATGCTCATTATTTTTCATCGCTCTCATAACACCCATAATATGAGACGCACATCCAAAGCCAATCCCTTTACCAACTGAGTTTGTAACACGGCTCCATTTTAATAAAATTGGTCCTGAAATCGTTCCAGTAATCCCTGCGATAACGACGAATGCTGCTGTTAAGGACGGGACACCACCAACTTGTTCAGATACACTCATCGCAACTGGCATTGTCACTGATTTTGGTAAAGAAGATAAAATTAAGCTTTTATCTGTTCCCATAAGTGTGGCGATAGCAAAATCACTTGCAATAGCAACTGTTGTACCTACTAATACACCACCAGCAATTGGTACAACATATTTTTGCAGAACATGACGTTGTTTATAAAGCGGGATTGCAAATGCTACAACACCTGGTCCTAGTAGCTTCGCAATCCAGCCACCACCACTTTCCATATAATTTTGATATGGTATATCAAGCATTATAAATAAGAAAGCCATTAATCCTGTTGCAACAAGCATTGGAATGGTAAATGGTGTTGGAAATAATTTGTAGATTTTTTTAGATAATTGATATAATAGCACCGTAAAAAGAACCCAACCGATTCCGATTAATATTTGGCTCATTGTGTCTCTTTTTCCTTTCTATTCGCAAGATATTGTCCTGTATGTCCTGCGACAATAATAATTAAAAACGTACTCGCTACAACTGTAATGAAAAGGGAAATTCCTTTACTCATAAAAAAAGCACCGTAATTCATTAAGCCAAGCGTTGGCGGAATTAATAAAAACGGCATAATAGCAACGAGTGTTTCTGCTCCTAAATCAAACCATTTCACTGGAAGTACTTTTAGGCTAAGCAAAACAAGTAGGAGGAACATCCCAATCAAACTTCCTGGAATCGGAAGATTCAACATTTCTTGCACCCAATTTCCAACCATATAAAATACATAAAGAGCAGCAATTTGGACAAGAATCTTTGTAAGTTTCATGTTCATCATCCCTCATGTTTATACGGTCTTCTGTTAATATCCTTATCATAGTATAAATTGTAAAAACCTGCAATTTATCAAATCGACAACGAAAACTCACTATATTATACGCTTACACCCTTGATATGACTGCGTTTCCTAATGTAATTTACGTCAAAAACCTTGACCTAATATATAAAGTTTATATTTTCTGAATTTTGATGGTTATTATTTTAATAAAACAAAATCCTTCACTCCATTTTTATTCTGCCTTCTCTCTAGCACACATATATATATAAAGATAGGTGGTGAACGCATGTCTAAAAAAATTCTCATTTTTTGTGATCCTGGAATCGACGATGCGATAGCCCTCCTCCTCGCATTCTTTATCGATGAAATTGAAATTGTTGGGATTGTCGCTGATTACGGCAATGTTCCAAAAGAAATGGCCGTGCAAAATGCTCATTTTCTTAAACAAAAATCAAGAAATAGAGATATGAAAATATTTGGTGGTTCAGACCGTCCTCTCAATGGAGGTCCACCCGCTTTTTTTACTAATATTCACGGTAAAGAAGGGTTAGGGCCAATCATCCCAAATGAAAAGTTACAAAACGGAGAAATGGAGAATTTTTTTGAAGTTATCCCTCTTATCGAGCAGTATAAAGACGAACTAATCATTGTAAGTTTAGGGCGACTCACTTCCCTAGCTGCTTTATTTATTTTATGTAAAAACTTAATGCAGCAAATTAAATCTTATTATGTAATGGGTGGTTCCTTTCTGTACCCAGGTAATGTAACTCCCGTATCAGAAGCGAATTTTTATGGCGATCCAATCGCGGCTAACATTGTATTACAATCTGCATCCAACATGTACATATACCTGTTAAATGTAACTCAGTATTCCATCGTTACACCTGATATGGCTGAATATATTGAGGCGAAAGGAAAGGCTTCTCTCGTCAAACCTCTATTCGATCATTACTACTATGGATATTACGAAAAAATTTTACCACAATTAAAAGGCTGCCCTTTTCATGACACGATACCGATATTAGCTTTACTTGATAATTCTATGTTTACCTACTACAAATCACCAATTACCGTCATGACCGAATCTTACGCTCAAGGAGCAAGCATCGGTGATTTCCGCTCTTTAGTAGGATCAAACCCATTCACCAATCGGCCCTCGCAGCAAATTGCTATCGATTCTGATTATAATCTCTTCTTTAAATACTTCATGTCACTTATGACAGACGAACAATTTTAGCAAAAAAAACAGACCGTGATTTCTCACGGTCTGTCGTTATTTTCTACAATTATCGTTTGATATTGTAGAAAGATTGTAAACCAGCGTAAACAGCGATTTCGCCTAGCTCGTCTTCGATACGTAATAATTGGTTGTACTTAGCAATACGGTCAGTACGGCTCATAGAACCAGTTTTGATTTGGCCAGCGTTAGTTGCAACTGCGATGTCAGCGATTGTAGCATCTTCAGTTTCACCAGAACGGTGAGATACAACTGCTGTGTAACCAGCACGTTTAGCCATTTCGATTGCTTCGAAAGTCTCAGTTAAAGTACCGATTTGGTTAACTTTAATTAAGATTGAGTTAGAGATACCTTTTTCGATACCTTCAGCAAGTTTTTGAGTGTTAGTTACGAATAAATCGTCACCAACTAATTGTACTTTATCACCGATACGCTCAGTTAATAATTTGTGACCATCCCAGTCGTTTTCGTCTAAACCATCTTCAATAGAGATGATTGGGAAGTCTTTGCAAAGCTCTTCGTAGAAATCAACCATTTCTGCAGAAGTTAAGCCAGTACGGCCTTCGCCTGCAAGGTCATATTTACCAGTTTCTTTGTTGTAGAACTCAGAAGAAGCAACGTCCATTCCTAAGAATACGTTCTCGCCAGCTTTGTAACCAGCTTTTTCGATAGCTTCGATGATTACTTCTAATGCTTCACGGTTAGAACCAAGGTTTGGAGCGAATCCACCTTCGTCACCTACTGCAGTGTTAAGACCTTTGTCATGTAATACAGCTTTAAGTGCATGGAATACTTCAGCACCCATACGGATTGATTCTTTGAATGTTGGAGCACCAACTGGTAAGATCATGAACTCTTGGAAGTCAACGTTGTTATCAGCGTGAGAACCACCGTTGATGATGTTCATCATTGGAGTTGGTAATTGTTTTGCATTGAATCCACCAAGGTAACGGTATAATGGAAGACCTACGAAGTCAGCTGCTGCGTGAGCTACTGCCATAGATACACCAAGGATAGCGTTAGCACCTAGTTTACCTTTGTTTGGAGTGCCATCTAATTCGATCATAGCACGGTCGATACCAGCTTGGTCAGTTACGTCGAAACCAACGATTTCTGGAGCGATTGCTTCGTTAACGTTGTTTACTGCGTTAAGAACACCTTTACCAAGGTAACGAGATTTGTCACCGTCACGTAATTCTACTGCTTCGTGCTCACCAGTAGATGCACCACTTGGTACGATAGCGCGTCCGAATGCGCCGCTTTCTGTGTAAACTTCTACTTCTACAGTTGGGTTACCACGAGAGTCAAGGACTTCGCGAGCATAAACATCAATAATTGTTGACATAATAAATTCTCTCCTTTTTATATAAGCAAATTATTTAATAATTGTTTTACCTGTCATTTCTTTCGGTTGTTCCACATTTAAAAGTGTAAGCATTGTTGGGGCGATATCTCCTAAAATACCACCTTCACGAAGCTCTACATCATTTTTTGTAACGATGAAAGGAACCGGGTTAGTTGTATGAGCTGTCATTGGTCCACCTTCAGCAGTTAACTCCTGATCGGCATTACCATGGTCAGCAGTAATAAGTGCTACACCATCTTTTGCAAGAATCGCTTCTACAACTTTTCCTAAACATTCGTCAGTTGCTTCTACTGCTTTAATTGTTGGTTCCATCATCCCAGAATGGCCAACCATATCACAGTTTGCAAAGTTAAGAATGATAACATCATGTTTATCATTTTCGATGTCATTTACTAAAGCGTCCGTTACTTCATAAATGCTCATTTCAGGTTTCAAGTCATATGTTGCAACCTTCGGTGAGTTAATTAAAATACGCTCTTCTCCTGGGAATTCAGCCTCACGACCACCGCTAAAGAAGAATGTAACGTGCGGATACTTTTCAGTTTCCGCGATGCGAAGTTGCTTTAATCCCGCTTGCGCAACAACTTCACCTAATGTGTTATCAAGGTTCATTGGCTTGAATGCCACGTAACCATCTACAGTTTCACTGAAATGTGTCATACAAACGAACTCAGGAATGTGAGGTACTTTTTCACCACGATCGAACTCACGGAAGTCTTCGTTTGTAAATACACGAGCAATTTGAATTGCACGGTCTGGACGGAAGTTATAGAAGATAACTGCATCATCATTATTGATTGTTGCAACTGGCGTGTCATCTTCGTTAACAATTACAGACGGCAATACGAATTCATCATGAATACCATTTGCATAAGAGTCTTCTACACACTCTTCTGCTGATTTATAAGTAGGGCCTTCACCATTCACCATAGCACGGTAACATTTTTCTACGCGATCCCAGCGCTTGTCACGGTCCATGGAGTAATAACGACCAGAGATAGTCGCGAATTGTCCTACTCCTGTTTCTTTAATTACTTCATTTGTTGCATCGATATAACCTTTTGCTGTTTGTGGTCCAACATCGCGGCCATCTAAGAATGCATGGATATATACTTTCTCCACGCCTTCTTTTGCTGCTAAGCGAAGAAGAGCAAACATATGGTTCATGTGACTGTGCACACCACCATCAGAAAGTAAACCGAATAAATGAAGAGCAGTACCTTTTTCTTTCACGCTTTTAATTGCATTTTGGAAAGTTTCGTTCTGATCGAACTCACCTTCACGAATTGCAACGTTTACGCGTGTTAAGCTTTGATATACGATGCGGCCAGCACCGATATTTAAGTGACCAACCTCTGAGTTACCCATTTGACCTGCTGGAAGACCTACTTCCTCACCAGAAGCTGTAAGCGTTGTGTGAGGGAATTTGTTCCAGTAACCATCAAAATTAGGTTTCTTAGCTTGTGCTACAGCATTCCCGTAAGTTTCTTCACGTAGTCCGAAACCATCAAGAATGATTAAAGCTGTTGGCTTTCTCATTTTACCGCCCCCAGAAGACCTAAGAACGAAGCAGGCTCTAAGCTAGCACCGCCAACTAAAGCGCCGTCGATGTCAGATTGTGCCATATACTCTTTAATGTTTTCTGGTTTTACGCTACCGCCGTATTGAATACGAACAGCTTCTGCAGCTTCTGGAGAAACAGCTTCTGCAACAACTTTACGGATGTGCGCACATACTTCATTTGCATCTGCAGAAGAAGAAGATTTACCTGTACCGATAGCCCAGATTGGCTCATAAGCGATAACAGTTACTTTAACTTGCTCTTCTGTTAAACCTGCAAGTGCTTTTGTTACTTGACCTGCTACTAGATCAAATGTTTTTCCGCTTTCGCGCTCTTCTAAAGTCTCACCACAACAAACGATTGGTGTTAAACCATGTTCAAATGCTGCAAGAGTCTTTTTATTTACTGACTCGTCTGTTTCAGCAAACATTTCACGACGCTCAGAGTGGCCAAGTACTACGTAGCCTACTTTTAAGTCGCTAAGTGCTACTGGGCTAATTTCGCCAGTGAATGCACCATTTTTTTCGAAGTGCATGTTTTGTGCACCTACTTGTAAGTCAGTTCCTTCAGCCTTTGCTACTAAGCGCTCTAAGAATAGAGCTGGCGAACAAACTACTGCATCAACAGCTGAAGCTGCTGGGATTTGACCTTTAACTTCCTCTACGAAGCTAACTGCTTCAGATAGAGTTTTATTCATTTTCCAGTTACCTGCGATAATTGGTTTACGCATGCTTTGCACCGTCCTTTTTCTTTGGCTGCTACTTATTTGTCGTTAAGACAAACTACACCTGGAAGTTCTTTACCTTCCATGAATTCTAATGACGCACCGCCGCCAGTAGAAATGTGGCTCATTTTATCAGCCATACCGAATTTTTCAACAGCTGCTGCAGAGTCACCACCGCCGATAACAGAGTATGTATCTTCTGCATCTGCTAATGCTTGCCCTACTGCTTTTGTACCTTCTGCGAATGGAGTCATTTCGAATACACCCATTGGTCCATTCCATACAACAAGCTTAGAGTTTTTAATTACATCTGCATAAATTTCACGTGTTTTAGGACCGATGTCCACGCCTTCCCATGTAGAAGGGATAGAGTCGATACCAACGATTTGAGTTGTTGCAGTTTCAGAGAATTCCTCTGTGATTACAACATCAACTGGCATATAGAAGTTTACGCCTTTTTCTTTTGCAAGTTGCATAAATTCTTTAGCTAGTTCAATTTTGTCGTTTTCACATAGAGATAGACCAATTTCATGACCTAATGCTTTAACGAATGTGTAAGCAAGTCCGCCACCGATGATTAAGTTATCTACTTTGTCTAATAGATGACGAATTACACCGATTTTATCTTTTACTTTCGCACCACCGATGATAGCTGTGAATGGACGTTCTGGGTTAGAAAGTGCTTTACCTAATACATCTAACTCTTTTTCCATTAATAAACCAGATACTGCTGGTAGGTAGTCTGCGATTCCTGCTGTAGAAGCGTGAGCACGGTGAGCTGCACCGAATGCATCGTTTACGAAGATATCAGCAAGAGCTGCAAATTCTTTCGCAAGTTCTGCATCGTTCTTTTCTTCGCCCGCATAGAAACGTACGTTTTCAAGAACTAATACGTCGCCTTCGTTCATTGCTGCAACCATTTCTTGTGCAACTGGTCCGAATGCTTCGTCCGCTTTTTTAACATCTTTACCAAGAAGCTCGCCTAAACGTGCTGCTACTGGAGTAAGACGTAATTCTTCTACTGCTTGACCTTTTGGACGGCCTAAATGACTTGCTAAAATTACTTTCGCACCTTGCTCTATTAAATATTGAATTGTAGGAAGAGCTGCACGGATACGAGTTTCATCTGTAATTTTGCCTTCTTTCATAGGTACGTTGAAATCAACGCGGCAAAATACACGCTTACCTTTTAAATCTACGTCACGAATTGATTTTTTGTTCATTGGATTTCCCTCCGACTACTAGTTAGGATTGACAAAACCCATTCAAAAGCTTAACACATTTGCTTCTAAAACGAAAGAAGAGAGAGAGGGAACAAACCCTCTCCCTCGTTTTGTCATTGATTGCTTATATACTTAAGAATTAAAGACCTTTAGAAGTCATGTATGCAGCTAGGTCTACTACGCGGTTAGAGTAACCAGTTTCGTTATCGTACCAAGAAAGTACTTTAACCATGTTACCTTCCATTACCATTGTAGATAATGCATCGATTGTAGAAGAAGCTGTACATCCGTTATAGTCGATAGATACTAATGGCTCTTCGCTGTATCCAAGGATACCTTTTAATTCGCCTTCAGAAGCTGCTTTGAATGCTGCGTTTACATCTTCAACTGTTACTTCTTTGTCAAGTTCAACAACTAAGTCAACAAGAGAAACGTTAGCAGTTGGAACACGTACAGCGCCGCCGTTTAATTTACCTTTAAGTTCTGGTAATACTAATGCTACAGCTTTAGCAGCACCAGTAGATGTTGGGATCATGTTTTCAGCTGCTGCACGAGCACGACGTAAATCTTTGTGTGGTAAGTCTAAGATTTGTTGGTCGTTAGTGTAAGAGTGAATTGTTGTCATCATTCCGCGTTTTACGCCGAATTTTTCGTTTAATACTTTAGCGAATGGAGCTAGACAGTTTGTAGTACAAGAAGCATTAGATACTACATTGTGGTTAGCTGCATCGTATTGTTCGTGGTTAACACCCATAACTACAGTGATATCTTCGTCAGAAGCTGGAGCTGAGATGATAACTTTCTTAACTGATCCACCTAAGTGTTTCTCAGCGTCTGATTTTTTAGTGAAACGGCCAGTAGATTCTACTACTACTTCTACTCCGTAGTCGCTCCATGGTAATTGAGCTGGGTCACGCTCAGCGATAACTTTAATTTCTTTACCGTTAACAACGATGCTGTTTTCGTTAGCAGATACTTCTGCATTTAAAGTTCCGTGAACTGTATCATATTTTAAAAGGTGAGCTAATGTTTTAGCATCTGTTAAGTCGTTGATTGCTACTACTTCTACCTCAGAGTTGTTAAGAGCTGCGCGGAATACGTTACGTCCGATACGTCCAAATCCATTAATACCAATTTTAGTCATTTAAATTTCCTCCTTGGGGGATTATATTAAAGGGTAATACCCTTTGTTAATTGTTTTGCTGCACCTTCATCTGTAATTAGAATTGAAGTGTGCCCTTGCTTTATTACAGCCTGTATTGCTTTTGCTTTTGAAGAACCTCCAGCGACTGCGACAACGTGAGATACATGTTGTAAATCTTCAAGTTGCATACCAACTGTTCTTACTTTATGAACAACATTTCCTTGTTCATTAAAGTAGTAACCGAAAGCTTCGCCAACTGCTTCGCTTGCCTGAATCTTTAACCAATCTGCTTCTGAAGTATTTCTGCGACGTGCCATTGTTAACGCATCACCAATTCCATGAATGACGATATTGGAAGATCGAATCAACTCAAGAACTTCTTTCACGGAGGGCTCTGTTACAATAGACGCATATGCTTCGCTACTAACGTGATCTGGAACATACAATAAGCGATAATTACTCATCGTATTTTGTGCCATTTTGGCGCAAATGGTATTGGCTTCTAACTCGACACCTTCTCCAATTCCACCACGTGCTGGGACAAATAGCATATGTAAATCTTTGCAATCAAGTTGCATCATGTCCGCAGCAGCAGCTAGCGTAGTTCCTCCAGCCACAGCAACGATATTATTCACTGTCAGACGGTCTTTTATACAAGTCACACAAGCACGGCCCATCTCCAGTTTGACCCAAGGTGATTCATCACTATCACCAGGGACAACGAAAACTTCATCCAAGTCTAATGTTTCCTTAAGTTGTTTTTCTAAAACCTTTAACCCGGAAATTTCTTTCATAAAGTCTTCCAAAGCAAGAACTAAAGCTGTTCCTTCTTCTGTCAAAGTCATTCCAGAAGAAGCGACGTGAACTAAGTTTTGTTCTTTCAAAACTTGAACTTCACTTCGCAATACTCGTTCTGTCATACCGAGACTTGCAGATAAGTTTCTTCTTCCAATCGGCTGCATAAGCCTAATGTACTGAAGCACTTGCATTCTCGTTTGCATAACAGGTAGCAGATCAGGTAATAATTTTTTTGTGTTCTGAATCCATGAGCGCATATCTTTTCTCCTCACTACATCGGTTCATTTCCCTTCGTGGTCACTTTATGTCCCATAGTGACATTTTCCGTCCCACTTAGGTTAAAAAAATAATCCCTGCTACGTGTATTATTGTAACAGGAGACAGAAACTTATTCAACTCTTAACTGCATTGTTTATATAGTTTATTATGACACCTTTGTGAATGTTACCATATTCTACTTGTCTTCCGCCTATTTCTACAACAGGAATCATTAGATGGTATTTCTCTAAAAGGTCATTATCTTCATATATATCTATTTCCTCAATTTGAAAAGAATATTCATATTGTACTTCTTTTAAAACTTGTTTCGCCTTCACGCAAAGACCACAATCTTTTTTTGTATATAGTACAACCTTCATCTTCTTCACCTATCCAATTGTTTTTCTTAGAGACGAAGCAGGAATATGCATTTGTTCTCTATACTTCGCAACCGTTCTTCGAGAAATAACGATTTCATGCTCTTCTTCTAATAATTTTGAAATCTTTTGATCCGAAAGTGGCTTTTTCTTATTTTCTGCTCCAACAAGCGTTTGAATGAATTGTTTCACACGCTTTGTAGAAACCGCCTCATCTTCCGTCGTAGAAATAGAATTACTAAAGAACGATTTCATCTCAAATAAACCGTGCGGCGTTTGCACATATTTATTACGCGTTGCACGACTAATTGTAGACTCATGCACACCTAACTCTTCCGCCACCTCTTTTAAAGCAAGTGGTTTTAAATACTCTGGACCTCCCCAGAAGAAATCATGCTGTTTTTCCATAATAATATTCATCACTTGTAAGAGTGTTTGTTTTCTCTGTTTCAAACTGCGCATAATCCATTGCACATGCTGATACTTCTCCGATACGTAAGAAGCCACTTCACTTTCACTATTATTTAGTAACGCACTATACTCAGAGTGAATTTCAATTCTTGGCATATTTCTCTCATTCATCTGTAAAACGAGATGATCGCCATCTTTTTTCACCGCCATATCAGGCACAATATAAAGTGGTTTATCAGAAGAAAATGCAAGACCTGGTTTCGGCTGCAATGATGTAATACAGTTCACCGCATCCTGTAATTCCTCGTTGGTACACTTCAACACTTGAACGAGCTTTCGCCAATCTTTCTTAACGAAATAATTAAAATGATCATCTATAATTTCTTCCGCTAACCCATTTCTTCTTTGTAAGCGCTTCAATTGGATTGATAGACATTCCTGAATATTACGCGCACCTACCCCTGCTGGCTCTAACGATTGAACAAGCTCCACGGAACAGTCCACTACATCAATTGGCGCAGAAAGAAGCTCTGATAACTCTTCATTTGTTTCTTGTAAATAGCCATTTCCATCCATGTTCATAATAATGAAAGAAGCTGCTTTTCGCTCTTCTTCATCTATTTTATAATACTGTAGTTGATTTAATAAATGTTGCTGAATCGTTGTAGAATCCACACTGTAGATTTCCATTTGATTCTCGACTTGTTTGCGGGTACTTTTACTTGTGTTAGAGCTCTTTTTCTTCTCCCTCTCAAAACCACCTAACTCAATAAGGGGATTCTCTAACGATTGCTCATACAAAAACTCCGATAATTCTTGTACATTATACTGGAGCATTGTAATCGCTTGCCTTAACTCTTGTGTCATTGCCAAACGTAAGCTTTGTTCTTGTAAAAGACTTGCCTTCAAACTAATCTCCCCCTTGTTTCTATTGTACAATAAGTTTGGTAAAAGGAGAATCCTCACGCAGACACCCATTCCAAAATATTATTAATTTATATGTATTAATGAGATTTACATCTTACAACCGAAATTTGAATAATATTGAAAGAAAATAATAGCGCAATAAAAATTATTACCACATACTAATAGTAAATCTTATTATCAGATATAACAAGTGATAATAAAAAAAGGTCTGAACTTATACTTGTAAGTTCAGACCTTTTTTTACAATGGCGAGTACATATCGAATATTACACGTTTCTTCACCATTGTCGCATTTTCATTTGATAGATTAATTCCGTTCGTATCCTCTACGAGTACCACACGCACCAAATTCACAGCGTTGCGATTTGCTATAAAGATACTTTCTTGTTTATCTGCTTTGTGTAATTTTCGAATTGTGACTTGGATTACCTCTGAGTTATTTTTCCAGGGTCTATTCGTACAAGTGAACAACATTTATGACATGTACTTTTTACTTAACTGCAATAAATACCTAGCGATGCCGTTATCTTATAAACTTCATTGAAATTTTCATCTTCCATGAAGACCTCCATGATTTCAGGTATTCCTTTTGCATACGCAACTAACATTTCGAATGCATCATCTTTCGTTATCTTGTGACGAGTCACACTACTGTTGTGATGTTCCATCGTTACATAATAGACCTTTTCTCCGCACTCCTCTTCTTCAATACATGTAAGAAACGATTTTATTTCAAATAGCTTGCGAGAACCTTTTTTCATTCTTCTTCTCCTTCATAACGGTCAAGAAAGTCCGATAATGCCAACGAAAGATGATCACTTTTATTAAACTTCAGCTTACTGGCAAAGACGGCTAGCCTGCCCCTATTGCTTTGTGAATCACTACTATCTTACGTGTCATATCTTCGTTCAGCAACTTAACAATACGCTTGTGCAATATATCTCGTTACAATTTCTTTTAGTGCTAAAATCTGTTCTGATTTGAATTGCATTTCACTCTTTAATTCTTTTCATAACGAAAAACCCCCTATACACGATTATTTCTAATCACATACAAGGGGTTTCTTTAGATTTACTATTAATTTTCAACACGTTCTTCACGCTATTATGTGCTATTTACTCAATACTTTTAAATAGAACACATCACAACAACAATACATAACGCGCCCAGAGGGATTCGAACCCCCGGCAGACGTGGTACCGGAAACCACCGCTCTATCCGACTGAGCTATGGGCGCATGAGATTATGATAATATCAACGGTTTGCTTCCGTCTTCTTCCGATTTGTTCTTACCGAAAGTTAAACGTAGGATACGAACACCAACACGTAGACGTTCGCTTCTTTACATATGGATATTATATCCTGACGCTAACCTAATACGCAAGCATAAAAACCTCTTCTACACTAGCTTTAGCGCGCAGTTTTCCTTCTTTCGTTCCCCCTTAATCTACTTAAATCGAAATAGAACGCATATAGGCTCATAACTTCATCATATTAAATCTAATCGTCTAGAATTACATCTCTCGGCATCGCACTTTTCGCATATAATCTATAAAAAAAAGACAGGCGAAGTGATGCCCGCCCATCTCCGCACTATTTTATATATTTTGATCGCAGGCTAAATATATCTTCCCCTTCACGAATGCCTGCCGATCCCTTCCTCACATTTTTTACGACAGTCCAATTCGGGTTAGTTTCATCACCGATGTTCTGTACTGTAAAGTTGCCGTCACCATATTCTCGGTGACCTTCTGCCAATTTCTCCGTTAAATCATTCTCTTTTGATCTCACCATCTTTGCGCCATCTCCCTTTTTATACAACCCTCTTAAACTGTCCAACCGATCACACGTCCAGTCAATTGGAGATCCTCGTTTTCCGCTTAGATTAATTTTAACACACTGTCGGGGGTAAGTTCCGATAACGGCTGCCCAATCGCATTAGAAACGTTATTTTCTTTGATAGTAGAAACTCGGCGAGGATTGGGTAAAAGACAATTCGCTGGGCTACGTCAGGACTTCGCGAGAGATCAACCCCCTGATTTAAAAATCACAAATACTATCTCTAAGGGACTTCTGCGACGGCTCAGCGGGGTGGCTTGGAGGGTTCGGAAAATTTTCGTTTGGGTTGGCTTGTGGTGAATAGCGTATTCATTTTGATGAATGACGAATACAACATAAATGACTTTTGTTACTTTCGACTTTCTCTTCTAAACGTTGATTTAAAAGAATTCGCAAGACTTTCGATGAACAAAACAATTCGTAAATGTTTTATGCATTAAAAGAAACATTGATTTAATAACGTTCTTCTTTCGTGAATGACTTCGATTGAATGAATAAGATAATGAAGATATTATTTTTTTAAAACTGGACACATCCTTTTTTTACTATACAAGAAAATTTTATTTTAAATTGAAAATAACTACAAGAATAGAAATATATATATTTTATCGATGTGTTTTTTGTGAATAATTAGAAATTTAACCTCATGTAATTTTCAGTTACTTTTTAATCTTCAACAGGTAACATACCTACATCATGAATTACATATCATCCTCTTCCATCTTATAAAGCGCCACTATAACAAAGAATTCATTGACGCTTGAATCAAAGCTTCAACTTCAAAAACCTAAATTTTCCAATCATAAATTCACCCAAACCCACAAATTATAATCTTTGAATTGATATTCCAAAGGGGGCTTCATTCAATGACTGTAATTACAAAACTAAAGCAAACTGTTTCTGGATTAAAAAGTGCACAAGCTAGCTTAGAGGGATTCGCTCTTGATACGGATAACCAACAAGCAAAGCAACTTTTCCAAACAGCTGCGCAGCAAACACAAACAATTATTGATTCTTTAAACCCACGTGTTGAAGAAGTCCAGCAAGAAGAACCACAATACACACAGCAATAACCAAAGGTGCCATTGTATCTAATGGTACACAATTTGAGAAAAAGGGTGATATGCAATCATCCTTTTTTCTCAAATTACATAATGCAATAGAAATGGAATGATTATAATGCGAAAACTCGGAATCATAACCGCGTTATTTATGCTCCTATTCGGTTCACTTACCGGATGTGATAATAGCCCGTTAGATAAAAAAGTAAAGAAAGAAGAAGCTAAGCGAACAGATGAGAAAAAGGGCCCTAAATTAACAAAAATGAGTACAGAATCCTTTAATCAATCTATATCGCAAGAAGCTAAGAAAAAAGCTCTCACTATAGAGGGAATTACAGAAGCCACCGCAGTTAATACAAATTTAGATCTTTACATAGCCGTTAAACCTGAACATCACGAAAGATTTGGTTTAAAGCCTTTAAGAAGTAAATTAAAAAAGAAGCTAAGTGATGAAAACCCTACTTTCGATATTCGTGTAAGTACAGACAAAAAGATCTTTATGCTCATAGAAGAACTTGAAAACAAAATTAAGAAAAAGAAAGTGAGTAAGGATGGCATTAAAGAACAGTTAAAACTCATTCAATCAGAAATGGGATCTAATATTTAAGCTTTCTAAAAGAGAAGGAAGGATTCAAATGTCTAGTAAAGATAAAAATTTAACACCTGTACAACAAGAATATAAAAAATTCGAACAACAGCGCGAACCGAAGCGCCCCGTTTTAAAAAATTGTATAAAAGCTTTTTTCGTCGGGGGATTAATTTGTCTAATAGGCCAACTGATTTCCACCTTTTATATTACGTACTTTGATTTCACTGAAAGATCTGCCGGGAACCCTACCGTTGCAACTCTTATTTTTATCTCCATGCTACTGACGGGATTTGGCGTCTACGATCGCCTCGGACAATTTGCTGGTGCTGGTACCGCAGTTCCCGTTACTGGATTTGGTAACTCTGTTATTGCCGCGTGTATTGAACACCGTACAGAAGGGTTCGTTCTCGGCGTTGGTGGTAACATGTTTAAACTAGCAGGATCGGTCATCTTATTTGGCGTATTTTCAGCTTTTGTCATCGCTCTTATTAAAACGATTCTCTTTCAATGGGGAGGGCTGTAAATGTTACAAGGACACCGAACATGGGTATTCGAAAACAAACCAGTTATCATCTCAACAGGTGTAGTCGGTGGCCCATTTGAGGCAAATGGAAAAATTCCTGAAGACTTCGATACCCTGCATGAAGATTTATGGCTCGGACAAGATTCTTACGAAAAGGCACATAAAATTTTATTTGAAGAAGCTTGTAGCCGCGCTACCGAAAAGGCAAAGCTCCGTAAAGACGATATTCAATTCGTACTCGCAGGGGATTTAATTAACCAAATAACTCCAACGAGCTTTGCATGCCGCACACTCGGAACACCTTATCTCGGTTTATTCGGTGCCTGTTCTACCTCTATGGAAGGCTTAGCACTCGGCGCAAGTATCGTAAATGCAAAAGGTGCAAAGTATTTATTAACTGGGGCATCAAGTCATAACGCTGCGGTAGAAAAACAATTCCGCTATCCAACTGAATATGGTGGTCAAAAACCTCCTACGGCTCAGTGGACAGTGACCGGTGCAGGCGCGGCTATTTTAAGCGACACTGGATATGGTCCACAAGTAACATCGGCCACCATTGGACGAGTTATTGATATGGGACTAACAGATCCTTTTAATATGGGTGGTGCGATGGCCCCAGCTGCTGTCGATACGATTGAAGCTCATTTACGCGAACGACAAATTGACGCCTCTTATTACGACTTAATCGTAACAGGTGACCTTGGACATGTCGGTCGCGAAATCGCTTACGACCTACTACATAAACATGGAACAAAGGTAAAGAGCGAGCAATTTCAAGATTGCGGAATCATCATTTATAGAGAAGGTCAACCTGTCATAGCTGGTGGAAGTGGTCCAGGCTGTTCAGCAACAGTCGTATACGGACATTTATTAAACCGAATGAAAAGAGGAGAATTTAAAAAAATACTTGTCGTTGCGACAGGCGCTTTACTATCTCCACTTACATTCCAACAAGAAGAAACGATTCCGTGTATCGCTCACGCTGTTTCGATTGAATTTGGAGGTGCAACGCAATGATTTTTTTCTGGGCTTTCGTCATTGGTGGACTCATATGCGTAATCGGACAGCTTATGTTTGATGTCGGCAAACTAACCCCCGCTCATACGATGGCAACACTCGTTGTTGCTGGAGCTATATTAGATGGATTCAATCTGTATGAACCATTAATAGACTTTGCAGGCGCTGGCGCAACTGTACCTATTACAAGTTTCGGTAATGCCCTCGTTCATGGCGCGATGGAGGAAGCAGCCAAACATGGCATCGTCGGCGTTATTACCGGCATGTTTAAAGTAACGAGCGCTGGTGTATCAGCTGCCATTATTTTCGGCTTCATTGGAGCATTGCTATTCAAACCGAAAGGATAAGAGGTGTTTTCATGACTGTTATCGCTAGCGTAAAAACTTGCCTTGCCAGTGTAAGAGGGGCTCAAGCAAGTTTAAGCTCCCTTTCATTAAATTCACAAGACGAAGAATCAAAACGCGTATTTCATGAATGTATGTTAGAAATGGACAGCGTCATCGCTGATTTAAAGAATAGAATTTCAGTATTAGAACGTGAAGAACCTCAATATAAAGGGTTTTAAGTAGACTGGAGGAAATGACTATGTCTCACCTGCCCGAATGGACACTCGTTATTCTTCGCTCTGTATTCATATTAATCATTTTATTCGCTATTACGAAATGGTTAGGGAAAAGACAAATCTCTCAGCTCTCCTTTTTTGAATACATAGCCGGAATGACCATCGGTGACATCGCTGCCCAAGTATCTACAGGGCTCGATTCAAAATTTTTCCACGGCGTCTTTGCGATACTCATTTTCGCTGTGGTACCTTTTTTCACAGGAATCATCTCCTTAAAGAACAAAACAGCTCGGGACTTCTTTGAAGGAAAATCTACCGTATTAATAAAAGACGGAAAAATACTCGAAGATAACTTAAAGAAAGAAAAGTATACAAGTGATGAATTGCTTGAGCTTCTCAGAGGAAAAAATGCGTTCAGCGTAGCTGATGTTGAATTTGCAGTACTAGAACCGAGCGGAGAATTAAATGTATTATTGAAGAAAGATCGTCAACCACTTACAGCAAAAGACATCAGCTTAAAAGTACCAAACGAAAAAGAACCGCAAACCGTTATTATGGATGGAAATATACTAGATGAACCTCTTTCTGCTAGCGGACATAATCGCGCTTGGTTACATTCTGAGCTAGAAAAACTCGGTGTTGTCATTGAAAATGTCTTTCTTGGTCAAGTTGATTCATACGGACAACTTACTATCGACATCTATAATGATAAACTCCAAATGCCTTCTCCTCAAAACAAGCCTTTATTATTAGCATCCTTAAAGAAATGCAATGCTGATCTTGAATTATTCTCTTTAGAAACGAAATCAAAATCAGCGAGTGATATGTATAGTAAAAACGCAAAACAAATCGAGAAAATCTTAAATAAAGTAACCTATCTGTTAAAAGAATAAAAAATGAAAGAACGCTTCTATACAAAAGGCGTTCTTTTGCCTTTTCCACACCATTAATCACGTTTAAATTTATGTAATTCGGTTATGATGTTGAAGATACATAAGCAGGGAATTTTAAAAACATAGCGAATAAATCATGATACAACTACATATTTTTTGATTTAAAGTGGTTTCGTTTGACCTTCATTGACCATAATTGTATTATAAGACTAAGAAAGCTTTTAAAGGAGGAAATAACAGATGAATTTAATTCCTACAGTAATTGAACAAACAAATCGTGGAGAACGCGCTTACGATATTTACTCTCGACTATTAAAGGATCGCATCATTATGCTTGGTAGCGCAATTGATGACAATGTAGCAAACTCAATCGTTTCCCAGCTTTTATTCTTGGAATCTCAAGATCCAGAAAAAGATATTCACATTTACATCAACAGCCCTGGTGGTTCTATCACAGCTGGTATGGCAATTTACGATACAATGCAGTTTATTAAACCACAAGTATCAACAATCTGTATCGGTATGGCTGCATCTATGGGTGCATTCTTACTTGCAGCAGGTGAAAAAGGAAAACGTTACGCACTTCCAAACAGTGAAGTTATGATTCACCAACCACTTGGCGGAGCACAAGGTCAAGCGACTGAAATCGAAATCGCTGCAAAACGTATCCTATTCTTACGTGAAAAATTAAACCAAATTCTTGCTGACCGCACAGGTCAACCACTTGAAGTTCTACAACGCGACACAGACCGCGACAACTTCATGACAGCAGAAAGAGCTCTAGAATACGGCTTAATCGATAAGATCTTTACAAATCGTTAAGACACTTAAAAGCGGAGGCGGCTCGTTTAGAACAGGAGGAAGTTGGAACCCCTGATTCCGAGGCGCCTTTTGCCTCGAATGAAGGGGTGAAACGACCGACTGTTCTAGCCGCCGGAGCTGGATAGAATTTAAAGCGGAAGTGGCTCGTTCAGAATCGCAGGGCGTTGGAGCTTTTACATCCGAGGCGCTTTTTGCCTCGAATGTAAAAGCGAAACGACCGAAGATTCTAGCCGCTGGAGCTGGATACATCTAAAAGCGGAAGCGCCCGTCAACAGGGCGCTTTTTTTATTATGTACAAGGGTATCACATACCCCACCTAGTATCTAACCCAATATATCGGTGATTTTTCAATTTTATCGACCACAACTCAAATTATATCGGCGTTTCGACACAACTTATCGACTTACCGACCATTCCCGACAAGCGCGAACCAGCTATATACCCACTGATCATTCGTTATCACACCAACCACGCACCCCACAAACAGAAAAATAAAAAAAGCTATCGCACATTCGCGATAACCCTTTATTGTACATATGCAGTTAATGCTTCCAAAGCCTCTTCTGCATCTGAACCTTCTGTTGTGATTGTAATCATGCTACCAGTTCCGATTGCTAAGCTCATAATCCCCATTATGCTCTTTGCATTCACTGTCTTTCCATCTTTCTCGATGAAGATATCCGCATGAAAGCGATTTGCCTCTTGTACAAACAACGCAGCCAGACGTGCTTGTAAGCCGTTTTTTAATGCCACTTTAACCAGTTTTTGAACCACAGCTCCATTTCCCCTTTAACCTTTTATTTTTTTGCTACTGTTTCCCCCGCGCGTAATTTCTCTGCAATTTCATCGATTTTACGCAAACGATGATTAATACCCGATTTACTAATTTTCCCCCCGGATACCATCTCACCTAACTCTTTCAATGTTACATCTTGATAATCTCTTCGTAACTGTGCAATTTCTCTTAATTTATCTGGCAAAATATCAAGCCCAACCGTCTCATCAATATAGCGGATGTTCTCAATTTGCCTTAGCGCTGCACCAATTGTTTTATTTAAATTAGCTGTTTCGCAGTTAACTAAACGATTTACTGAATTACGCATATCGCGAACAATTCGAATATCTTCAAATCTTAAAAGTGCATTATGAGCACCTATAATATTTAAAAACTCTGTAATTTTTTCAGCTTCTTTCAAATACGTAATGTACCCTTTTCTTCTTTCCAACGTCTTACTATTTAAATCAAATCCGTTCATCAGTTCACATATAGAATCATTATGTTCCTTATATAACGAAAAGATCTCTAAATGATAAGATGATGTTTCTGGGTTATTTACTGAACCACCTGCTAAAAATGCACCGCGTAAATACGATCGTTTACAACATTTCTTCTCGATTAATTCCTGCGATATATTTCGAATAAACGAAAAGTCATCTCGAACAATGTGAAGATCTGCTAATATTTCACGAGACTTCTCAACAAGCCGCACGATATATACATTATTTTTCTTCAATCGCATTTTTTTACGAACAAGTAATTCTACCGTCACATCATATCCTTTTTTCAAAAGCGTATAAATCCTTCTTGCAATTGCTGCATTTTCCGTTTGAATATCGATAGATAGGCGACGGTTTGAAAAAGAAAGCGATCCGTTCATTCGAAGCAACGCCGATAATTCTGATTTCTCGCAGCATTCCTTCATTTCAAGGTTGGTCAACTCTTTCTTTGTTTCTGATGCAAATGACACAGTCAACACCTCCTTATACTATTACTTTGGAACAAAAATCTTGTCCTATATGAATGAGGAGCGTTACCTCAAATGAGGCAACGCACATTTATAACAATGAATATAGAATAGAAGCTAACTTTAATGTATCATGTCTTACAACACGATCATCATATTTCGCTAATCGATCTTGAATGATTTCGATATTATGTTCAGCAAAACGATTTGTATCCAGTGCAACTGGTTCCGACATCTCTTCCTCATATAACTTACGTAATTCACGAGGAATATCACGATTATTTACAATCGCAGTGTCGATAAATGGTTTACCTAAATGATCATGTAACGCCTGCACATGATCAAACGCAGTATAACCCTTCGTTTCGCCCGCTTGCGTCATAACATTACATACATATACCTTCTTCGCTTTTGCAGCAAGAACAGCGTCTCCAATTTTATTAACGACTAAATTCGGTAATATACTTGTGTACAGACTTCCTGGACCGAAAACAAGCAAATCAGCTCGTTTAATTTCCGTCAACGTTTCACATAACGGTTCTACATCTTCTGGAGTTAAAAAGACACGATTAATCTTCTTCCCGAAATGAGGAATCTTTGATTCACCTGTTACAATTTCTCCATCTTCTAATTCTGCATGAAGTACCGCACTTTGATTCGCTGCTGGTAATACACGTCCTCTGACATTTAATACTTTACTCGTTTCCGTAATCGCGTGGTAAAAGTCTCCTGTAATCGAAGTCATACCTGCCAATAATAAATTTCCTAACGCATGCCCTTTCAGTCCGTCTCCAGTTGTAAAACGGTGCTGAAATAAAGCCTCCACTAATGGTTCTACATCCGATAACGCAACAAGTACGTTACGAATATCACCTGGAGGTGGAATTTCTAGCTCATCACGTAGTCTACCTGAACTGCCTCCATCGTCGGCTACTGTTACAACTGCTGTAATATCAACAGGATATTGTTTTAATCCCCTTAATAAAACAGAAAGTCCAGTTCCACCTCCCATGATAACAATTTTAGGTTTTCTCTCTTTTTTCATCCCTTAATGGCCCTTTCTCTTCTCCACATCACGATGAGATACATGAACGCTATACTCTGGTTTCAAATGTTTCCCAAGGTACTCTGTAAGCGTAACAGAACGATGTTGCCCACCTGTACATCCAATCGCAATTACAAGTTGACTCTTACCTTCTCTTTTATAATGAGGCAGCATGAAAGTGATAAGATCCGTCAATTTCTCTAAAAACTTATGTGTTTCATTAAATTTCAACACATACGACGAAACTTCTTCATCCAGTCCTGTTAATGGCTTCATATGTGGAATATAATATGGATTTGGTAAAAAACGAACATCAAATACTAAATCAGCATCAATTGGAATTCCGTACTTAAATCCAAATGACATAACATTTACACGAAATGCTTGCTCAGTTTCTGTTGAGAATAAGTGAACAATTTTTTCTCGTAATTCTTTCGGTTTCAAATCAGATGTATCAAGCACAATATTCGCTCGTGCCTTCATATCAGTTAAGAGACCACGCTCAGCTTCAATTCCCTTTAACGGCAAGCCAGTTGGCGCAAGTGGATGTGAACGTCTCGTTTCTTTATAACGAGTTACAAGTGTGCTATCTTTCGCATCTAAAAATAAAATATGAGGAATAATCCATGTACGTTCTGATAAATCATCAAGCGCTCCCCATAAATATTCAAAAAACTCTCGGCCACGTAAATCAATACCGAGTGCCACTTTATTCATTTTACCTTTTGAATCTGCCATAAGTTCAATAAACTTCGGCAATAACATCGGTGGTAAATTATCTACACAAAAATATCCTAAATCTTCGAAACTTTGTAACGCTACCGTCTTTCCAGCTCCAGACATCCCTGTAATAATTACCATTTTTATATCATTATTCTCTGTCATCGTATCCTCTCCTTGCAGGTTTAACTCGGATCTAATCGATATGAAAGCAACTCAAAATCTGGGGTATATACAAATGTACCGTAGATTATACCATTCCCTTTAATTAAATAATCAATAATGTGATAATCTCCTGGTGCCATTGCTAAATCATCAATTTTATCAAATGTATGCCAACCAATGATGCCTTCTTCGCTCTCTAATTTGTTTTCTCCTGCAAAATCTGTTGCTAAAAAGGAGAACATCATCCATTCAGAAACAACTTTATCACCTTCTTGGATGACAAAAGTGAAGACCCCTTTTAATGCTGGATTCTTTAAATAAATACCTGTTTCTTCACGATACTCGCGAACAACGGAATCTCTTACTGTCTCACCACGCTCCATTTTCCCGCCCGGTGCAACCCACCAATTCCGGCGAGGTTTTTGGAGTAAGAGTACTTCATTATCTCTAATTAACACACAGTTTGTCACTCTTTGCATGTTTCTTCACCTCAGCTACTTGCAGCAAAATTTCTCACTGCATACTCATTTCATTATACTATCAAAAACAGTTTGCTACAACGAAGGTGCCAGTCCCCTTTCGCTAAGCAATTGTAAAAATTCTTTCTATAACACGCAATCAAAATACCTTACTTCCCATGAATAGCACATAAAAATCCCCTTAACGATTTTTATCGTTAAGGGGATTAAAACACTTATTTCTTACCGAAATAAGTAACAACCGCAAATCCTAAAATAAAAGTAATAATTGAACTTACAATTGAAATTCCACCAGTCGGAATGCCAGGGAACACAATGACAATCGACCCGATAACGAGCCCAATAATTGCCGCAAATGTCATACTTTTATAACGATCTAACAAATAACTAATTCCTTTACTACTTACAACAAATCCAGCCATCACGCCGGCACCGATAACCACGATTAACGGTAAATTGAGTGTAGTTAAAGCGTTAATTGCTGTCGGATACACACCAATAATTAATAAAATAAACGATCCACTAATTCCAGGAAGAAGCATAGCCATACTAGCCATCCATCCTGCGAAAAATAAACCAATTGCATTTAAAATTGTTAACGTCGTAATCGGATCAGCTGCCTTATCTGGTTTAAAGAATGCTGTTATTGCAACAAGAATTGCTGCAATTATTAATAAGACAATATGACTACCTTTAAACGTTGCCTTTGCATCAGCTTCTCTCATTAACATCGGTAATATACTAATAATTAAACCGAGAAAGAAAAATTGAGTCGGTTCATAATGATTTGCTAATAAATATTTAATAACGTGACTTAACGTTAGAAAAGCTGCCGCTACACCAGCTCCAAGTGGGATTAAAAACGCTAAATGTTTTTTCCATTCACGACTAAAAAATCCGCTAATTGCTGCGAGCAATTGTTCATAAATTCCCAACACAACAGCGATTGTTCCGCCACTCACACCAGGAATTAAATCACTAACGCCCATACAAAATCCACGATATATATTACGCCATTCCATACTGAATAAATTCCTCATTTCTTATAATGATTTTTCCCGTAAATTCTAGTATAACAATAAGAATCATTATATTCTTAATTGTTTTTGACAATAGTTTGACATTTGGACAAAAAAAGAAAGCCACCTATCGGTAGCTTTCTTCTCAAAAGGAAAAATAACCTTATTTTTCTGTTACAGTCTTTAGTTCCTCTACTAACTCTTCTATATAATGCTGTGCACTCTGCGCTGCAATACTACCATCGCCTGTTGCCGTTACAATTTGACGAAGCATTTTTTCACGAACATCACCAGCTGCGAAAATACCAGGGACTTTCGTTTCCATACGCTCGTTCGTTTCAACATAACCATTTTCATTTGTAATACCTAGCTCAACAAACGGTTTTGATAATGGTAACATACCGATGTATATGAAAACGCCGTCAGTTTTAACTTCTTGTTCTTCTCCGCTGTTTACATCTACAAGTGTTACGCTTCCTACTTTACCATTTGCATCGTTAATTTCTTTTATAGTGTGATTCCAAATGAAATCTACTTTCTCATTTTGGAAAGCACGATCTTGTAAAATTTTCTGTGCACGAAGAGTGTCACGACGGTGAACGATCGTTACTTTTGATGCGAAGCGTGTTAAGAACACACCCTCTTCAACAGCAGAATCTCCGCCGCCAATAACAACAAGTTCTTTCCCTTTAAAGAATGCACCATCACATACTGCACAATATGATACACCGCGGCCGCCAAGTTCTGTTTCACCTGGCACACCAATTTTTTTATACTCTGCACCGCTTGCAACGATAATTGCACGTGCTTTATATTCTTTTTTACCAGCAATAATTGTTTTGTACTCTTTACCATCGATGATTGCTTTTACATCACCGTATGCATATTCAGCACCAAATTTCTTCGCATGCTCAAACATTTTATTTGATAAGTCTGGTCCTAAAATAGACTCATAACCTGGATAGTTCTCTACATCTTCTGTATTTGCCATTTGTCCACCTGGAATACCACGCTCAAGCATCAGTGTGCTTAAATTCGCACGAGATGTATATACCGCAGCTGTCATACCAGCTGGTCCTGCACCAATAATAATGACATCATAAATTTTTTCTTCTGACACACTATTCACTCCCATTCATTCATACACATTAAGTTACCCTCATTATACTGTTAGCATCATTTTTTTCCCAATGATTTGCCTACCCTACGTGTGCGTGCGCTTAACAGCCTGCACATACTTTCGTACAGTCGCTACAGATACATTATATACATCACCAAGCTCTGCCTGTGTCATCTTATTTCTTTGTTCGCCGCGTACAATGTATTCAATTGCCGCTGACCAACCGTACACATTTGTAAAAGTCGCTCCAGATGTATATAAACGTATGAACGTGCAAAACCAAAAATTTAAACACTCTTCGATTAATTCATCGTCTTTTTTCGTATAATTGTATAATGCATCCGCGATTCGTACGCACTTTTCAAATTGCTGTAAATCAGCTGGGATGCTTTTATGACTATTAAGTAAAAAGAAATATTTTGCAAGTTGCGATACGATTGGAACACCATTTTTCGCTTGCGTTACATCAAAGAAGAATCCAACCTTCTCTGGTGTTGACAATTCATTCATTAAATATAAAGCTAGCATTTTCTCTTCTAGCGTCGTACTTTGCTGAAATGATTTTCGTAACTCTTCAAATAAAAGATTTTGTCCTTCATCTGCTAAATTCAGTGCATTCCACGGTTCTTTTCCTTTTTTATCAGGATGTAATTCTACAACATGTTGCCACATTTTTTCAGCTACTTGCTGTTCCTTCACCATATACGCAGAGTATGCAAACCAGTAATAAAAACTGACGTCTCCTTCGTACCCTTGACGCTTTAATACTTTGAACCATTTATATGCAGGTTCAAAATGACCAATTGTTGCAAGCGTTGTTCCAAGTTTCAAACGATGCTCAAATGAAATTGGATATACCGAAACTAACTGCCCCGCTAATGACTCTACTTGCTTATGCTCTCCAATTGAATATAGAAAAATAAGTGTATTACAAAGCGCATGCATATTACCAGGATTTTTCTCTAAAATCATTTCTGTTAACTTAAGCGCTTGATCTACATTACCTGATTGAAAATGTGCAATCGCTAAATTATTATGTCCTGACCAAAATTCTGGATATTCTTTCGTAACAACTTCTAGTGTAGCAATCGCCTCTTCTAATTGTCCGTTACGAATGTAGCGGTTCGCTTCTTCTTGCATAACAATTAGCTCATCTTCATCCTCAATCTCTTCCGCACCCATTGCATCTTCTTCCATAATCTCAAGCAATTCTAATGTATCTTCTACAAATTCCTTCTCTTCCGCAACTTCTAAATATCGCTCTGCATACTTCTTCGCCTGTTGAAACAAGCCCATATATGCATAATTATTTGAAATAAAATAATAGCATTGCTCAAGTTCAGGATTGGATCTAACAAGCTTTAGAAATATCTGATTCGACTCTTGATATTCACCAGATTCAGATAATGCTATTGCTAGTTGGCATAAAATAAACGGCTCCTTCTCGCTTTGCGCTGCTCTTCGAAAATATTTAATTGCATCTTGCAATTTTTGCCCTTTATAAGCCCTCATCCCTTTTTTATAAAAGAAGTCCGCTAACTGATTAAAAGAGATAACTTGTCCGTTCTCCTTATATATTCTTTGATTTTTCCCCATATATCCTCCAGTTTTTTGTTTTCTTCGTTCACACATTCTTCTATCTATAAGTATAAACGATTCCGTAAAAAACAAAACAGTATATTATAATCAATTATTTCCTTTTTATTCATAAAAAGAGAAGGGAAATGTTACATTTTTAACATCAACCTTCTCTAGTGGCCATTTCCTCTTTCGTATAAATAATACGCATCGGATTCCCGCCTACGAAAGCGCCGCCTGGTACATCTTTATGGACAAGTGTGCCTGCAGAAACGATAGCTCCATCTCCAATTGTCACACCTGGTAAAATTGTCGTATTCGCTCCAATCATAACTTCATTCCCTATGACGATTTCTCCGAGCCGATACTCACGAATTAAATATTCATGCGCTAAAAGCGTTGTATTATAGCCGATAATTGAATTGTCTCCCACAGTAATCTTTTCTGGAAACATAATATCTGGCATTACCATAAGTGCAAACGACGTTTTCTTTCCTACTTCCATCCGTAAAAACGTGCGATATAACCAATTCTTTACGGATAAAAATGGCGTGTAACGTGCGATTTGGATGATAATAAAATTTTTCATTACCTTCCAAAAAGAAACTGTTTTATACACATTCCACAATGAATTTTCTCCTGAAACAGGATAGCGCGTTGTCCGTCGCACTGAACTCTCTCCTCTACTTATATAAAGTGACACTTTAACCGGCAGGAATCTTACTACCCGTTAATGCGGGACAAAATCGGTAGTAAATCACTCATTTTATCTAGCACATAATCTGGTTTATACGCTTCTAAATACGCTCTACCTTTCAATGTCCATGAAACCGCTACTGTTTTCGTACCTGCATTTTGTCCACCGACGATATCATGATGATTATCACCAACCATCAATGTTTCTTCTGGCTTTGCATCTAATAATTTCAATGCTTTTTGAAGTGGTTCTGGATGTGGTTTCACATGTTCCACATCATCAATCGTCACGACAACATCAAAAAACTGATCAAGTTTCGAAAGCTTTAATCCCATTTCAACCGTCTGTCTCGCTTTCGTTGTAACGATGCCGATCTTATAACCTTGCTTCTTCAATTCTTGAACCGTTTCATATACAGTTTCATACTCTTCCACTAATTCATCATGATGCTCATGATTAAATTGACGATAACATGTAATCATCTCTTCAACCTTACTTGCATCAATCTTACTAAAAGTATCATGCAAAGATGGACCGATAAATGGCAATACATCTTCACGCTTATACTGATTAGAATAATAGTGATTTAACGTATGTAAAAAAGAAGAGATAATAAGTTCATTTGTATTAATTAACGTTCCATCTAAATCAAATAACACTGTATTTATTTTCATCGTCCTTAATCCTTTCATTACCTGAATATGAAAGAAGCAGCATCTTATATAAGATGCTACTTTTCTCTAATTTTCTAAATATCTTTTATCAGCTTGCCCCATTTTTCGTCTCACAATAATGAAAATGATAGAAATAACAACAATTCCAATAGACATTACTTGCGCAATACGAAGTGGTCCTAACATTAAACTATCTGTACGCAAACCTTCTACGAAGAAGCGTCCCACTGAATACCAAATTAAATATGTGAAGAATAATTCACCACGGCGTAAATTCACTTTTCGTAACGCGAGTAGTAAAATAACACCTGCAAAGTTCCATAATGATTCATATAAAAACGTTGGGTGATAATACACACCATCAATGTACATTTGATTAATAATGAAATCCGGTAAATGAAGACCTTCTAAAAACTGTCTCGTTACTTCATCACCATGCGCCTCTTGGTTCATAAAGTTTCCCCATCGGCCAATTGCTTGTCCTAGTAAAATACTCGGCGCAGCAATATCCGCTAACTTCCAGAATGAAAGCCCGCGTCGTTTCGCAAAAAGGATTCCTGTAATAACAGCCCCGATTAAACCACCATGAATCGCCAAACCACCTTGACGAATATTAATAATTTGACTCGGATTTTGCGAATAATATTCCCATTCAAAAATGACATAATACATTCTCGCAAAAAGAATGGCAATTGGTACTGCGATTAATACAAGGTCGATAAATGTATCTTTGTGAATACCAAGCCTTTCTCCCTCGCGAGTTGCTAGCCAAAGACCTAATAGCACACCTGTACCGATAATAACCCCATACCAATAAACAGGGAACGGCCCAAGTTGGACTGCTATACGGTCAAGCTGTGGTACAGAACCTAACAGCATATATATGACCTCCCTCTCCAGAGTCTACTCTTGATTTCCTAACTCAATCGCACTCATTAATCGTTCAGAGAACTGTTGTGCCGCATTGACTCCCATACGTTTTAATCTGAAGTTCATCGCTGCTACTTCAATAATAACAGCCAAGTTTCGACCAGGACGAACTGGAAGTGTAATCTTCGTAAGTTCTGTATCAATAATCTTCATCTTCTCTTCATCAAGACCTAAGCGATCATAATTTTTCTTTTGATCCCAAATTTCAAGATTAATAACAAGTGTAATACGTTTATAATTTCGTACTGCCCCTGCACCGAATAACGTCATTACGTTAATGATACCTAGACCACGAATTTCTAATAAGTGCTCAATTAAATCAGGTGAGCTCCCTACTAATGTATCTTCATCTTCTTGACGAATTTCTACGCTATCATCCGCAACAAGGCGGTGACCACGCTTTACAAGTTCAAGCGCTGTCTCACTTTTCCCGACACCACTTTGACCTGTAATTAAAACACCAACACCATAAATATCTACTAACACACCATGAACAGCTGTTGTTGGCGCTAACTTACCTTCTAAATAGTTTGTTAAACGACTTGATAATCTCGTCGTCGTTTGAGCAGAACGTAATAAAGGCACGCCTGATTCACGTGATGCTTGTAATAACTCATCCGGTACATCTTGATTACGAGTTACAATAATACAAGGCGTCTCCTCAGTACAAAGCGCTTTCATTCTCTCTTGCTTTTGCTCTGTCGTTAACGTATCAAAGAACGTAAGCTCCGTTTTTCCAAGAAGCTGCACGCGATCAGCTGGATAATATGTAAAAAATCCTGCCATTTCAATTCCAGGTCGCGATAAATCACTCGTATCAATCGGACGATGAATCCCTTCTTCACCACTTACTAACTCCAATTGAAATTGTTCAATTAAATCTTTTGTCCTTACTTTCGGCATATGTATAAACCTCCACTCCGCTGCGGGTTCAGTCTCATTTGATGTAAAATTCCATTCTATCGGATATTGTACCATTTTTTTCTGGAAACAAGAAACTCGGTTTCTAATAAATAGAAAAAAACATTTCATATGAATCATGAAATGTTTTTCTTTTTGTCATTTTCTCTTTTTTTCATGTAATGGTTCCACAATTACTTTTTCAATTATCATATTAAAAATAGAAATACAAATTGCCGCAACAATCGCTACACCAAATCCAGATATATTAAAGGCGTCCCCTAATAACGAATCCGTCATCTTTAACGTAATCGCATTAATAACAATTAAGAAGAAACCGAAAGTTACAAGAGTAATCGGTAGCGTAATTAAAATTAAAAGCGGCTTTACAAATACGTTTAAAATCGCCAATATAATACTCGCAATAATTGCAGTTTGTATATTTGCTATGTAAAATGCGTCTGGTGCAACCCCTTTTAAAAGTCCGGATACAGCGATTAACACAACGCTATTTACAAGAAGTGATACAATCCATCTCATTTCCTTACACATCCTTTTAACATATATATTTCATCATACGCTAATAGATAATAAACGCAAGTAACATGCAAACACTTATACCAATTTATTCTATTCTTTATACTTGTATACCTACTAACATTCTTACCAGTTTCCCTTAGTGAAATAAAAACCGAGTGCAATTCCCACTCGGTTTTTATTAACAACTTATTGTGATAACTCTACTTCTTTTATTTTCTCTTTCATTCTTGCTTTATCACGATCTAAAATCTCTTTTAAATACTTACCTGTATAAGAGCGCTCTTCTTTCACTACTTGCTCTGGCGTTCCGGAAGCAACAATTTGTCCGCCTTTGTCTCCGCCTTCTGGTCCAAGGTCAATAATATAATCAGCTGTTTTAATAACATCTAAATTATGCTCAATTACAAGTACCGTCTCACCACTCTCAACAAGACGTTGCAACACTTCTAGAAGGCGTGCAATATCATGTGCATGTAAGCCAGTCGTTGGCTCATCTAAAATGTATAACGTACGCCCTGTAGAACGACGATGTAATTCAGAAGCTAATTTCACACGCTGCGCCTCACCACCTGATAACGTCGTAGCTGGTTGTCCTAATTTCATATAACCAAGCCCTACATCTACAAGCGTTTGAAGTTTACGCTTAATTTTCGGGATATTAGCAAAGAACTCTACCCCATCTTCAATTGTCATCCCTAACACTTCAGAAATATTCTTATCTTTATATTTCACTTCTAACGTTTCACGGTTGTAACGTTTACCGTGACAAACTTCACACGGAACATACACGTCTGGTAAGAAATGCATTTCGATTTTAATAATTCCATCACCACGGCACGCTTCACAACGGCCGCCTTTTACGTTAAAGCTGAAACGTCCTTTTTGATACCCACGTACTTTCGCTTCATTCGTGTGCGCAAATACATCACGAATATCATCAAATACGCCAGTGTATGTCGCCGGATTTGAACGTGGTGTACGCCCGATTGGTGATTGATCAATATCAATCACTTTATCTAACTGCTCAAGACCTTTAATTTCTTTATGAGCCCCTGGCTTCGCTTTCGCTTTATATAGCTTTTGAGCTAATGATTTGTATAGTACTTCATTAATTATCGTACTTTTTCCAGAGCCAGATACGCCTGTTACTGCTACAAATGTTCCTAGAGGGAATGACATTTTCGCATTCTTTAAGTTATTTTCTTTTGCACCGACAATCTCCACTTTACGTCCGTCACCTTTACGTCTTTCAAGTGGTACCGGAATAAACTCTTTACCGCTTAAATATTTCCCAGTTAATGAATTCTCGTCTTGCATAACTTCAGCTGGTGTACCTGCTGATACAACTTGACCACCATGAATACCTGCACCAGGTCCGATATCAAGTAAATAATCAGCAGCCATCATCGTATCTTCATCATGCTCAACAACAATTAACGTATTTCCTAAATCACGCATTTCCTGCAATGTACGAATAAGACGATCATTATCACGCTGATGCAAACCAATAGAAGGCTCATCAAGAATGTAAAGTACGCCAGTAAGGCGAGAACCAATCTGTGTCGCTAAACGAATACGCTGCGCCTCACCACCTGATAAAGTTCCTGCAGCACGACTTAACGTTAAATAATCTAAACCGACGTTCACTAAGAACCCAACACGTTCCTGAATTTCTCTTAAAATTAAATGAGCAATTTTTTGTTGTTTCTCCGTTAACTCAACAGTTGAGAAGAACTCCTGTACTTCTTGAACAGAATATTTCGTTACATCGGCAATCGTTTTATCACCAACGAAAACAGCTAAACTCTCAGGCTTTAAGCGTCCACCTTTACACTTCGGACAAGCTTGCTCTGCCATATATTTCTCCATTTGCTCACGAATATAATCAGAACTCGTCTCACGATAACGACGCTCAATATTCGGAATAACACCTTCAAATAAAATCTCATTTTCCTTTACTTGACCAAATTCATTCACATAGCGGAAATAAAGCTTCTCTTCCCCGCTTCCGTACAGCACTTTATCAAATAAATCCTTCGGTATATCTTTCACCGGCATATCCATATCGATGCCGTAATGATTACACACAGATTTTAATAATTGCGGGTAATATTGTGAACTTGTCGGTTCCCAAGGAGCAATCGCATGTTCATTTAATGATACATCCCAGTTCGGAATAACAAGTTCTAAATCTACCTCTAACTTCGATCCAAGTCCATCACAAGAAGGACACGCGCCGAACGGACTATTAAACGAGAACATACGCGGCTCTAATTCTCCGATTGAAAAACCACAATGTGGACAAGCATGATGTTCACTAAATAGAAGTTCTTCCTCTCCCATTACATCGATTAAAACTCGGCCCCCGCCAAGCTTTAAAGCACTTTCTAGTGAATCTGCAAGTCGGCTTGCAATTCCTTCTTTCACAACAATACGGTCAATAACAACTTCAATTGAATGCTTCTTATTTTTTTCTAAAGTAATCTCTTCCGATACATCCAGCATCTCTCCATCAACGCGCACACGAACATAACCTTGCTTCTTAATATCTTCTAATACTTTCGCATGCGCACCTTTACGCCCTGACACGATAGGCGCTAGCACTTGCAACTTCGTACGTTCAGGATATTCAAGAACACGGTCTACCATCTGTTCCACTGTTTGTGATGTAATTTCAATTCCATGATTCGGACAAATCGGCGTACCAATTCGTGCAAATAATAAACGTAAATAATCATAAATCTCCGTTACCGTTCCAACCGTTGAACGAGGATTACGACTCGTCGTTTTTTGATCAATTGAAATCGCTGGAGATAAACCTTCAATCATATCAACATCCGGCTTATCCATTTGTCCTAAAAACTGGCGCGCATACGCAGATAAAGATTCCACGTATCTACGCTGCCCTTCTGCATAAATCGTATCGAATGCTAACGATGATTTCCCCGAACCAGACAATCCCGTCACAACAACAAGCTGATTTCTCGGAATGGTTACGTCAATATTTTTTAAATTATGCGCTCTAGCACCTTTTACAACAATAAAATCTTTACTCACTCTTTTCACCCTTCCGCTTTTAATTCTAATAGTAAATCTCTTAATTCAGCTGCACGCTCGAAATCTAATGCCTTTGCTGCTTCTTTCATCTCTGCTTCCATCTTCGCAATTGTATTTTCACGTTCTTTTTTCGTCATCTTTTTAGCTGGTGTTGCTTCATATATTTCCGTATCCTCAGCTGCTGTTGTCGCACGAATAACGTCACGTACTCCTTTTTGAATCGTTTTCGGCGTAATACCATGCTTTTCATTGTAAGCTTCTTGTATACTACGACGACGCTGTGTTTCTTCAATTGCAATTCCCATTGATCTCGTTATGCGATCTGCGTACATAATAACGCGGCCGTTTGCATTACGCGCCGCACGACCAATTGTTTGAATTAATGAACGCTCTGAACGTAAGAAACCTTCCTTATCAGCATCTAAAATAGCTACAAGTGATACTTCTGGAATATCTAATCCTTCTCGTAATAAGTTAATACCGACAAGTACATCAAACTTACCAAGGCGAAGATCACGGATAATTTCAATACGCTCTAATGTTTTAATTTCAGAGTGAAGATAATTCACTTTAATTCCTACATCTTTTAAATAGTCCGTTAAATCCTCTGACATTTTCTTCGTTAAAGTCGTAATTAATACACGTTCATTTTTCGCAATCCGGTCATGGATTTCTCCTAATAAATCATCTATTTGTCCTTCAATTGGTCGTATATCAATTGGTGGATCTAAAAGCCCTGTTGGACGAATAATTTGTTCTATTGCTTTCGGTGACTGCTCTAACTCGTACGGTCCTGGCGTTGCCGAAACGTAAATAACTTGATTCGTTTTCTCTTCAAACTCATCAAACGTGAGCGGTCTATTATCTAAAGCTGATGGCAGACGGAATCCATGATCAACAAGCACTTGCTTACGTGCTTGGTCCCCGTTATACATCGCTCTTACTTGCGGAACCGATACGTGCGACTCATCCATAACGATTAAGAAATCCTCTGGAAAATAATCTAAAAGCGTATACGGCGTTGAACCTGCTGGACGAAGTGTTAAATGACGGGAATAGTTTTCAATCCCTGAACAAAAGCCCATCTCGCGCATCATTTCTAAATCATAACGCGTTCGCTGTTCTATGCGCTGCGCCTCTAACAACTTACCGTTATCATTTAATTCTTTTAAACGCTCTTCTAATTCTTTTTCGATATTTTCAATAGCGACCTTCAGCTTTTCTTCACGTGTAACGAAGTGAGATGCCGGGAAGATTGCTACATGATCACGTTCTGCTAATACTTCACCCGTTAATGCATTTACTTCTCGAATACGATCTATTTCATCCCCAAAAAATTCAATTCGAATACAATGCTCATCAAGTGATGCGGGGAAGATTTCAACTACATCTCCGCGCACACGGAATGTACCACGCTTAAAATCAATATCATTACGTCCATACTGTACATCAACAAGTTCACGAAGCAATTGATTGCGGTCCTTTTCCATACCAACTCGAAGCGAAACAACTAACTCGCGGTATTCTTCCGGAGAACCTAAACCGTATATGCACGAAACACTCGCAACGATAATAACATCATCTCGTTCAAATAAAGAAGACGTTGCCGAGTGGCGTAATTTATCAATTTCATCGTTAATTTGCGCATCTTTTTCAATAAACGTATCCGTATGTGGTACGTACGCTTCCGGCTGATAATAATCGTAATAACTAACAAAATACTCCACAGAATTGTTAGGAAAGAAATCTTTCAGCTCACTATATAACTGTCCTGCTAACGTTTTATTATGAGCCATTACAAGTGTTGGCTTCTGCACTTCTTTAATGACATTTGAAATCGTAAATGTCTTACCCGTTCCTGTCGCTCCAAGCAACACTTGCTTTTTCTTTCCACTATTAATTCCCTCTACAAGCTTCTCTATCGCTCCCGGCTGATCACCTTGCGGGGAATACTCTGAGATAATTTCAAATGGATGTTCCAACTAAAAACCGACCTCCTCATAAAAATCTGTATTATTATTTTACCACGAATGCCCATAAAAAACCTAAAAAAACGAACAGATATTCGGTAAAGTTTTCGACAAGTTATATATAGAAAAAGGAAGGAATAAATACTTCCTTCCTTTACTAACTCTATTTTTTAAGTACATATAATAAGTCATATCCATTGCGCCCATTTTCATTCGTACAATCTATTAACCTATATACCGTTTCTGATTCACGTTGCTCTTTAACAATCCTTTTACAACTATCTTTATGTAACCCTTTATGGTCACCAGCAAATTGATCTTGTCTATTATCTAACACATAAAGTATATCTTTCTCACTATGCTCTAACGTTTGAAAAATCGGGTCACCTTCATGTGTATACTGTACAATTCTTATTTTATCAACTTCCCCTTGTTCCACATTCCAAACGAACTTCTCGAATTTATCTAGATTAGAAATTTCCGCCCCCTCTGCAACGACATCATTCTTCTTATCAATTGCACTGTTAGGTTGTGAACATGCTACTAAACTAAAGAGAAATAAGCATATAAAACCTGTTCTTTTCCCTATTGTTATCCTCTCCTATACAAACTATTGGTATACTAGAAAAAAGCTACTTTCCTCTATGAAAGTAGCTTCTTGTTTCCTTTCTCCTTCTTCGGAAAAATAACATATGAAAATGAAATCGCAGTATCCACTAAAAGAATAATAGCCCATACTTGGCTTACACGGCTTGCTGTTTTATTTAAAACAATTCCTGACTCTAACCAATTCCCCCACTGTTCTATTGGAATAAGCCCATACATGAAGAAAAAGAATATATGAACCGCAATAAACAAAATAAGATGTAAAATCCAATTTTTTATTTCCTGCTTCGCATGCGCCATCCCTGTTACTTCAAGTGGTTCTTCGATAATAGGCGCCGGTTCATTCCGCCACTTCGCAACTAATTTTTGTACATATATATCTAATTTCTTCAAATCCTTTTTCCCATAAAAAACTGCATATAATAAAATGATTACCGTAATGATTTGAAAATTAGAGAACTTCCCTGTTTGATAGTAGTCCACTACTCCTAAAGTTAAAATAAACACTTCATTTACAAGTAGCACAATCCCCATAATAAAACTTGCCTTTTTCAAGCGAAATCCATACCTTAGTAAAAAGAATCCGATAGCTGATAACCAAAATACAATCTCTGCCCCAATTAAAAAATACCAACGATATTCTGCAAGTATACTCATTTATCCCTCTCCCTTTCATCATATATACGAAAAGCCTCATCCATATATACTAGAAGCTCTTCCTCAATTGGATACATACTCATTTTCTGTGAATCTTCTTTTGACTTTCTTACTTCCCACAGTTTATCTAAAAATGCTTCATCACCATTTGCCATCTCTAAACACTTCTGCATTAATTTCTTTGTTGCGCCTTGTACTTCATCACATGATGCTTCCTTACCGTCTTTCATAAAGTTACGTAGTTGCTTCAATAAATTTACCCATTCTAAAACATTCGGATCTTCTTCACTCATGTTCGGCAAATTATGAAGCAACTTTTGTTCTCCCTTAGAAAAAACTTCATTTTGAAACATCTCACGTATTCGCGGAGACTGTTTCGAAAGCTGAATGAGTTCAAACATAACTTTCCAATCCAGTTCTCCCTCCACATCTACTGAATAAACAACTGCCTGTAAAATACGTTCCATTCGATTAAATTTTTTCTGTTCTTCCTGTACAAATCTAAGTTGCTTTTCAAGCGATACTTTTAAATTGAGCTCATCCGTTATTAACATATTCGTAATCTCTTTTAATGAAAAACCCATTTCTTTTAAAAATAAAATTTGCTGCAAACGAACAACATCTCTCTCGCTATATAACCGATGTCCTCCATCAGTTTTCCCACTCGGCTTTAATAAATCAATTTGATCATAATAACGTAACGTCCTTACTGTAACCCCTGTTTCCCTCGTTAGTTCTTGAATTGAAATCAACTCCATCACCTCTTCTCCTTCATTATAAAAGGTGACGTAACGTAACTTTCAAGTAGTTTGTAAAAAAAATACAAAAAGCTGTTTATACCTTTTGTATAAACAGCTTTTATGGAAATAATCCCTTTTGTATAGCACGACCACAAAATAAAATAATTGCCCCTACAACAACACTTGTTGCTGTTTTATGATAATGCGCTAAAATTAATAAATAGTATGATAAACCTACAGCACCAATCATAATACATACACTTGGCACTGGATTACGAGAGAAGTTTTGTATTCCCCAAAACAAAGCAAAAATAGCCGTAGCGACACATAATACCGGTAATCCCATCCCAGTTCCCCTTTTTCTATCTATTCCTTGTTGCTAACACACTCGTCGATGCCATACTTATTAATAAACCAAAAATAGCAATATATAATAACTCATTTACATGTACTACTTGCCTATCTAAATACTTATTTACACAAAGATACATAATGAACAAAAAAACGCAGCTTGTAATACAAATCGTAAAATATGACTTCATATTGTTCACAACTCGCTCATCAATTGACGGTACTCTCTCTTCTTTCAAACGTTTCTGTTCTCTATATTCCGAAATACCATATAAAATGACTAGTGCTACATTCGATATGAAGATCGTTCCCCACGAAATACTTAAAATCATTAAACTCACATTTAAAACAAGACCCGCTAAAAACAAACTTCCTATGAACCGTATAATATCTTGCTTACTCACACATGATCAGCCTCTTTTTGATTTCTATATTTCCATTTCGGCCAATAGTTCACAAAGAAATAAACAAACTGTCCTAATACAAATAAAACAAACGGCATGCCCGCATTTCCATAAACAATTAAATTATACAAACTCCATACCGCTAAACTCATTGTTAAAAACAACCCTAAATATTTAAACGCTTTATCCGACTGAAATCTCTCAAACTCATCTTGCATTTTCATTCCTCCTATCGTTATGCTCGTTTTCCCGCCATTACTCCTATGATGAGACTACCAGCAAATAAGAAACTACATACAATGAATATTTCTGGCGTAGGTATGACATCTCTGCCTACAACTTTGCTCGCACCAATGTAAACAATAAGAAGGACAAATGCGAATATAAGCGAGACATTTACATGCCTTTTTATATTTTCATTTACTCGCTCATCTATATCTGGAAGTTCTTCTTTTTGTACTTCCGCTTTTTGTAATTCGTATACAATATCAGAAATACAATTGCTAAAATGTTACTAACTATTAGCGATAACATCGGTATGGATGGGTCCATAATACGAACTAAAACGTCCCTCCACATAATCCTAAGACAGTAGCGATATACAACTTTTTAGTGTCGTTCATTTTCTCTCCCCTTACTCCAGCGTAAATATTTCCTCTACCTTCATCCCAAAATATTTGGCGATTTTTAGGGATAGCTCTAGACTCGGATTATAATGATGGTTTTCAATCGCCACAATCGTCTGCCGCGTCACCTGCATCGCCTTTGCCATTTCCACTTGCGTTATATGATGTTGTTTTCGTAATTCCTTAATTTTATTTTTCACACCCATAGGCTCCACCTTCGAAAGTAAAGATATCTTTACTTTAATTATAAATATTTTCCAAATCCAAGTAAAGATATCTTTACAAAAAAAGGTAAAAAAAAAGAGACATCTATAAGATGCCTCTTTTTTTGCTACATAAATCCTAAAGCATACACAAGAACATACCCAAGAACAGATAGGCAAACCGAGCCAATCAATCCTGCCATGAATGCCCTACTTCCTAATTTACGGAACGTTTTAAACTCTACATTTAAACCGAGCCCTGCCATTGCCATTGCAATAAGCATGTACGCAATTACTACAATATATCCGGCAACAACTTCGGGGATAATCCCAATCGAATGCACCGCACTCATTGCTAAAAATCCGAAGATGAACCAAGGAATCGGAAGGTCGCGCCACGATCTTTTTTCCTTGCTTTCCTCGCTCTTACCAAACCATAATCCAATTAAAATCGCTACTGGCACAAGCATTGCTACGCGCGTTAACTTCACAATAACCGCGATGTCTACAGCCGTGCTACCTCCTGGCGCTGCAGCCGCGATAACGTGAGCAATTTCGTGCAGCGTCGCACCTGAGAACACCCCGTAACCGTAGGGTGAGAAGCCAAGCACTGGGTATAATAGCGTATAAATAAGTGTAAATATTGTACCTAAAATTGCAATAATTGCTGCCCCGACTGCTGTTTCTTCATCTTTCGCTTTCACTTGCGGTGCAATTGCCACGACCGCTGCCGCACCGCAAATTGCCGTCCCGCATGCTGTTAAAATCCCAAGTTTCTTTTCTACTTTAAATACTTTCGTTAATCCATATACAACGAAAATTGTAAATGTAATAACAACCGCTGCGATGACCAATACTTTCGGCCCCGCCTTCGCAATATCTACAAGATTTAACCTCATTCCGAGTAAGATGATCCCAAAGCGTAGCAACTTCTTACTCGCAAAGTTCGTTCCCGCTATCGCTTCTTGAGGAATCCCGATTGCGGCGCGCCAAACCATCCCGATTAGAATAGCGATTACTAATTGTCCCATAATATTTAAAAATGGAAGCTCTGCTAAATATTTCGCGGCGATTGCGATTAATAACGTAATCCCAATACCTTGCGAAAATCCAAAGCCCTTCTTCTTTTGTATAACAAGTGTTTGTTCCACTTTGTACCACCCCAATAATCGTATTGGAACATGCATGTTCTTTCTAGTTACATTATAAGAGAGTTTTAATAATAAGTTTAATATCAATATTGAATCCCTATCATCAGAAATACTTATGATAAAATAAAAGCAAAAATAAAGGGGCCTAACAAATGAACGTCGACATTTTAAAGATCTTTGTTACTGTCGTTGAACAAAAACATTTTTCGCGTGCTGCGGAACTATTAAACCTTTCACAACCTGGCGTTAGTATGCACATTCGCAACTTGGAAAATGAATTTGGGACTACACTTATACAGCGCTCCCCAAAGCACGTCCAAGTTACGGAAGCTGGAAACATATTATACATACACGCAAAGCAGATGCTCTCACTTTATGAAGATGCAAAACAGGAAATTAATGCGCTGCATAACGTCGTAACAGGAACACTTCGCATCGGCGCTAGCTTTACAATTGGCGAATACTTACTTCCAAAAATACTTGCGCGCTTTGCCAATGAAAATGCACACGTCGAAGTTCATACATTTATCTCCAATACGGAAGAAGTTTTGCAAAGCCTCCGCTCTAATCAAATTGATATCGGCTTAGTGGAAGGCCAAGTCGTATACGCTGACGTAGATGTTGAAACTTTTATGCAAGATGAAATGAAACTCGTCGTCCCTCCAAACCACCCATTGCTCCATATCAAGGGGATTAACGAAAATACAATGCAAGACCAAGTCTGGGTATTAAGGGAGAGCGGCTCTGGCACACGTGCCTATAGCGATCGATTTATACACCAACATCATTTAAAAATGAAACGCTTCTTTACATTTAGCAGTATTCAAAGCGTGAAGGAAGCCGTTGCAGCCGGTCTTGGCATCGCTATCCTTTCAGATTGGACTGTTCGAAAAGAGCTATTAGCAAAAGAACTATTCCACATCCCTGTTCCGAACGAAGAGCTAATCCGTCCATTCTCCATCGTGCGCGGCAAATATTTTATCCCGTCTAAAGCCATTCAAGTGTTTTTAAATCATGTGAATTCTTTTGCGAAAAAACAAAGTTGACCTTCACATTAGTGTGAAGGTTTACAATACATGTAAAAGGAGTGAAACGCATTGCGAATTGGAGAGTTATCAAAAGAAACTGGGGTTAGCGAAAGGGCACTAAGACATTATGAAGAAAAGGGATTACTCCCTTCGAAACGCCTAGCAAATGGCTACCGTGATTTTGATGAAAGTGCAATCGAAAAAGTAGAGCTGATTCAAATGTACTTGCAAATCGGCTTAAATTTAGAAGAAACAGAACGAATGCTACGTTGCCTTGAAATCGAGCCACATCTTTACGAAAATCCGTGTAGTAGTATCCTTGCACTTTACGAAGACAAACTTGATGAGGTAACAAAGCAAATCACATTACTTTCCAACATTCAAACGAATTTGCAAAAACACGTTTCACTCCTAAAACAAGCAAAAGAAAAGGGATGATTACATGTTTGTTATACATGGCAGTTCAAGACAAAACGGAAATACGGAAGCTTTAACACATATGGTGATTGATGGGATTGAAACAGAACAAATTTACTTGCGTGATCATATCGTCCACCCAATCATAGATCAGCGCCATGATGTAGAAGGATTTCAACCTGTAAATGATGACTACGAGCAGTTAACCAAACGCATGCTAGAGCACGACACGATTATCTTCGCTACACCGCTATACTGGTACGGAATGAGCGGCCACATGAAGAACTTCGTTGATCGCTGGTCACAAAGCTTGCGTAATAAATCTCTTCATTTCAAAGAAAAAATGAAAGGCAAAAAAATGTACGTTGTCATCGTTGGCGGAGACAGTCCAAAACTGAAAGCATTGCCGCTTATCGCCCAGTTTCAATATATCTTTGATTTTGTTGGTTCATCATTTGAAGGATATATTATTGGGGATGCGAATGGACTGGATGAAATCAAGAACGATGCTGAGGCGCTGGCAAAAGCACAATTGTATAATAATAATTTCAAAAATAGCACACAGAAATAAGTTTGACAAATCCATTTGTATGCGCATACAATAAAAATAATATTATGAAAGGAAGGTACTTTGACCAATGAAGTTCTAATTCTCTTATTTATTTCATCCATCACAAATAGTGAACAAAAATGATGAAAACTAGCAGAGGATTAGTCTGTCCATTTGTCGATACTTTCTTTCGATACGATCATGTAAAAAATCGTTTATTTATGTACGATTTTTACATTGAAGGGCGACATTTATCCTCTCTAGTGAAACTAGGGAGGTTTTTTTATGACTATTTTAATCGCACGTAATATCGAAAAGAGCTTTGGTGATCGCACCATATTTACGTTACCATCACTAGAAATTCAAGCAAACGATCGTATAGGGATTGTCGGAGTCAACGGAGCTGGAAAATCTACGTTATTACAAATATTAAGTAAAGAAATAGAAGCTGACAAAGGCACAGTAACTCATCATAGTTCTATCGCCATCATTCCACAGCTTAGCGAGGGGATACCGGAAACCGCTTCTCCCCTCGCTAAGGGCAAATGGAATATTTCAAACGTCGCAAATTCAATGAGCGGCGGTGAACGAATGCGCCTAAAGATCGCCCATGCCCTCGAACAAGATGCAGGCATTCTATTTGCTGATGAGCCAACAAGTCACTTAGATATGTTCGGTACAGAGCAATTAGAAAAGGCACTTTTATCTTATAAAGGTACACTTGTTTTAATATCGCATGATCGTGATCTTTTAGATGCCATATGTACAAAAATCATCGAAGTTGAAGACGGTACTATTCAAGAATATAAAGGTAATTATTCAAACTATCGAAAGCAAAAAGAACGTGAGCGAATACAAAAGCAAGCAGAATATGATCAATATATACAAGAAAAAAATCGGTTAGAACAGTCAATTTCACAAAGAAAGCAACGTGCTTCTAGCATGACAAAAATCCCAACACGGTTCAGTTCATCTGAATCTAAACTTTATAAGTGCAGCGGGGCTCATGGGCAAGAAAATGTTAGCAAAGTAGCGAAAGCACTAGAAACACGCCTTGAAAAGTTGGAACAGAAAGAAAAACCGAAGGACTTTTCTCAAGCTCAGTTTGACGTACAATACCACACACCAATTCATAGTAAAGCAGTTGTTCAGTTTAATAAAACAACGAAGAAAATAGGGGATCGCACATTATTTAAAAATATGAATGGAACAATTGTCCCTGGGGCAAAGCTTGCTATTTTAGGGGCAAACGGAAGCGGAAAAACAACTTTGTTCAAAATGCTTCTCGCGAACGAGCGTAGCATTCAGCTTTCGAAAAGTTGTAAAATTGGATACTTTGAACAAACATTATCTATTTTAAAAACAGATAAAACAATTTTAGAAAACGTTCTAGAAGAAACAAACTATACAGAATCGTTCGTTCGAACAATACTTGCAAGGCTCCTATTCCGCCGTGAAGATGTTCATAAACCTGTGCACATCTTAAGTGGTGGAGAACGCATGAAGGTTGCACTCGCAAAAGTATTTTTAGGAAACTATAATATGCTTCTGCTCGACGAACCGACAAACTATTTAGACTTGGCAACGCAAGAAGAATTAGAAAGCATGTTACAGGAGTATCCTGGTACAATACTTTTCATTAGCCATGACCGTGCCTTTATTCGTTCTGTTGCAAACCATATTCTACAAGTAGATGAGAGTGAACCAAGAATATTCCACGGCAATTACGAGCAATACACAAAAAGAACCACCCAAGCTTCTGTAAACGTTACTGAACAAGAATTATTACGATTACAAACAAAATTAACAGAAATCATCAGCCGGATTTCTATCCCAAATCAGCATGATGACATCACATTTCTCGAACAAGAATACGAAAAATTATTAGTTCGAATTCGGCAGTGTAAAGAAGCGCTCTAATGTCTTCCCCATATATCGACGGGACCTTCCGCATCTCCCAAGAAATATCGAGGCTTCGACATAGAATATCACCCTACCTATCATGTTAGACACAATAACAACAAAAAGCCGTGCACCAGCACGGCTTTTCACTTTATCCCGCTATTTGTGGGCAGTAAGACTCCCACCTCAAAATTCGGCTTGAGCAAAGAAATTAGGTGGGAGATCAACTGCCCGTAAACGCCCGATTGGTGAGGGCTAATAATCAGTGGGGGATGAACCCCCCACTGATTAAAGTTTCACTTTATATACGGACAGCAGTCCCACTCACCGCAACCATTAACATTCCTTCGCGAACTACTTCGTAGTCCACGTCGATACCAACAATGGCGTTCGCATTTTTTTGTCTTGCGAGAGTTTTCATCTCTTCCATTGCAATGTCGCGCGCTTCTTTTAATTTACTTTCGTAGGCGCCTGCGCGACCACCGACAACGTCACGGACAGAAGCGAAAAGGTCACGCACGATATTCGCACCCATGATTGCTTCGCCATTAACGATATCGATATACTCAATAATTTCTTTCCCTTGAATTGTAGAAGTTGTTGTTACAATCATGCTTTATAGCCTCCCATATAAGATTTCCACTTACTTATGGTGCACTAATTCAGCAGAAATTATATTTACGAACTAAACTGCGCCTCATACAATCGGCTGTAACCCTCGCCTCGTTCGATTAGTTCCTCATGTGAACCTTGTTCTGCAATACCATCTTTATTTACAACGACGATACGATCTGCATTTTTAATCGTTGCAAGCCTGTGAGCAATAACTAATGTTGTACGGCCAACAGATAGTTCTGCAAGTGATTTTTGGATAGCAAGTTCTGTCTCTGTATCTAGCGCAGAAGTTGCTTCATCTAAAATTAAAATTGGCGGGTTCTTCAAGAACATACGGGCAATTGCTAAGCGCTGCTTTTGTCCTCCTGAAAGTTTCACACCACGCTCACCAATAACTGTATCTAAACCGTCTGGTTGCGAGTAAATTAAGTCCTCTAGCTGAGCACGTTTTACCGCCTGCCAAATTTCAGATTCTGAAGCTTTTAAGTTTCCGTAAGCGATATTTTCACGAATTGTTCCTGAGAATAAGAAAACATCTTGCTGTACAATTCCGATTTGCTTACGAAGTGACGATAACGTCATCTCTTTGGTGTCAATGCCATCAATTTGAATTGATCCAGATGAGTGTTCATAAAAACGAGGTAGTAAACTACATAGTGTTGTTTTCCCTGCCCCTGATGGTCCAACGAAAGCAACTGTTTCACCTGCATGTATTTTCAAACTAATATCGTTTAAAATCGGCTCTTTATTTTCATATCCGAACGTGATGTTATTGTATTGAATATCGCCGTGTACATGTTTAACTTCTATTGCATCTTTAGAATCTACAATATCCGGCTCTGTTTCCAGAAGTTCTACATATCTTTTAAAACCAGCGATTCCTTTCGGATAACTTTCAATAACTGCATTAATTTTTTCAATTGGGCGGAAGAAAATATTCGTTAATAAAACGAATCCAATAAATCCACCGTACGTTAATTCACCTTGCAGAACAAACCATGTACCACATATTAATACAAAGAGTGTTACAAGACGCATCAGCATATAACTAATCGATGAATTTAACGCCATAATTTTATACGCCATTAATTTTGTTGTACGGAAACGAGCATTATTTACAGCAAATTGCTCTTTCTCAAACTTTTCATTTCCGAATGCTTGTACAACGCGGATACCACCTACATTGTTCTCGATACATGCATTGAAATCAGCAACGTCTGAGAATAAACGTCTAAACGTACCTGTCATTTTTTTATTGAAGTAAAGTGCCAACCATAATAAGAACGGGATTACGAAGAATGTTAGAAGTGCTAACTTCCAGTTAATCATCATCATAAATGAAAATGCTCCAACTAAAGTCATAATGGCAATGAATAAATCTTCTGGTCCATGGTGAGCAATTTCCCCAATTTCCATTAAATCGTTTGTAAGACGTGAAATTAAATGACCTGTTTTATTATTATCAAAAAATCTGAATGATAGCTTTTGAATGTGATCAAATAATTTCTGCCTCATATCTGTTTCAATGTTAACCCCAAGCATATGTCCCCAATATGTAACGACATATTGCAAACCTGCATTTAACACATAAACTACGAACAAGCCGAAACAAGCCCATAAAATAAGCGTCCAATTTTGTCCTGGTAATAACTTATCAATAAATTGATTTACGATAAGCGGGAAACCAAGTTCGAGTAAACCTGCAATAACTGCACAGGAAAAATCGAGTACGAATAAACCTTTGTACGGTTTATAGTAAGAAAAAAATTTACGTAGCATATCTTTCCTCCCTTTTCCAAATTAAAAGACTCTCTAAATGATAACCATTATCAAATGATTATTCAAGTTATCCGTCTATGAAACTAAAAAAACCTTCATCTATATTTGATGAAGGTTTCCATTTTATTTTATATAGCTTCCGAATCCCACTCGTGCTCTTGCTGAACAAATACAACACCTAATTCATGATGTCCCCCGGCGTATAATGCCGTTTGAGCAAGACGAAGCTCACCATTTGTATCTACTACTTCTAATTTACAAAACGCTCCTGTCGTCTTCGTTTGAAGCGCGTCATAAAACTCTTCGGTACTTCTTGGAATGATTCCATTTACTTTCGTAATAACTTCTCCAGGTTTTAAATTCATCTCTGCCCCAATTGTATTAGGAATTGTATCTAACACAACAAGTCCATCATTACGTGCGGCAAAGTATGCTGGTCTTTTCTCGTCTGCAATTTTCTCTTGCATCGAGATTGTAAAGCGTCCAAGCATTGCGACTCCCATCGCGATAATTGCGAGTACGTGCCACCAGTAACTTGCGATACCTAAAACGAGTACGAGCCCCGCTAAACCATAGACGCGTCTTCCTGTAAATAATAAAGCTTCCGTCGGCTCATAACTTCTAACCTTTCTCATAAATCCAATTAAAAATGGAACGAGGAATAAAGAGTATGTAGTCGAACCTATTGAAACGACAGGCCACCAAGAAATAAATCCTGTCACCGCGTCTCCTGGTATAAGAATAAATACTGGTACAAGCCATAAACGATTGGATTCATGTAGTCCAATTCGTAGCCCACGCTTACCTTTGCTAATTTTCGGCGTAGAATAACGAACTGCATTTTTAGAGATTAATAAACCCTCTACAACGAGCATAACGCCTAGTAAAATAGCAAGGGATACAATCGTACCCTCTTCACCTTCTCCAAGCTGTAAGAAGGAAACTGGTACCTTAGACGATAACAACACGAGTGCAATCGCGATTCCGAAAGTATAAGCTACAGATAAATATCGATACATAGCAGTTAATCCAAATAATAACGTCCAAAGTAAAATTGCCCATAAACTCGCTTTTGAAACAACAAGCCCAAGCCCAATCGTAATAATAGATACGATTAATCCGTACCCAATACCTGCAAATAGAGTTGTTCGTAGTTCAAACCAAATATCATATACTTTAAAAGAAAAATCTTTTCGTTCTCGTAATATACGTAAGTATCCAACGAAGATACTACTAATTAAAAATACATAGACAGCAGGGTGTAAGAAAAAACGTCCAACTGCTCGTAGTATTTCAAAAAGCCATGCCTCCACGAATTCATTCACCACCATTTATATCATTCTTTCTTTTTATCTTATCATATTTAACACATAAAAAAATACAGGCATCAAAGTGCCTGTATTCTTTCTTATTTCGCTATTAATTTCAATGCCGTCTGTAATTGTAAATCATTTTCTCCAGAACGGATTTTTTCAATGATTTTAGTTTGAATCGCTTCAGCTGTCTTTTTATCAAGTTGTCCTGTTGCTTCCATCTCATTCGCATTTTGGAATGCTTTTAGTGCTGATTCTGTCTCTTTGCTAAAGTATCCATCTTCACGTCCTGGTACATATCCTAAGCTCTTAAGCATTTCTTGCGCGTGTTTTACTTGTACATCATTTGAATTGTATGAAAGTGTCTTTTCAATTTGAATTGGTGTCGCATGATAATAATCTGGTTGCTTCACTTCTACAGTTGGCGCGATTCCTTTTTTATGAATCCAATTGCCATCTGGTGTTAACCATTTAAACATTGTTAATTTAATGTTGCTGCCATCTTTAAATGGAACAGCCTGTTGAACAGTACCTTTACCAAACGTTTTTTCACCAATTAAATCGTATCCTTCTCCTTCTTTTAGCGCACCAGCTAAAATCTCTGAAGCAGAAGCACTTCCATTATCAATTAATACTGAAATTGGATATGACTTTCTCTCTTTCAGTTCCGTAGAGAATTTCTTCTTCTCACCATTTCGCTGTTCTACTTGTAGCATTGGCTTTTTATCTGTCATGATGTCTCCTAGTATATCTTCTACACTATTTAAATAACCGCCAGGATTACCACGCACGTCAATAACTAAGCCTTTTATGTTTTTCTTCTCTAGCTCTTTTAACTGATCCTTAAATTCTTTCGCAGTATTTTCAGCGAAAGAAGTAATTTGCATATAACCGATATCTTTTCCGCTATCTTGCTTTACAGAACTAAATACAGTGAAAATCGGAATCTTTTCACGCTTAATTTTAAATTCTATCGGATCAGCCACTCCTGCGCGCTTAATTTCAATTGCAACAGTCGTTCCTTTTTTACCACGAATTTTTAATACTGCTTCTTCACGTGATAAATCTTTCACACTATTTCCATCTACAGATAAAATTTGGTCATTCGGTTTAATTCCTATCTTTTCTGCTGGTGAACCTTTAATTGGCGATACGATAATAAGCTTACCGTCCGTCTTGTTCACTTCAGCTCCAATCCCTTCAAGTTCAGGATCCAGTGACTGACTAAACTGTTTTGCCGTTTCTTTATCCATATACGTGGAATAAGGGTCCTTCAGCGTAGACAACATTCCCTGTATCGCACCTTCGACTAATTTGTCGTCTTTCACGTCTTCCACATAACGTGAATCAATTAGTGCATACGCCTCATTAATTTTTACCAAATTCCCTTGCGCTGTGCCAGCATTACCATTCGATACTGTTTGCGTTACATACGCTGGGTTTATCCCAAACCAGTACATACCACCAAACATCCCGCCAGCACCAATTAAAAATGCAACAACCATTCCAATAATTGCAACTCTACGTTTCAATGCGGAATTCCCCTTTCCAGAACACACAGGTGGTGTAGCAAAAGGCATCACACGATGTGTGATGCCTTTACCTATTTCTACTATATGATAAGCTTGTACGAATTATGTTTGCAACTTTTTATACTTTTAAGAAGCGACGAATTGACATTACACTTCCCCACATACCGATTAATGCACCGATTAACATTAATAAACCAGCTAATTGGAATACGAATGGGTTGTATGGTAGAAGCTCGAAAATTGTTCCGCCAAGTTTTTCATTAAACACACCTTGCAACGAATTATACATAACTAAAATTAGGCCAATTGGAATAATTGATCCTAATACTCCTAGGAATAATCCCTCTAACAAGAACGGCCAACGAATAAACCAGTTTGTTGCACCAACAAGTTTCATAATTTCAATCTCAGTACTACGAGCATAAATTGTAATTTTAATTGTGTTAGAGATTAAGAACATCGCTGTGAATAGAAGACCCGCAATTAACGCAATCCCGATGTTACGACCAGTTTTTACAGTATCAAATAATTTTTCAACTTGACCTTTACCGTATTGAACATTACTTACAAACTGCATTTTCTCAATCTTTTTCGCAATTGTTGCCGTATCTGTTGGTTCTTTCGCCTTTACAACAAATACGTTTTTCAGTGGGTTATCTTGCTCAAATAACTCGAACGTTTTTCCACTATCGCCTAAGCTTTTAATTAAACGTTTCAACTCTTCTTCTTTAGAAGAATATTTAATAGAATCTACTTTCGCAATTTTACTCATATCTTCTTCTAATTTCTTTTGATCAGCTTCTTTTGCTGCTGGATCAACATGCACACGAATTTCTACATCTTGCTCTACTTTCGTCGCAAAATGGTTCATATTCATAATCGCTGTCAAAAAGACACCTACAAGTAATAATGTAACTGTTACTGCACTTACAGAAGCAAATGTCATCCATCCGTTACGGGATAGATTTTTCACACCTTCTCGCAAATGTCGACTAAGGGTTTTAGCCTTCATATCCGTATCCTCCCTCAATCTCGTCTCGAACAATTCTTCCGCCTTCAATTGCAATTACACGATGACGAATTGTATTTACGATATCTGCGTTATGTGTCGCCATAACAATCGTTGTACCACGCTCATTAATACGTTTAAAAATCTTCATAATATCAAGAGCTGTTTCAATATCTAAGTTACCTGTTGGCTCATCGGCAATTACAACCTTTGGCTTATTTACAATCGCTCTTGCAATCGCCACACGTTGTTGCTCTCCGCCCGAAAGCTCATTTGGAAGTGCATCGGCACGCTCTTCAAGACCAACAAGACCTAACACTTCTGTAACGCGCTCACGAATCGCTTCCTTCTCTTCTTCAATTACTTCTAAAGCAAACGCAACATTCTCATATACCGTTAATTTAGGTAGCAATTTAAAATCTTGGAAAATCACGCCTAATTGACGACGGAAATATGGAACATCTCTTTCTGCTAATGTTTCAATTACAAGTCCATTTACATTAATTGATCCTGTAGATGGCTTCTCTTCACGATACATCATTTTAATAAATGTAGATTTTCCGGCTCCACTCGGTCCAACTACGTATACGAATTCACCTTGTTTAATGTTAACTGTGAGACCAGCAATGGCTTTCATACCATTTGGGTACTCCTTATAAACATTCGTCATTTTTATCATTATTTATCACCCAATACTTAATGATTTTTTTAGAAATATTTTTCTGTACATTTGAAAATAAAAGAAAAACCTTTATTTTCATTCGACCATTCTTGTTGAAGGTAGCTTCCATACATGCTTTTTATTAGCAACGCTACTCTATGTAATATATTTCATCAAAATTCTACAAACCCCATTGTAACATCAATCGGTTTCCAATTCGGATACAATTTTGTTACAGTTATGTTACATCCTAATAAAAGGTAAACGAGCTCATGTAATTACTTAAATCGAAGCACTTTTCGGTCAAGTTATACAATCAGCTCGTTTATTAATTACGTTTCTTATTTATGCTCCGCTAACCATTCAGCTACTTTTTTCGCATCTTCACCTTGAATAATTCCTGGTGACATTGAACCGCGGCCTTTTTCAATAATCTTTTCAATCTCTGCTGCGTCATATTTCTGTCCTACTTTTCGTAAATCTGGTCCAGTTGCTCCTGATAAATCTTTAGCGTGACAACCTATACAACTTTTTTGGTAAATTTGCTCTGCGCTATCTGTGCTTGCAGATTGTTTTGATGGTTTACTCTCTTCTTTATTTCCACATGCTCCTAAAGCAAAAACGACTGACGTCCCCAGCGTAATAGCCAACAATTTCTTTTTCACTTCTATCGCTCCCCATTGTTGATATTCTTTTCATTCATAACTAGGCAATAGTTTTCATAACACATTCAATATTCATTATAAGCATTATCTTTATATAGAAAAACTAAGGTGTATTTCATATTTTTCACAAATATAGTGAGAAGCCTAATAAAATAAGCTTTCATAAATTGTTTCAATTCTGTGAACACCTTAGAAAGTTCTATAAAGAGCCTTTTTCTCCAATCAAAACTGAGAAACTCTATATAAAGTCCTACTCTATTACCACTTTGTTTTACTATTCTCTACCTTTTACAAAACAATATACGGCATTGTATTCTACATATAATCTCATCAAAAAGAGAAGTTGTCGTTTCCAACTTCTCTTCCTCTTTATTTCATCAATATAAATAAGATAAGCCTCTTTATATCCTCTTGGACCTCAGCATGTGCCAACAATTCTGTTGGCTTTTTCTCTTATTAAATACGAGAACGTAAATACGCATCAATAAACGGATTAATTTCTCCATCCATAACTGCTTGTACGTTACCAACTTCTGTATTTGTACGATGGTCTTTCACAAGAGAATACGGGTGGAATACGTAAGAACGGATTTGGCTTCCCCATCCAATTTCTTTTTGCTCTCCGCGAATCTCATCTAATTGTGCTTGTTGTTCTTCTAATTTCTTTTGATATAATTTCGCTTTTAGCATTTTCATCGCATGCTCACGGTTTTTAATTTGAGAACGCTCTGACTGACATGTTACAACCGTGTTTGTCGGTAGATGAGTTATACGAACTGCCGAATCTGTCGTATTAACGTGCTGTCCACCTGCACCACTTGCACGATACGTATCTATTTTCAAATCTTCTGTACGCACTTCAATTTCAACTTCATCATTGAATTCAGGTACAACTTCACAAGATACGAACGATGTATGACGACGACCTGAAGAATCGAACGGTGAAATACGTACAAGACGATGTACACCTTTCTCCGCTTTCAAGTAACCGTAAGCGTTATGACCTTTAATTAATAATGTAACACTCTTAATACCAGCTTCATCGCCCGGTAAGTAGTCAACCGTTTCTACTTTAAACCTACGTTTTTCAGCCCAGCGCGTGTACATACGTAATAACATAGAACCCCAGTCTTGTGACTCTGTTCCACCTGCACCTGGGTGTAATTCTAAAATAGCGTTATTTTTATCATAAGGATCGCTTAATAGTAACTGCAGCTCGTACTCATTCATTTCTTGAATTAAAGTTTTCACTTCTGATTCTAGTTCCTCATGTAAATCTTCATCATACTCTTCTTTAAGTAAGTCATGCGTCATTTCTAAGTTTTCGAACGTCTCATCTAACTGACGGAACCTTCCAACCATATCTTTCAGCGCATTCGCTTCATTAATTACAGCTTGTGCGCCTTGTTGGTCATCCCAAAATCCTGCGCCCATCATCGTTTCTTCTAATTCTGCAATTTGTTTTTCCTTAGTAGGAAGGTCAAAGAGACCCCCTAAAAGCCGCTAATCTCTTAGCCATTTTTTCTAATTCTTGCCTAATTTCTACTAATTCCATTTCCTTCACCTCTATGTAATTGCTGTTACTTTCATATGAAAACAAGGGAAACTCTCTCCGCTTATTACGGAGAGAGTTTAAACCTTTTCATTATACATTTTTGATGTAAAAGTTTGCAAAGCAGCCTGAACTACAGTTCCCTATTACTGCCCAATGCCACAACAGTTTTTATATTTCTTGCCACTACCGCATTTACATAAATCGTTGCGTCCCATTTGGTCACCTTTTACAACCGGTTTTTTCTTCGCGTCTTCGCCATCGCTTGATGGATGAACAGCTTCACCTTGAACAACTTCTTGACGCTCTAAGTTTTGCTCAATTTCAGCTTTCATAATGTAACGAGAGATTTCCTCTTCAATAGAAGCGATCATAGACTCGAACATTGCGAATCCTTCCATTTGGTATTCACGAAGTGGATCGATTTGTCCGTAAGCACGTAAATGAATACCTTCACGAAGATGATCCATTGCATCGATATGATCTGTCCATTTCGTATCTACAACACGGAATACAACAACCTTTTCGAATTCACGCGTCTGCTCTTCAGGTAGAAGCTTCTCTCTTTCATTATAACGCTCTAACAATTTCGCGATGATTGATTCGCTCATTTCTTCTGGAGCAAGGCGACGTAACTCTTCTTCTTTTACATCGCTTTCTTCAAGAAGGTTTGTATTTAAATAATCGACAAGACCTTTAATGTTCCAATCCTCTTCGATTTCTTCTTGCGTATGAAGTGCAACAGCACGTTCTATCGTAGATTTCATCATACCTTCAATAATACTGCGTAAGTTCTCTGAATCCATTACTTCTTGACGCTGTTTATAAATTACTTCACGTTGTTGACGAAGTACATCGTCGTATTGCAATAGCTGCTTACGTGCATCATAGTTATTTCCTTCCACACGTTTTTGTGCAGATTCTACAGCACGAGAAACCATTTTACTTTCGATTGGCTGTGAATCATCCATACCAAGACGATCCATCATCGCTTTCATATTGTCAGAACCGAAGCGGCGCATTAGTTCATCTTCCATTGATAAGTAGAACTGTGTTACACCAGGGTCCCCTTGACGACCAGAACGACCACGTAACTGATTATCAATACGACGACTTTCGTGACGCTCTGTACCGATAACTGCTAGGCCAACGTTTCTAATATCGTCGCCTAACTTAATATCCGTACCACGACCAGCCATATTCGTCGCAATTGTTACAGCGCCTTTCATACCAGCTTCTGCAATGATATCTGCTTCACGCGCATGGTTTTTTGCATTTAAGATATTATGACGTACACCTTTACGTGTTAACATTTTTGAAATAAGCTCTGACGTTTCAATTGCAACTGTACCAACAAGAATAGGTTGCCCTTGCTTATGACGATTTACAATATCCTCAACAACTGCATTGAATTTACCTTCCATTGATTTGAAGATTAAATCAGCACGATCATCACGAATAATATCTTTATTCGTTGGAATTACGATAACATTCATATTGTAAATACTACGGAATTCTTCTTCTTCCGTTTTCGCTGTACCAGTCATACCAGATAATTTTTCGTACATACGGAAGTAGTTTTGGAACGTAATTGTTGCAAGCGTCATACTTTCATTTTGAATTTCTACGCCTTCTTTTGCTTCAATAGCTTGATGTAAACCTTCGCTATAACGACGACCTTTCATAAGACGACCAGTGAATTGGTCTACGATTACGATTTCGCCTTCTTGTACAACATAATCTGTATCAAGGTGCATAACAACGTGTGCACGAAGCGCCTGATTAATATGGTGAAGAAGTGCTACATGTTTTAAATCGAATAAGTTATCGATATGGAAAGCTTTCTCAGCTTTCGTAATACCATCTTCTGTTAACATTACATTTTTCGTTTTCACATCAAATGAATATTCTTTTTCATTTTCTAATGTACGAACGAATGCATTTGCAAACATGTATAGCTCTGCTGATTTTTGAGCTTGTCCCGAAATAATAAGCGGCGTACGTGCTTCATCGACTAAAATAGAATCGACTTCATCGATGATAGCAAAATTAAGTGGACGCTGAACGCACTGCTCTCTATATAACACCATGTTGTCACGTAAGTAATCGAACCCAAGCTCGTTATTTGTGCTATACGTAATATCAGCAGCATAAGCAGCTTGTTTCTCTTCACGTGACATACTATTTAAGTTAATCCCTACAGTTAGGCCAAGGAACTCATGAAGTTGTCCCATTTCGCTCGCATCACGTTGCGCTAAATATTCATTGACTGTAACAACGTGAACACCTTTTCCTGTTAATGCGTTTAAATATACAGGTAAAGTAGATGTTAACGTTTTACCTTCACCTGTTTTCATCTCAGAGATATTTCCTTCATGTAAGGCGATACCACCCATTAGCTGTACGCCATATGGACGCATTCCAAGAACACGATTCGCTGCTTCACGAACAACCGCAAAAGCTTCAGGAAGTAGATCATCTACTGTCTCACCTTTTGTTAGACGTTCTTTAAATTCAATCGTCTTTCCTTTTAATTGTTCATCAGTTAGCGGCTTAATAGATGATTCTAATGCATCAATTTGCTCCACTGTCTTCTGCATACGTTTAATTTGGCGTTGGTTGACATCAAATACCTTTTTTAAAATACCGATCATAGGAAATACGCTCCTCTTTTATTAAAATAAAACTTCCGATTGCTTTCTTTTTCTCTTTACAATCAGTCGTTATAAAAATCAAATTTATGTTATGCCAATTTTTCTCCTAATTAAAAAACTAAAATGTATAAACCTAATGATAATTGTAACACTTGTCTTATAACTATGACAACAATCGTCCAAATGTCGAGCCGTAGATTCAGAAAAAGTTTTTATTTTATTTTATTTCTTCCAACAAACTACTATCTCTTCGTTACAAATTTTGTATTAAATCTAAGTAGTATTCTTTCAAGTTCTCTTTTAAAGAAGATGGCTCAATTATTTTTATAGTTTTACCAAAACTAGCTAGATATGAAATGATAAAGTTGATTTCAGCAGGCTCATAAGTTCCTATTAAATATGTATCTTCACATTCTTCCCATAATTTCATCGAAGGATATTGTTGTTGCTTGAATATCTCTATCCCCCTCGCAGTAATTGAGCATTTAAATTGAATAGCTTGTTCAGTTGCCTTCCAAAGACTATGTGCGTTATGTATATTTATATTTTCCAAATCCAGACTACCCTGAGCATCTACCATTTCTAACGACCTAATACGATCACAGCGAAACACTCGATAAGTCGCTTTATCTAAATCGTAAGCCTGACAATACCAATAACCTTTCATTGCATAAATCGAAATCGGCTGAATACGGCGCATTGTCGTTTGTTTCGGCGTTACATAGTTTATAGTTAAAGCCCTATTTTGAACAGCAGCTAACAAAATCTCTTCTAAATAACCACATTCATGTGCTTGTTCCAAATGAAAAAAGGACACTCTTTTTTGCAAGTTTTCAATTTACTCACGCTGTTTTGACGAAACACTATCTAAAAATTTCTTATTAATCGAACGAAACGAGATTTGAAAAGGAATACTTACAAAACTACTTAGTGCTTGCATTGCAAAATAAAGTGCAAAAACTTCATGATTTGTAAATGAAATCGGTGGTAATGTCATCGTTTTTATTAAACGATACCCTCCATACCGACCATACTCTGCAAAAAGAGGTACACCCATTTCCTCTAATGATGCAATATCACGTAAAGCTGTCCTTTTTGAAATTTGAAATTCATCCATTAAATCTTTCAATGTGAATATTTGTTTTTGATTAATAAAACGTAGCATCTGATTTAAACGCTCAACTTTTTTCATAAACTCTCCCTATAGGTGCCAATGCGTGGCACCTTATATTTGTATAGTAATAAGTGTAAACATATATGAAGGAGGCAATACAATGAACTTTGAAGTAATCCCTTTTTTATCATTAAATGGGCAAGGTGCTAAAGCAATTGCATTTTACGAACAGTATTTAGACGCAAAAGTTTTATTTAAAAAGAATTATAAAGAAATGAAAGAAATAGATCCGAATTTCACGTATAAAGAAAGCCAAGAACATTATATTACCCATTTCGTTTTACAAATTGGCACTAATAAAATTATGATTGCAGAACAGGCAGTGGATTCCACACGTCCTTGGCAATTAAGTAATAGCTCATCATTATGCATTCAATCTAAAGATTTCCAAACCATTGAAGCACTCTATCACAATCTAATTCAACATGATGAGGTTTATATTTTAATACCTTTTGAAAAAAACTCCTTCAGCCCGGGTTACGCCATTGTGCGAGATCCTTTTGGAATAGTAATACAATTGACCGTTACAAAACATGACTTCTAAATTTCATTACGAATAAGCCATTTAAATTCATATCAATATTACAAGATAGGAAGGCAAAAACATATAAAAAAAGCGCAGCCATTTCGGCTGCGCTTTTGAATGATTATTTTGTTTCGATTAAACCATATTTCCCATCTTTACGGCCATATACAACATTAGTTTCATTTGTATCAGCATTTGTGAAGACGAAGAAACTATGTCCTAGCATATCCATTTGCAAGATCGCTTCTTCAACGTCCATCGGTTTTAAATCGAATCGTTTTGTACGTACAAGTTCTAATTCATCCTCTTCTACCGCATCCAGAACAGCTACTGCTTCCGGAAGGATAAAGTTAGTTTTCACAGAACCTTTCTCACGTAATTTACGGTTTACCTTTGTTTTATGTTTACGAATTTGTCGCTCAATTTTATCAACTACTAAATCAATCGCAGCGTACATATCGCTATTTGTTTCTTCTGCACGAAGTAATAAATCTGTAAATGGAATTGTTACCTCGATACGTTGCTTGTCAGAGTATACTTTTAAATTAACCTTAATCTCTGGGAATGTATCAAAATAACGCTCTAATTTACTTAGCTTTTTCTCTACATATTCCTTTAATGCTGGAGTTACTTCAATATTTTCACCACGAATGTTGAATTTCATAGATGAATTCCTCCTTTCAAGCCTATGTACTATAATTTCGACATTGGCTTAAAAACTCCTTCTAATTTTTTTAAAAAATTAGTGGAATTGCGATTTTTTTATCGTTTTTTGTTGAAATGAAAAGATGCATCGTTTCTATCTTTATTTTATCCTATTAACATCGTGAATAACGAATGTAACTGTGGACAATTAGTTACAGAAAAGAGACAACTTTTTGACAACTCCTACAAAACAAAAAAGCCCTTGTTACGAGCAAGAGCTTTCGCCATCTATATAATGCTGCTAAAAATACAGCTCTATCTTTTCCAAAAACTTAATTTTTACAGTTTCACAACATTAGCCGCTTGTGGCCCACGTGCTCCATCAACAATATCAAACTCCACTTGTTGACCTTCTTCTAACGACTTATACCCATCTTGTTGAATAGCAGAAAAATGAACAAACACATCGTCACCATCTTCACGCTCAATAAATCCAAATCCCTTTTCTGCATTAAACCATTTTACTCGTCCTTGCATGTTCATTCCATTCCCTTCACTCTTAAAATCAGGGCATTCGCCCCATATTCTGACTATAACGAATGACAAGACTGTAAGTCAAAGAAGACCTGTCGTCTTTTTATTACTCCTTTCGACATTCACATATTAACCTCTACAAAGCGTCAAACAAGAAACCTCTCTCGCTCCTCGATCATACAAAAGGCTTCCAATTTGCCTAACAGTAATTCCTGTCGTATACACATCATCCACGATTAAAACGTGTTGCTCATGAAACATCTCTTCTCCCTGAAAATAAAAAGGATTAACTCCCGATATCCTTTCTTTACGCTTCTTCTTACTTTGTTTTTCTGTTTCTATTCTTCTTAATGATGTACAAAGCATTTTGATAGGCAAACAAGAAGCTAGTAACTCTGCTTGATTAAAACCACGCTCGTATTCTCGCTCTTCACTAAGAGGGACCGGAATGGCAACTGAAACATTCGCAAAATATTTTTGAAAAAGACTTCGAAAAGGCTGATGAAAAATATGCACTAATTCAGCATCTCCTCGAAATTTAAACTGTGCTAATATTTCTTTCATCCCTTCATCATACACATGCAACGAACGATTTATGAGAGACGGAAACCCCTGCTCGTTCGTCCACCTTATGCAGTCCATACAAATATCCCCGTTTTTATATTCAGCTGGTACAAGTTCTAAAGGCCGACCACACTCCTTGCAAATATCTCCTATAATATAGGAAAGTTTTTGCTCACATCTATCACATATATACTTTTTATGAAGCTTAACAAAAAAAGTGTACCAACTAATCGCATATGAAATATACTCATCACAAAGTAGACAATGCATCAATCTATCAGTCCTTGTTCTTTAGCATTCTTATTCATACTTTGAATATGTTTTTTCGCACGAACCATCGCCTCTGTCTTTCCATAATGAAAATAGATAACATCTCCATGCGGTTCATCAGAGCTTCTGCCAGCACGCCCTGCAATTTGAACGAGAGCACTTTCTGAAAATATTTCTTCCTCAGCTCCTAAAACTGCAACTTGTGAATTTTTAACAGTTACTCCTCGTTCCAAAATCGTCGTTGTAACTAATAAAGGGATTTCTCCTTTTCTGAAAGCTGCTACCTTCTCTTTTCTCGCCGGATCTTCTGCATGCACACCGTCAATTTGATTGTTTAATGATTTTAATAACTGGCTAATTTCTTCTACATATCGCACATGAGGAACAAATAGAAAAATGGGGTATCGTTTCGATAAGTACAGATTTAACCATTGTAATAAAGCACGAGGAATTTTTTTACGTATAAGACCCTTTTTCCAATTTCCGCACCACCGAAATATCGGAACTGGCAATGGATGACGATGGTATCGCCCTGAAATAATAACCCCTTTTTGCTTACCACTTCGCAACTTACGCTTCCACTTTTCATCTGGAGTTGCAGTTAAATAAATACGTGCTGCCTTCTCTTTCATCGCTTCGTTTACTGCATACTGCAACATCTTATCTGCATGATACGGAAAAGCATCTATCTCATCTACAATCATGACATGGAACGCCCTATAATAACGTAACAATTGATGTGTAGTTGCAACGATTAACGCCGCATCTTTTTCTCGGTCTAAACTCCCTCCGTATAAAGCAGCTACATTTATATTTGGAAACACTTCTTGTAATCTTGGTGCTAATTCAAGTACAACGTCCGTTCTCGGCGTTGCAATACAAACTCTTTCTCCCTTTTGTAGTGCCTCTGCAATTCCGCGAAACAACATTTCTGTTTTTCCAGCCCCGCACACCGCCCAAATAAAAAATGATTCTTTCTGCTTAACAGCGTCAACGACACTTTGCGCAGCTAACTCCTGACCGTCAGACAAAACGCCTTCCCACTGTAACGGATTCAAATAACTTTCTCCGCTTATTTCAGCAATCCCACGAACAAGTACAGTACATTCACTTACCCTGCCCATCGTTATACATTTCCGGCAATACGTACATACTTCATTGCACCTTTTACATAGCAATGATACAAATAGTCGCTGCTCTATATTTCCGCAGCGCTGACACATATATTTTGAAGACTTCTTAATTACCCCTTGCACACAAACGACGTCTCGATTCCTTTTCAGATGATCCAATTTATTCTGCAAATCTGAAGAGAGTTCTTCTAACAGTAACTGTCTACCAGCTAACATCATCAATAGCCACCTCCAGCACTACTATAAATCCTTCTCTTTATCTCGTAAAAACTCAAAAAAGCCGATAACCTACTTATAAAATAGTAAGCTATCGACTTTATACACGTTTTTTATTCAGTTATAAATCCTAGAATCTACCGTATCCTAAGAAATGTTTTTGGTTGTAGCTACTGCTTAAGCTAGCGTAAGCAATCCCTTTATCACCAGCATGAATCATTTGGTCGTTACCAACGTAAATACCGATGTGAGATGGACCGTCTTTATAAGTATTTTGGAAGAATACTAAATCTCCCGGCTGCGGGCTACTTACTTTCGAAACTGAATTCCAATATCCATTAACATCTTGACGTCCTACACCAAATACGTAAGAAATGAATCCACTACAGTCAAAACCACCGTTTGATGGAGATGCACTTGCCCAAACATATGGCATACCTAAGTATTGTCGTGCTTTACCAATCACGCCAGTATCCGGAGTTGGCTCTGGTTTTTTGTTTTCTTGTTTAGGTGTCTCTTTTTTAGGCTCTTCTTTTTTAGGCTCTTCTTTTTTAGGTTCTTCTTTTTGAGCTTGTCCAGCATTGTTTGCTGGTGCAGCTTGTTCTGCAGGCGCTTGCGCTGGTGCAGCTTGTTGAGCTTGTGCTTCTTTAGCAGCTTGTTCTGCTTGTTTTTGAGCAGCAGCTTCTTGTGCCGCTTTTGCTTGCGCTTCTTCTTCCGCAATACGTTGTAATTGCAGTGCTTGTTTCTCAAGATCTTTCAATTGACTTTCCGTACTTGTCATTGTAGTTACAACTGTATCCATTTTACCACTTAAATCGTTTACTGCTGTTGCTTTTTTCTCTTTTTCAACGTCAAGTTCTTTCTTAGCAGTTTCAATTTGAGCTTGTGCTTCTTTTAATTCTTTTTGTTTTTCTTTTACTGTCTCAACATCTTTTTTCACGTTCGTTTGATCTTCTTGTTGTGTTTTCATGATATCTTCGTCAGATTCCATAATTTTAGACACAGAAGCTAAACGATCAACTAAATCTGCAACGTTTTTAGAGTTTACAAGAACTTCTGTTACAATGTTCGTATTTGGCTGTTCTTGTAGTGCAACTAAACGTTTTCTTAATAACTCTTCACGTTTTGCAATCTTTGTTTGTAGTTCTGCAATATCTTTATTTTTATTTTCGATTAATTGCTCAGTATCAGAAACTTTTTTTGTTGTTTCATCAAGTTTTGAAGCATTCTCTTGAACAGACTTATCCAAACCTTGGATTGTTTTGTTTAAGTCATTCATTTGTTTTTGTAATTCATCACGTTCTTGTTGTTGTTTATGTAAAGTATCATTTTGTGTGTTAATTTGTGATTTCACGTCAGAAATTTTATCTTCTGCAAATACATTTGGTGTTAGCCCTGAAAACATTAACCCTGCAACTAATGCGCAAGATGCCATTTTTAGCTTTTTCATTTTATTTTTTACACCGCTTTCTTTTTTCATTTTCCGTATATAACCTATTAAAATTTATACCATAATTCGGGAGTTTTTTTGCTAATGTTACGGTTTTGTAAAATAAATGTAATATTACATTTATCTCTATAGCAAAGTATATCTAAATTTGTATATATATGTAGAATTTTAAGAGCCTTACACCGTTTTTTATAGGATTGAAAAAAAACGTAAGGGAACCCCTTACGTTTTGAAAATACTCCAATATGAATGAAATAGAAACGTTACTTCATCCATTTCTCAGCCCAATTTTGGACCTCATCCATAACACTTTCCAACGCTTTCCCTTTATCAGTTACACCGTACTCGATTCTAACTGGTACTTCTGGATAAACATTACGAACTACAATACCTTCGCCTTCTAATTCCTTTAAACGTTCTGACAACATACGATCGCTCATATTCGGTATAATATCTGCGATTTCTCTGAAACGTTTCGGCTCTTCGAGCAAAGATTTAATAATTAAGCCAGTCCATTTCTTACTAAGCATTGTAAAAGCTGACTCAAACTTTGGACATAAACAAGAATTATGCTCCATATGTTTCACCTCTCTTCTATTATAATATAGTTTCTTGTAAAAAGTAAGTAATAAAACTTTCCTCATTATTTAATTTTACATACATTTTACCATTTCCAAATATTAACTTGTCAAATCCCCGTAAAAAAACCCTCTTCAAGTAAGAGAGCTTTTATATCTTTATCACTTCGTATACCAACCTAAACCAAGCGCACCTTCACCTAAATGCGTCCCAATTACAGCTCCGAAATAACTCGTACGAATTGTAACATGAGGGTATATCTCTTCTAATTCTTGTTTCCATTCATTAGCTTCCTCTTCACGATTCGCATGAATAATAACAGCTTCCATAGGCACACCTTTATTTGCCTGCTCATCAAAGATTTCAACGATACGCTTTAACGCTTTTTTACGCGTACGAATTTTTTCGAATGGAATAATTACTTTATCTCTAAAGTATAATACTGGTTTTACTTGTAACAAACTACCAATAAAAGCTTGTGCACTATTTAATCTTCCACCACGTTGTAAATGATGTAAATCATCCACTACAAAATAAGCATCCATCGTTTGCTTCATTTCATCAAAGCGAGCGATAATCTCTTCTGGGGCTTTCCCTTCACTTACTAATTTTGCCCCTTCACGCACGTAAAACCCTTGTACTTCACAACTAATTTCAGAGTCGTACGTATATACATCAATACCATCTACCATCTGTCCAGCTGCCGTTGCTGTTTGATATGTACCACTAATTCCACTGGAAAGGTGAATGCTAATAACTGCATCATATTCTTTAGATAACTCTTCATATAACTCTAAAAACTTTCCAATTGCTGGTTGCGAAGTTTTCGGAAGTTCCTCTTGTTCACGTACCTTTATATAAAAATCATTTGCTGAAACTTCAGCCTCTTCTTGATAAGATTCCGTTCCAAACACAACGTTTAATGGAATCATATATATATTGAGTTCGTCACGAATATGCTTCGGTATATATGCTGTACTATCGGTAACAATAGCTGTTTTCATTTTCGTACCTGCCTTATAAAAAATTTTTATCCCCTAATTTTACACGAAAACTAGAAAAGGTGCATCCATACATAAAAATGCCGGCTAGAAACTACAATCACTCGCTCGACAAATTACAACAAAAAGATAAAATACTCACCAAAAATTTCAACATATTTGTAAAAAATGTTTGAATATAAAAACGCTCGCTTTTAAAATGTAAAGTACTAGTTATTTTGAAAGATAGGGGCGTATACCATTGTTATTACAATATTTAACAATAAAAGGCTATGGAGAGCATGAAATTGTGATTCAAAAATCAAGATTCATTTTCTATGTGAATCGCGCCACAAGGGAAGAGGAAGCTCAAACATTTATACAAAAAATAAAAAAACAGCATTGGAATGCAACACATAATTGTTCCGCATATTTAATCGGTGAACAAGATCAAATTCAAAAGGCAAACGATGACGGCGAACCGAGCGGCACAGCTGGTGTACCTATGTTAGAAGTATTAAAAAAGAGAGGTCTAAAGGATACTGTCGTTGTCGTCACGCGCTATTTTGGTGGCATTAAACTTGGTGCTGGTGGATTAATTCGCGCATATGGAAAATGTACAAGTGAAGGACTTAATCACGTAGGCGTTGTTGAGCGAAAACTAATGCGCGTTATGGAAACAGAAATTGATTACACATTGCTTGGCAAAGTTGAAAATGAATTACGTAATTCAGAATATAACATTAAAGATATACATTATCTAGAAAACGTCACATTCGATACGTATGTAGAAGAAAATCGAAAACAAACATTTACGGATTGGATGATTGAATTAACAAACGGGAAGTGTACAATTAAAGAAGGAGATATGTTGTACTTAGAACAAGGTGTTATCTAAGAATAGCTAACGTATCGCCTTTAAAGATTAATGTAGTGAATTAATTCCCTACAAATGAACTAAGGAGATTATATATGGAAGAACGTTATTATCATCTCCAAAATAGCAGAATAAAAAAGAAACGTAGAAGAAAGTTTTTCTTCTTTCTTATTTTCGCATTTTTATTTGGTAGCGTAGGACTTTATATGTTAAATTCCTACACTTCTCTCATGGGGATGTACAGTGGATTTAGCCGTGAAAAATCTAAATTACGAGCAGAAGATGTGGAAATCACAAAAAAACCTTTCACAATACTAATTATGGGTATTGAGGATTACGCAACAGATGGTCAAAACGGCCGAACAGATTCACTCATGTTCGCGACAGTTAATCCAAACTCAAAAAAGGTTTCACTTATGAGTATCCCACGCGATTCTCGTGTTAAGATTGTTGGCAAAAATAAAGAAGACAAAATTAACGCTGCCCATGCTTACGGTGGAGAAAAAATGGCAATCGACACCGTCGAAGAGTTTTTAAAAGTTCCTGTTGATCATTATATTAAAATTGATTTCCAAGGATTTAAAGGTATCGTTGATGCTGTTGACGGTATTACCGTTGATGTCCCCTTCGATTTCTGGGAACGCTCTGACGTGGATTACTATAAAAAAATCCAATTTAAACAAGGTCAACAAAACTTAAATGGTGAAGAAGCACTCGCATACGTCCGTATGCGAAAGCAGGATCCTAACGGTGATTACGGTCGAGCTGCTAGACAAAGACAAGTACTGGCTGCTGTTGCCCAAAAGCTAAACTCTGCTTCTACCGTATTTAAAATTAAAGATTTAACAAAGGTAGTTGGAAAATATATAAAAACCGATATTCCTATTTCAGACGGACTTGCTCTTTACAATAAAATCTCTGGATTCGATCCTTCTACAATACAAACGTTAAAACTTGAAGGAGAAGACAGAAAAATTGGCGGTATTTATTACTTCCTTCCAGATCCAATCAGTGTAGAGACTGCACGTAACGAAATTGAAAAGGAAATAGGAGAAAAAGCAAAAGTTCCAACAGAGACTACGAAAAATGAGAATACAAATTCCGATTCAAATTCTAACTCCAGCGCAAAAGCAAAGAAGGAGCCGAGTGAGAACAAAACACCACCGCCTCCTCCCCCTTCTACAAATGCTCATGCAGAGTGGATTATGAGGAATCATGAATAAAAAAAGAGCCAAATCGTATACGATTTGGCTCTTTTTATTTCACGCAATTGTTGTTACTTCTTAAAGTGTTGTAAAATCGCTTCTACAATACGCTCTGATGCACGACCATCGCCGTAAGGGTTAGATGCTTTCGTCATCTTATCATGAGCTTCTTTATCAGATAACAACTCATCAGCAAGACCAAAGATTGTCTCTTCATCTGTTCCTGCTAATTTCAGCGTACCTGCTTCGATACCTTCTGGGCGTTCCGTCGTATCACGAAGGACAAGGACTGGCACACCTAGTGATGGTGCTTCCTCTTGTACACCACCAGAATCAGTTAACATTAAGTATGAACGAGCTGCAACGTTATGGAAATCAATTACATCTAACGGCTCAATTAAATGAATACGGCTATGCTCGCCTAAAATATCATTCGCTATTTCGCGAACAACAGGATTCATATGAACAGGGTATACAACTTGTACATCTTCGTGCTTATCAACAAGACGCTTAATTGCACGGAACATATTGCGCATTGGTTCTCCTAAATTTTCACGACGGTGTGCTGTCATAAGTACAAGACGATCATTTCCAAGTTTCTCTAACACCGAATGGCTATAAGTTTCTTTTACAGTTGTCTTCAGTGCATCGATCGCTGTATTTCCTGTTACGAAAATGCGTGACTCATCTTTATTTTCTTTTTGTAAGTTCGTTGCTGATTTTGTTGTAGGTGAGAAATGAAGATCCGCCATTACACCTGTTAGTTGGCGATTCATCTCTTCTGGATATGGAGAATACTTATCCCATGTACGAAGTCCTGCTTCAACATGTCCTACTGGAATTTGATTATAGAAAGCAGCTAAGCTTGCAATAAATGTCGTCGTTGTATCACCATGCACAAGTACGATATCAGGCTTCGCTTCTTTCATTACTTTATCTAAACCTTCTAAACCACGTGTTGTAATATCGATTAACGTTTGACGATCTTTCATGATATTCAAATCGAAATCTGGCGTAATTCCAAAGATATTTAATACTTGATCTAACATTTGACGGTGTTGTGCTGTTACAGTCACAATTGATTCAATCTTTTCTGGGTGCTTTTGCAACTCTAATACAAGAGGGGCCATTTTAATTGCTTCTGGTCGTGTCCCGAAAATTGTCATTACTTTTAAACGTTCAGTCATTTCATTACCTCTTTTCTTTCACTAGTTAAAACTTCTATTATCGCATATAAAAATATGCATGTGAAAATACAGTTTTTAACGTGCCTGAGAAACATTACTATTACAGACGTCTTTTCGCCCAACTGAGTAATAATCTAATCCATGCTTCGCGGCATCCTCATTAGTATAACAATTTCTCCCATCAAATAGAATAGGTTCCCTCATAAGCTGTGCATACTTTTCTAGCGGATAATTTCGAATTGATTCCCATTCTGTTACGATAAAAACTGCATGCGCCTCTCTAATCGATTCATCTATACACTCAGCGTATCGTATCGTATTTCCAAATAAACTTCTTACATTTTGAATAGCTTGCGGGTCATATAAAACCACATCCGCACCTATATTAATTAATCCTTCTATTATAATAAGTGATGGCGCTTCCCTAATATCGTCAGTATTCGGTTTGAATGCTGCACCAAGAACCGCAATTCGCTTCTTCTTCATATCTATAATCTTCTTCGCTTTTTCAACTAACAACAACTGTTGTTTATTATTCACTTCAATGACTGCTTTCAACAAGCGAAAATCATGAGAAACATTCCCTGCAATTTGCACAAGTGCTTTCGTATCTTTTGGAAAACAAGATCCTCCATATCCGATGCCTGCATTTAAAAAAGATGCACCAATTCTCTTATCCATCCCCATCCCTGTAGCTACATCTACTATATCTGCACCCACTTGCTCACATATATTAGAAATTTCATTAATAAAACTAATCTTCGTAGCTAAAAAAGCATTAGATGCATATTTAATCATCTCAGCACTTCGAATATCTGTAATATACGTTTGTAAGCTTAATTTACTGTACAAATTCTCTACTTTCCTTGCTGCTTCTTCACTACATGCTCCAATTACGATACGATCACCCTGAAAAAAATCATAAATACCAGAACCTTCTCTTAAAAACTCTGGATTCGATACAATATATAATTCATGTCTACCTTGTAGTTTATCCTCAATCCATTCTCTCATTACATCATTTGTCCCTACAGGAACCGTACTTTTCGTAACAACAATAATATCGTTATTCACATATGTTCCAATATCATCACAAGCACTACGAATATACGTTAAATCTGCTGTTCCATCTAATAAAGATGGCGTTCCAACTGCAATAAATATAAACTCTACATCATTAAATGCCGCTGATTTACTTGCTGTAAAAGTTAAATGATTATTCTCGTATGCTTCATTTATTAATTCATTTAATCCACATTCATAAATAGGTAACTCGCCTTGTTTAATCCGTTCAATTTTCCCACTATTTATATCGAAACATGTGACTGAATGTCCCAATCTCGCCAATCCTACTCCTGTAATCAATCCAACATATCCGGTACCTATTATCGTAATTTTCATTTTCTTTTCGCACAGGAATATACATAAGAAAATATACGAATACATAGAACTCCCCCTGCGCTTCCCCCTCTCACACTAAGAATGAGAAAACTCTTTCACTTCTTCATTATATGAATCGTTTTTTTATTATTTTTTAAGATTTTGTAAAGTTAAATGATGCAATATATACAAAATGTAAATTCCCACAATTTAACACGGAACTTACTCATTTTACGTGCAACACTTATAATACTGAAACAAAAGTCATCGCTATATGAGAGGGGAGTACAATGTCATATTACAAGACACAATATGAGATCAACCTTCTCTAAGGACACAACATTCCATATCCAATTGTCATATATTCTATTCACTGCCCTTTACAGCCAAAAGAAAAAAAGATTGAATTCTAATCTTTTTGTGATACCATATGTTATGAGCCTGTAAATAAACATCATAATTTTCAGATAAATATGATTGAAAAAATTACGTTAAACTATAAAGGGTGGGGTATTAATGGACTCACAAGTGATTTATGCCATTTTGGCATCTTTCATCACTGTACTCGTCGTTACTCCTTTAGTTATTAAATTAGCTTTCAAAATAGGAGCAACAGACAAGCCAAATGCGCGTAAAGTACACCAAAAAATTATGCCTCGTCTTGGCGGGTTAGCAATTTTCATCGGTGTAGCCGTAGGATTTGTTGTCGGTGGATTGTACGAACAAAGAATGTTATCGATAACTTTAGGTGCTATCATCATTGTTATCATCGGGATTTTAGATGATATGTACGAACTATCTGCGAGGGTAAAATTCGGTGGACAACTATTAGTTGCCATCATGATTGTAAAAAGTGGATTATTAGTGCAAGTATTATATATTCCAATTCTTGGAGATACTGAACTCGGATGGCTTGCTTATCCAATTACTGTATTTTGGATTGTAGGTATTACAAATGCCATCAACTTAATTGATGGATTAGATGGATTATCCGCAGGGATTTCATCTATCGTACTTGCAACGCTAGCATATATGGCCTTCACTAGCCCATGGGGTACTGGAGCAGCTATTATATTACCTCTAGCACTGATTACATTAGCAAGTACAATTGGATTTTTATTCTACAACTTCCATCCAGCAAAAATTTTCATGGGAGATACAGGAGCACTATTTTTAGGATACTGTATTTCTGTTATATCGTTACTTGGATTATACAAAAGCGTAACGTTATTCAGTTTTATCGTTCCAATCATTATTTTAGGTGTACCTATATTTGATACGACATTTGCAATTATCCGCCGTATCGTAAATAAAAAGCCTATTTCAGCACCTGATAAATCGCATTTACATCACCGTTTGCTTGCAATGGGATTCTCTCATCGTAAAACGGTACTAATTATTTACGCATTGGGTATTTTCTTTAGTGTAAATGCAATTATTTTCAGTAGTGCAACATTATGGTTATCCATTATTCTTCTTTTCATTTTAATCTTCTTTACAGAAATCATTGCTGAAGTAATCGGTCTTGTACACGAACGTTACAAACCAATTATTTCCTTCTATAAAAAAGTGAAAAAACGCGAAGACTAATTGTAGTATAGCCTTTACTATTATGAAATATTCAAATAGCATCCTCTTTTCATAAGAGGATGCTATTTTTTATTTTTTAATCCTTATTCCCCATTTCCAAAATATAGATTGTTTGAGAGTGCCTCTATTGGAGAAAGATATACGTATAACGAAAAAAGTATCAAATTTTCATTTTTACATCTTGATTGTCAAACTGAGGGTGAATGTTATGATCAAGCGATTACTTCAATGTATAATTTTATTTTTAACTATTACTATGTACGCATCATCGAATACAAAAGCAACTACAGACATTCAAGTAAAAGATTACCAAAGTATTCAAACTACCTCTCCTACAACAAAAATTGCGTACTTAACATTTGATGACGGACCAAATAAATACACACCACAAATTTTAAATATTTTAAAAGAGAAGAACGGAAAAGCAACTTTCTTCGTTATTGGCGGAAAGGTGCCACATTATAAAAAAACGATGGAGCGATTGATTAAAGATGGACATTATATCGGTCTCCATAGTATGTCGCATGATGTAAAACGTCTTTATACTGGCGATCCATCTGTTTTAATTGCAGAAATGGAGCAAACCCAAAACATTGTCCAGCAAGTTACACATTTAAATACACATCTCGTTCGGGTCCCATACGGTAGCATGCCTTACTTAAAAAAGAATTACCGTGATGCACTCGTATCTGCCCAGTATAAAATGTGGGATTGGACAATTGATACATATGACTGGAAAAGCTATGATAATCCTTCCGCAATACTAGAAAGGGTACGAAATCAAAGCGATGAACAAGTAGAGGTTATTTTAATGCATGATTCTAGTGTCACAGTGCAAATACTCCCAAAAGTAATTGATTATTTACACTCACAAGGATATAAACTACTTCCCTACAATCCATCTTCCCATCTCGAAGTGAATTTTTGGAAAGACACAAGATTGTAACAGCTTTAGTGCCTATGTACTAAAGCTGTTTTACCCCGCTATTTGCCGGCCAGTAAGACTCCCACCTCAAAATTCAGCTGGAACAAAGAAGTTAGGTGGGAGATCAACTGCCCGTAAACGCCCGATTGGTGAAGGCTAATAATTAGTGGGGATGAACAAAAACCCCACTGATTAAAGTTTCACTTTATTTTTCTCTTCCCACACTTCTCATTTTTGTGTAGAATTTTAAATAGTGATGAAGTTTCGAGGTGAATAGAAATGAAACGAATAGATCTCATTTTTAACGCAATACAAAAAGGGAATTATACAGAAGGTATAACAGCATCAGAACTCGCTACAATTCTACAGTTAGACCGTGCAAATGTTAGTAGCGATTTAAACAAGCTTGTGAAAGATAATCGTTTATTAAAAACGAGTACACGCCCTGTCCGTTTTTATATAGAAACGAACACTTCATTGGAAACGCATTCAACAAAGGGCACTTCATTAGATACATTTGCTATTGAAAATACAAGCCTAAAAATTGCAATTGAAAAAGCAAAAGCTTCTATTCTCTATCCTCCAAACGGTATGCATACTTTACTACTTGGAGAAACAGGTGTCGGAAAATCGATGTTCGCTTCTTTAATGCACGAATACGCAATTGAAGTGGAACAACTTCCAAAAGATGCACCTTTTATCGTCTTTAACTGTGCTGATTATGCAAACAATCCACAACTACTACTTGGACAGTTATTTGGGATAAAAAAAGGAGCTTACACAGGTGCCAGTGATCAAAAAGGGTTAATTGAAAAAGCACATGAAGGAATCCTCTTCTTAGATGAAGTACATCGCCTTCCTCCAGAAGGACAAGAGATGCTCTTCACATTTATTGATCGCGGAGTATACCGCCGCCTTGGAGAAACGGAAAATGAACGTAAGGCACGAGTGTTGATTATTACTGCAACAACCGAAGAACCAAATTCATTTTTATTAAAAACATTTACAAGACGTATTCCGATGACCGTTACGCTTCCACCACTTCGTGAGCGAACACATAAAGAACGGTTTGCTTTACTACAACTATTTTTTACAAATGAAGCAATTCGTCTAAGGAAAGAGATTCATGTTAGTCCAAATACAATGCGTGCTTTCGTCTTTTACAATTGTCCAAATAACATCGGTCAATTGAAAACGGACGTACAAATTGCCTGTGCGAAAGCTTATTCTGATTTCGTAACAAAAAAACGTGATTCTGTCTGTGTTTCAAGTACAGATTTACCTTGGTATATGAAAGAAGGATTATTTATTGAAAGAAAGAGCCGTCATCTATATCAAATACCAAATGAAACATTTGTATTTACAGGTGATGAAGGTTGGAGTAAACATACAATAAAACCCGAAGGAAGTCGCTCTTCTATTTACGATTATATTGATTATAAATATGAAGAACTTCAAGCACGCGGCATTGAAGAGGAAGAATTAGAATTACTAATAGAAAATGATATTCAAAGCTTTTTCGTCCAATACTTTAACCAAATATCTAAAAAGACAAGTCATGAAAATGTTTTTAAAATTGTGGATCGTAATATCGTTTCCGTATGTGAAAAAATCGCGGAACTAGCTGAAAAATATTTATCTAAAACTTTCGATGAAAAAGTATTTCTCGCTTTAAGTTTACATGTACAGACAACTCTACAACGTTTACAGGGCGGGAAACAAATTCACCACCCACAATTAAATCAAATTCGTACGAAATATAAAGAAGCTTTTTCCGTAGCTATGCAATGTATTCAGCTATTAGAAGAAGAATTACAAATAACAATACCTATTGATGAAGCTGGCTTTTTAACAATGTTCTTCGTTGTTGATCCAATTCCTGCCTCACAAACAGAAGTAAAAGTATTAATATTAGCACACGGTAATGGCATCGCAACAGAAATGGCAAACGTTGCAAACGAACTTCTCGGTATTGATGAAGTAACTGGTATCGATATGCCCTTGCATGAATCACCAAAAGACTTCTTAGAGCGTGTTAAAGTGTATATGAAAACACTTCAAAATGTAAACGGGCTTCTCTTACTTGTTGATATGGGATCTCTCGCTTATATTGGTGATATATTAGAAACTGAATTCAAAATCCCTGTACGTGTTCTTTCCATGACGAGTACACCACACGCACTAGAAGCAGCTCGAAAAGCTCAACTTGGCTATTCATTAGATGCACTATACGAAACAGTGAAGAACTTAACACCGTTCTATTTAAACGTACAGGAAGAAAAGAAAAAGCCACTATCGCCAATGAAATCCGTGATTTTAACAGCTTGTTTAACCGGCGAAGGAAGTGCTTTAGCAATTCAAAAAATGTTAGAGAACTATTTACGCTTTGATAAAGACTTAATTGAAATTATTCCGATTAGCATCGTTCATGAAAAAGATTTAACGAAAATGATCGAGAACATAAAAAAAGAGCGTAATATCATTTGTATCGTCACGAATTTCGATATGCAAATACCTTGCTTAACATATCATTTCCAAGACATTGTGAACTACACAGCTATTCAACCAATTCAAGAATTGATTACGTATGAAGAAACATATGCAAAAATGGCTGATATTCTTGAACAACAAATGCAGCGTAACGATGGAGCATTACTTATTAAAACAATTCGTTATGCATTAAATACAATTCAAGAATTGATTTCTTTACAGCTAACTCCCGACAGTTTAATGGGTGTGATTTTGCATATGAGCTGCATGGTTGACCGTCTTCAAAAAGGCGAAAGTCTCCTCCCTCATCCTGATAAAGAGAAACGAAGACAAGATGAGTACTGGATGTATATGAAAGTGAAAAAAGCATTGCAACCTATTGAAAATACATTTGAAATACAAATCCCAGATGACGAAGTATTTTATATAATGGACTTCTTCATTAAAAATCAGCCTGTAAAAAATTAAACTAGGGGATATTGTAGCACTCTATATAATTAGAAAAGGCTGTTCCAAAATGTTTTTTGGACAGCCTTTTCGCTTACTTCTTTACTTCCCTTATTCTCCCCCTTATTTCTCCCTTTTTATTAGATTTCGTATTAACATTTACATATACATTTGCTTGCATTATCTCTTGAAACAAGCTGTCAAATGCTCTCCCCTGTAAAGGCCCTTCAAAATCCTCTACTCTAGCTACACCAGTAACGACTCCTTCATTCACACTAATCCCTTGCTCTAACGGACCAAACAAACTTAAAATAACTGGACCAATTTGATTCGCTTTTCCTAAATGAATTTGACATGACGTGATTTTTTTTATATTTTTTAATATGACCCGATATTGCAACTTCTTTAAATCTTCACTAAAAATGAGCTCTGTTACACCGTAAGCTTCTGTATTTACAGGAGGTACTTCCCTCTTCCCTGTTAACCTAGCAAAGAAATGTGTTGTCATACGGGCATTCTCCTCATATAAATTTCCCAGCACTACTTCTACTACTTTATGGTTTAGACATAATCATTTATGACTTTTTCAAATTTTAATTACGAAGAAAAGATTCACACAATCTTTACATTAAAATCGTTTCTTTTGCTTTACTCCCTCTTGTATAATGCACTTAGAAAAACAGTCTAGGAGGAAATTTTGAAAAATAATAACTACTCTTTCCAATCATTAATAGAGATTTTTCTCGTATCATTTAAATTGGGACTTACTTCATTTGGTGGTCCCGTCGCCCATCTTGGTTATTTCCACCATGAATACGTGCAAAAAAGAAAATGGATGGATGAACGAAGTTACGGGGACTTAGTAGCACTATGTCAATTCCTTCCTGGCCCTGCTAGCAGCCAAGTCGGTATGGGAGTTGGCTTATTGCGCAGCGGATTATTAGGAGCCATTATTTCATGGATCGGATTCACTCTCCCATCTGTGCTCGTTTTAGTTTTCTTCGCTTCATTTTTTAACCAATTCGAGCTTGGAAGTACTGGCTGGATTCACGGACTGAAACTTGTAGCGGTCGCAATTGTCGCTCATGCAATATGGGGAATGGCTCAAAAGTTAACACCAGACCGAAACCGTGCAACAATCGCAATTGCAACTGCCGCAATCGCCCTATTATGGCCAAGTAGCTGGACACAAGTAATTCTCATTATAGTATCTGGTTTCATCGGTTGGTTTTTATATCGTGGCCAGCCAGTTAGCCAAGCTCATAAAATAAACGTACCTATTTCAAAAATGGTAGCCATATCTTGTCTCGTCTTATTCTTCGGACTATTAATACTGTTACCGATGTTACGACCATACTCTTATTTCATCTCTTTATTTGACAGCTTCTATCGCTCTGGTGCACTTGTATTTGGCGGAGGGCACGTCGTACTTCCTCTTCTTGAAAGTGAGTTTGTACAAAACGGGCTGATGACAAAAGAACAATTTCTAGCTGGATACGGATTAACACAAGCAGTGCCAGGGCCACTATTTACATTCGCTTCTTATATAGGAGCAGCGCTAAATGGAACCGCCGGAGCAGTTGTTGCAACGATCGCTATCTTTCTTCCTGCCTTCCTGCTCGTTGTTGGCGTTTTACCATTTTGGGACAGTGTAAGGAGAGTATCTTACATACAAGGTGCACTACTTGGAGTAAACGCAGCCGTTGTCGGCATTTTACTTGCAGCTTTTTATGATCCAATTTGGACGAGTACAATTATGAATTCTGTAGATTTCGTTTTTGCTTCTCTTCTATTTTGCTTACTCGCTTTTTGGAAAACACCACCTTGGGTTATCGTTATAATCGGGGCCTTCGGTGGATATGTTCTATCCATTTTGTAAGCACAAAAAACGACGGCCCCATTTAGCCGTCGTTTTCCTATTAAAACTTCACAAGCTCCATTCCCTCAGGCAGCTCACTCTCCGTTAAAATACGCAGCTCTTTCACGCGATCCATTACGTAAGAAGAACGTTTCACAAGCTCTGGGTCAATATAAGCTGGATGCACCATAATTTCTACCGTTTGCTCGTCCTGCACTCTTTCCTTTAACTTCACAAAGTAATCTTCCGTCACAACGTCAGCGTAAAAGTCACTGTAAAACACATCTGAAAATGGGCGCACCGCTCGCTCTTCTTCACAACGACGAATTGGAACATTATATTTACTTGCTAATCTCTCAAGAACGTCGTGTAAAAGCGGTAATCCATGCACGTGATGATGACTATCTAAATGAGTTGGTGTTAATCCGTAAGATAAAAACTTCTCAATTTGAGCAGTCCATTCTTTTTCTACCTCTTCTGGATTTATATTTCCTTCCCAGACAACACTTTGTTTATGAAACAATCCATCGCTACTTACAAGTGATGGAACATCTTTAAGAAGCGGTTCTCCTGCCGTTAATACGAGATGAACTCCTATCCCTAACGTTTTATACTCTTTCGCTAAGCGTACGGCATGCTCTGTCCCTGGCATATTCATCATCATCGTCGTTGAATTTACAATCCCGTTTTTATGTCCATCAATAATTCCGTAATTTGTACCTTCCGTAAGACCGAAATCATCTGCATTTACAATTAGTTTAATCATCGCAATACCTCCTACTAGAATTAAAAAAAGCGGGCTAAACAGCGCCGCTTCTTATTTCTCTATCTTCTTAAAGAATTGTGGAAGATGTTCTTTATGTGCTTCCAACATTTCATCTAAAATTTGTTTTGCAACTTTATCTGATGGTACAAGTGGGTTAATTGTCATAGCAAGCAGCGCTTTATGATAATCCCCTGTAACAGCAGCTTCAATTGTTGTGCGCTCAAATGATTTAATTTGCTGTACTAAACCACGAACTGGTACTGGAAGATCTCCGACCGCAATTGGTTTTGGACCTTCTTTCGTAATAATACAGTTCACTTCAACAGCCGAATCATGTGGCAAGCTTGCAATTGTTCCGTTGTTTCGTGTATTAACAGGCTGGATATCACCTTTATTATTGTAAATAGACGTAATTAAGCTACATGCTGCGTCACTATAATAAGCTCCGCCGCGCTTTTCTAATTGTGGTGGCTTAATATCTAAATTCGGGTCTTTATACAGCTCGAATAAATCATCTTCTAATTGTTTTACTACTTCTGCACGTGTACCTTTTTCAATCGAAGCTGCTTTCTCTTCTTCCAACATTTCACGTGTTTTATAGTAGTAACGATGATATGGACACGGAATTGCACGAAGACCGCGAATAAAGTCTGGCTCCCAGTTAAGCGCAGCAATGTTTTCCATCGTAATTTGCTTTTCTGGATCTGTTACAAGTTCTAATACACGATCCATTACGCTTACGCCATCCAAGTATACATCTAATCCGTATACCATATGATTTAAACCAGCGAAATCAACGTGTACCCGGCTTGCATCTACTTCAAGTAATCTTGCAAGACCCATACGAATTCCGATTGGAACGTTACATAGACCAACTACTCGTTGAATGTTCGTGTAGCGAAGTACAGCTTCTGTTACCATACCTGCTGGGTTTGCGAAGTTAATAAGCCATGCATTTGGACATAGCTCCTCCATGTCCTTACAAATATCTAAAATAACAGGAATCGTTCTCAGCGCTTTGAACAAACCACCAGGACCATTCGTTTCCTGACCAATTACATCATATTTTAATGGAATTGCTTCATCTTTTGCACGTGCTTCTAACAAACCAACGCGAAGCTGCGTTGTTACGAAGTCAGCACCTTTTAATGCCTCACGGCGATCAAGTGTTAAATGAATATCAATTGGTAAACCTGATTTTTTCACCATACGTTTCGCTAAGTCACCAACGATTTCTAACTTCTCTTTTCCTGCCTCAATATCTACTAACCAAATTTCACGAACAGGAAGCTCGTCATAACGTTTAATAAATCCTTCAATTAACTCTGGTGTATAACTAGAGCCACCGCCGATTGTAGCAATTTTAATTCCAGTCATGCTTTATTCCCCTTTCGCTTCTAGCTTTTTATAAAGGTCAATAAATTCTGCCGCTAATTCTTTTACCGTAATAGAATTCATTAAATGATCTTGCGCATGAATTAAAAGAACACTAATCTCTGTTTTTTCCCCTCTTGCTTCTGATTGTATGAGCTCTGTTTGGAAATGATGCGCTTCATTAATCGCTTCTTTCGCCTTTACCATCGCTTCATCAGCTTCTGCCATTTTCCCCTGTTTGGCGAATTGCAGTGCCTCCATTGCAAAGCTTCGTGCATTACCACTATTTAAAATCAATTGGAATGGAATTTGTTCTGCTGTAGTCATCATAATTACCGCCCTCTCTATTATGGTTCAACCGATTTAAATACCCCTTCAGTTTGAACATTTCTATTAAATTATTATTTTATTAATGATAGTTTGGTGTTCTTGTAGATGGGTCTCATCTTTCTGAACATGATATAAAGGTGATTGTTCTCACAGATAATGTTACCTGTGAGAACAATTACTATGTTACATAGGTACAGAGTTGTTATTTCCTTGTGCTGCTGCTTTTTCAGTACGAACAACAGAACGGTCAGATAATACAACGAATGGATAGTAGATTACCATCGCAATTACAAAGTTGAATAACTGTAGAACTGCACCTGAGAAATGTCCACCCGTTACAAGATAACCACTAATAATTGGTGGTGTTGCCCATGGAATCATCACAACTGTTTTTGGTACCCAACCAATAGATATCGCTGTATAAGAAGTAATTACTAATACGATTGGTGTTATGATAAACGGTAAGAATAAAATTGGATTTAAAATAATTGGTGTACCAAAGATTACTGGTTCGTTAATATTGAATGCACCTGGTCCAATTGATAAGCGAGATACACCGCGTAATTGTGCACTTTTTGCTACAAGTAATACGACCACTAAGAACGCTAATGTTGCACCAGAACCACCAAGATATACAAAAGTATCAAAGAATGGTTTTGTAATAATGTTTGGAACATCAAATGCGGATGTACCACCTTGGAATAACTTCATATTTTTCTCTAATGCCGGTAAGTATAATGGCTCAATAATACCACCAACGATATTTGGCCCATGTAAACCGAAGAACCAAAGAAGATGAACAAGGAGTACAATGACAATTGCACTTGGTAATGTCCCTGCTAAACTTTGCAGTGGTGATTGAATCGTATTAAAGATAAATTCATGAACACTTGTACCAGCTAATTTCACTGCTAATTGAATACCTGCAACTACTGTTAAGATAACAAATGCTGGAACTATAGCTGCGAAAGATCTTAAAACTGCTGGTGGTACTCCATCAGGCATTTTAAAAGTAATGTTTCTTTGTACAAAGAAACGGAATACCTCAGTAACAAGGAGTGCCACGATAATTGCTACGAATAGCCCTTGTGCCCCTGTCCAAGCTAAGTTCAATCCGCCTTCTTTCGGTGTTGTTGGCGTAAGAATAATTAACGCACCAAATGAAATAATACCTGCTGACAAACCATCAACGCCGTAAGATTTTGCTAAGTTATAACTTGTTGTAAATGCTATGATTAGTGCTAGAATTGCGAAAGAACCAGTCCACATTCCACCGCCAACTTGTTTCCACGTTTCACCAAACAAACCTTTCATGAACTCTTGGAAAGCTTCAGACGGAAAACCATTAATTAGTGATGCCAATGCACCAACTAAAATAAGTGGCATAACTGCAATAAATCCATCACGGATCGCAGCTAAGTGACGTTGCGATCCGATTTTACCAGCGACAGGAACAATATACTTCTCCATAAATGCAATAAACTTTTGCATTTCGCTTCCCCCCTAATTATTTTTTTAGTGTTAATGCGTGATCTAAAACTGCTTCTCCATTCATCATGCCGTAGTGCATTGGGTTAATAACATCGACTCCAACGTTTTTCTCATCGGCAAGCGTTTTCATTGTAGAAAGCATGTAACGAACTTGCGGTCCTAATAATAGTACGTCTGCTTGATCGATATTGTTTTTTACTGCATCCCCAGATACAGCCCAAATCTTACCTTCTAGACCACGAGCTTTTGCAGCCGCTTCCATTTTTGTAACTAGTAAACTTGTAGACATCCCTGCTGAACAACATAATAAAATATTCATTTATAAATCCCCCTTGTGTGGTATAAAAAATTTATGTTTTTTATTTTTCTTTACGCTATTTATTAATGCAATTACCGTGCCAACTTTTCAAAACGCCTAAAATCAGCGTTTTTTCGAGTGATTTCTTTGTGTGTTACCGCTTTCAATTAGTGTGTCCCCAAAAAAACACACAGTGTGTTATAAAACACCTCACTTTTAACACATAACTGTATGAAAATAGATTAGTGTTTAGTTGTCTAGTTGTGTTTAAAACAAAAAAACACTAATTTTTTTAAAAGTGCGAAAATATAGTACCAAAAAATATAATATTTCAACTCAAATCAAAACAAATACCTATTCAAAACACTCGTCTAGTTATTGTCCAGTCAAACTCTATTAAATTACATAGAATAGAATAAAATAAAGTATTTTGAAAGGGGATTCCAATGCCAAAGCATAGAAAAAAGAAGAGAATGAAGATTTATAGAATACAGGTTCAAAATAAATGGTATAAACAAGAAGAGGATTCTGAATTAAATTCCAACACGGATACACTAGATCGACAGGACACTGAAGATAAACAAGACAGACCTGACAAACACGACGAACCAGATAAACACGACGAGGATGAAGACGATAAGCAAGTACAATCGGAAAATGTAATTATAGTACCCACAGATTCACACAGCTTAGATGTGTGGGATGAAATTTCTCTAAAGGAAATACAAGCTGGTGAACATACGAATTTATTTGAAGAAAAGAGTAATTATCAAAATATTAATTTAGTCCAAGTAAACGATGTTCGCTTATACTTGGACAAGCAACTACAATTCAGCTCCGTTGATGAGCAAATTTATCATGAAGCGCTTGTACATCCGATTATGGCAAAAGTAATTGATCCAAAACGTGTTCTCATATTAGGTGGTGGCGATGGTCTTGCCTTACGAGAAGTTTTGAAATATGAAACTGTGCTACACGTAGACCTTGTTGATTTAGACGAGGCAATGATTAATATGGCACGTAATGTTCCAGAAATAGTATCTTTAAACAAAAACGCTTTTTTTGATAATCGCGTGAACGTGCACGTATGCGATGCAAAAGAATTTCTAAATTCACCTTCATCTTTATACGATGTAATCATTATTGATTTTCCTGATCCAGCGACAGAGTTATTAAGTACTTTATATACAAGCGAACTTTTTGCTCGTATAGCTACGTTTTTAACAGAAGATGGTGCGTTCGTCTGCCAATCTAATTCACCTGCTGATGCACCTCTAGTATATTGGAGCATCGGTAACACTATTGAACATGCTGGATTAACTGTGAAAAGTTATCATACAATCGTTCCTTCTTTCGGAACTGACTGGGGATTTCATATTGCTGCTAATTCTGCCTATGTACTCGATCAAATTGAGCAATTATATGTAATACCAACTCCTCGAACATTACCTTCTCTTCTTTCTCCTTTGTTTCAATTTAAAGAAGAACATTTAGAACAACGTAATCTCGCTCTTTTAAACTCAGAATCGAATCTTATCCTACATCAATGTTACAAAAAGGAAATGGAGTTTTGACAATATTATAGTAAGGAGTGCTACCCTATGGAATATTCTACTTTTGGTAAGCATATAATAGTAGATTTATGGGGAGTGGACTTTTCCCTATTAGATGATGTTCACTTTTTAGAATATCATTTAGTTAACGCTGCAGATTGCTCTGGTGCCCATATTTTAAACGTAAGTACAAAAGAATTCGATCCGCATGGCGTTACTGTTTTAGTTTTACTATCCGAAAGCCACCTTTCAATTCACACTTATCCAGAAAAAAACTTTGCAGCCATCGACTGTTATACGTGCGGTACGACCGTTGAACCGCAAATAGCGATTAATTATATCGTAAGCATATTAAGACCAAATGAGATGCATATAAAAAAACTAATTCGTGGTACAGGAGAGATTATTACTGCCGATTAATTATCACTCTTACCCATCCGTAAAAAGGAGGATTGTAAATACCATCAGTGGAACAAACACTCCACTGATGGTACGGACACATACATAAAAAAACCTCGCATAAGCAAGGTTCATTCATCCACCGACATCTTCCTATATAATTCTACAAACTCACTCGCCAATTCCTTCACTGTAATTGCGTTCATTAAATGATCTTGTGCATGCACCATCAAAAGGGTAACTTCGGTTTTTTCCCCGGCGGCCTCTTTCTGTATGAGCTCTGTTTGTAAGCGATGCGCCTCTTGCAATTCATTTAAAGCTTCTTGTAGTTTCGCTTCTGCTTCCTGAAATTCACCGCGCTTTGCGCAATCAATTGCTTCCATTGAGCAGCTTCTCGCATTACCACCATGCAAAATTAAGTGAAAAGCTTTCGTCTCTATCGTATCCATTTTAGTTCTTTACTCCCCCTTTTCTTCCGCTACTTTTTGTTTATCCCATATTTTTAAGAATGGAAAATAAATAAGAAATGCAAGTGCAAAGTTAATGAGCTGTAAAATAACCCCTGAAATTTTCCCGCCTGATCCTAAATATCCACTAAAAAGAATAGGTGTAGTCCAAGGTACAGCAGCTCCGCTCGGACGTGCAACCCATCCCCATTCCATTGCAAAATAAGAAACAATCGTTAAAACAACTGGTACAAGTATAAATGGAATAAGTAAAAGCGGGTTCATTACTATCGGCATACCGAAAGTCACCATTTCATTAATATTAAAAATACCTGGTGCAATCGATAATCGCCCTAAACTTTTCAATTGCTGACTTCGCGCAAATAATAACATTCCTACAACTAAAGCAAGTGTTGCACCAGAACCGCCCATATAAATCCATAAATCAAAGAACTGTGCAGTAATCGTATTCGGTACATCTTGCCCTGCCTGAAATGCAATTCGATTTTGATCCATTAATGACAACCAAATCGGACTCATTACACCACCAACAATTGCAGCTCCATGAATTCCGCACGCCCAAAGTACATGGACAATGATAACTGCGATTATCGCACCCCAAATGCTAGCCCCAAGTACACTAAGAGGCTCCTGTAAAAGCTTTCCTATAACATTATGGATGCTACCGAAAGTCGTATGTTCAAAAATTAATCTAATGATCCAAATAACCGTCACAACAATAAAGCCTGGAATAAGCGCAGCAAATGAACGCGTTACTGCTGGCGGAACTGTCTCTGGCATCTTTATAATCATCTTTTTCTGTACAACAAATCGATAAATTTCAGTAGATATAATTGCAATAATCATCGCTACAAACAACCCTTGGCTTCCCATTAACGCAGCTGGTATAACTCCATCTACAAGTATACTTTCTTTCGTATTTGGTATCATATACATAACTTGGAATGGTGTTGCAAGCAAAAATGCTACAAGTGACAATGCACCTGCCGCTAAAGCATCTACTTTATATTGTTCTCCTAATCTGTAAGCGATTCCAAAAACAGCTATTAAAGACATTATATTAAAAGTAGCCCCCACTGGGTACCCTAATGCTACATTCCAATTCTTTCCGAAGATTCCTGCCATAAAATCATTATACCCAGGTATCGGAAGAGCACTAATGATTAGAAAAAAAGATCCAATAATCAAGAAAGGCATCGTTAAAACAATTCCATCACGAATCGCTTGCAAATGTCTCTGTTCTGCAACCTTCCCTGCTACTGGCATCACATATCTCTCTAAGAACCCTATCATCTATCCCACACTCCTCATGGTTTCATTAACAAAGCTGCTTGCAAGATAGCTTCTCCATTACAAAGCCCGTAATGGACGGATTGAATGACATCAACAGGTATTCCCTTCTCCTTACATAATTCTTTCATTTTCGGTAATAAATAACGTACTTGCGGTCCAAGTAAAAGTACATCTGCAGTATCAATATGATTTCGCACTTCTGAACCTGATACTGCCCAAATCTTTACCTGTATCCCTCTTGCCTCTGCTGCTTTCTCCATTTTTGTAACAATCAAACTGGAAGACATTCCCGCTGCACAGCAAAGTAAAATATTCATCTCGCTCCCCTCCCCTTTTTTCCAAACCTAAGTTATGGTGTAGCCCTTGCCACCACTAGGTTACAAATATATATGTCTAGATTTCTAACTGTATGCCGAGCTTAAAAACAAAAATTTCTCGGTTTTCACGCTATTCCATCTATCCGTATTTTCCTAGTAAAGAAGTCTCTAACTCGCTATAATGATTCAGTATGATTTTTTATAATCGATAGGAGGATATATTTATGAAGGCATATCGCTTTCCACTTATTTTATTATCTTCTATCCTAATTGGTGGTTTCATTGGTTATTTCATGGGTGCCGATGCAGTTGCTTTAAAGCCGCTTGGTGACATTTTCTTAAACTTAATGTTTACGATTGTTGTACCGTTAGTGTTCTTTAGCATCGCATCATCTATTGCTAATATGGATGGATTAAAACGTTTCGGTAAAATTATGTCTAGTATGGCTGGAACTTTCTTATTTACAAGTATTTTAGCTGCTATTTTTATGATTATTATCGTGAAAGTATTCCCGCCAGCACAAGGTGTTGTATTAGAACTAACGCAGCCTGATAAAGCTGAAAAAGCAGTTAGTGTTGCTGATCAAATTGTTGGTATCATAACAGTATCAGACTTTTCAAAGTTACTATCTCGCGAGAACATGCTAGCTCTTATTTTCTTCTCTATCTTAATGGGGGTTGCAACTTCAGCAGTTGGTGAAAAAGGGAAACCATTCGCTACATTCCTACAAGCTGGTGCAGAAATTTCAATGAAAGTCGTATCTTTCATTATGTACTACGCTCCAATCGGACTAGCTGCCTACTTCGCAGCATTAGTTGGTGAATTCGGACCACAACTTCTTGGAACTTACTTCCGAGCAGCAATGGTATACTATCCAGCTTCTCTTATTTACTTCTTTGTATTCTTTACATTCTATGCGTACCTTGCAGGTCGCAAACAAGGTGTACAAGTATTTTGGAAGAACATGGTCTCTCCTACAGTTACATCACTTGCAACTTGTAGTAGTGCCGCAAGTATTCCAGCGAACTTAGAAGCAACGAAGAAAATGGGTATTTCTTCTGACGTTCGTGAAACAGTTGTCCTTCTTGGATCTACACTTCATAAAGACGGATCTGTTTTAGGCGGGGTATTGAAAATTGCTTTCTTATTCGGTATTTTCAACATGGAATTCGAAGGACCGAAAACATTAGCAATTGCACTTGTTGTTTCTCTATTAGTAGGAACAGTAATGGGTGCTATTCCGGGCGGGGGTATGATTGGTGAAATGTTAATCGTTTCTCTATACGGATTCCCACCAGAAGCATTGCCAATTATCGCAGCAATTAGTACAATCATCGATCCTCCTGCAACAGTGTTAAACGTAACAGGAGATAACGCTTGTGCCGTAATGACAGCTCGCCTTGTAGAAGGTAAAAACTGGATCAAAAATAAATTTGCTTAATATATAGAAAGAGGATGCTCGGTGGAGCATCCTCTTTTTTGTTGTTATTTGTCGAAACGTCGATATAATCCCATCCCGCCACAATTTTGTTATAATCTTCACAAATATTCCACATCCATTATCCATTCTCCGTACTATAATCATGTATGGAAAAGGAGATGGATACAATGACTCAAAGCGCACCAGAATTCAAAGTTTTGCAAAGCATTGCATTTCTTGCTGTCGTTTTGCAAAGTTCCTTATTATATACAATGAATCAAGGAAATGTCTTACTTGAGCAATCCCTCATTATGGGCATGCTATTTAATCTTGCAAAATTTTCAGCACCTGCATTCATATTTATCGTCGGCTTCCATTTAATTCGGCTATATACGAAGCAACTCGTTTACAGAGAATATATTTATGAAAAAGCCGCACATTTACTCATTCCTTATTTCTTCTGGTCTATTCTTTACCTATTAACAACAAACGATGTCATTACACTACAAGGCGGAATAAAAAGTTTATTACTCGGAACAGCTGCACCTCATCTTTGGTACGTTATTATGATGTTCCAAATTCACTTATTGTTCCCGTTACTATGCACACTATTTTATTGGTTTCAAAAACGAACAGAAAATAAAAAAGACATATATAAATATATGACCATTTTCGCTTGTCTATATTTCTTCTTAATGTGGTACTCTTCTCACTACATTTTTAATGGAGAGAAACTGACTAGTTCAACCATTTTACATTATACAGATCGTTCCTTCTTCTTCTACTCATTCTATTTCGTCATGGGAGGAATAGCTGCTGTAGCATTAAAAACTTGGCGTATATTTGTCATGAAACATATTCCGCTTATCACAATACTATTTTTCATCTTATTTTTATTCATCAATTATGAGTTATTTAGTTTTTACGGCGCCAATTCTATTCATTTAACGGTTTCTACTTATTTAAAACCGTCCATGTTTTTATATATTGTTTGTGAAATTATGATACTGTACGTGTTATCTATTACAATTGTACAGCGACGTGGTTTCTTATATAAAGCTTTACGTTTTATCGGGAATTACACGTATGGCGCTTATTTAGCTCATTTTTTCTTCTTGCAACTATGTACAAAATTTCTTTCCTTATTCGCATTGCAAGAAAACACAATATTATATAGCCTATTACTATTTATATTAACGACCACAATCTCTATTTCAGCAATGGTCATTGGTAGCATACTACCATTTCACACGTGGGTTACAGGGCCTTCCCCTACGACAAATATGAGATGGGCGAAGATTGCCATTCGGAAAAATCACGAAAAGGTATTCAAACCATATCTTTGATATAATAAAGTGAAACTTTAATTAGTGGAGGGGTTCTTCATCCCCCACTGATTATCAGCCCTCACCAATCGGGCATTTACGGGCAGCCCGATCCCCACCTAACTTCATTTCTTTTGCTGAATTTTGAGGTAGGGGTCTTACTGCCCGTTAATGCGGGATAGAATTCCATACAAGAAAAGAAAGTAGGACACACCTATGATTAATCAAATTGGACAAATTATGTTATATGTAAATAACCAAGATGAATCAGTACAATTTTGGACAGAAACAGTAGGATTCCAAATTGTTGCAGAAGAAAATAACGGTCAAGGATTTCGCTGGATTGAAATTGCGCCGGCAAAAGAAGCTGGAACAAGCATCGTCCTTCACGATAAGGCGTTAATTGCGAAGATGCAACCTGAATTAAACTTAAATACCCCTTCACTTATGTTCTTCTCTAATAACTTAGATCAACTGTATAAAGATCTTTCTGAGAAAAGTGTTACAGTTGGACAAGTTGTAGATTTACCTACTGGTAGAGCATTCAACTTTGCTGATAATGAAAATAACTACTTTGCAGTTATGGAAAAGAAATAAAAGAAGCTATCCGGAAAGGTCATAATAAAACCTTTTCGGATAGCTTCTTTTATTAAGAAACTTGCTCTGCATTCGTTTCCTTATGCTGTATATGACTCGTAACCCATGTGATTCCACCAGCGACAACGAGATAGCATAATAAAATTAAAATTTGCATTCGTAATTGCGACCAATCTCCTAAAGAGATAACATCTTGTAATCCTCTAAGAGAATGAGACATTGGGAGAAACTGTCCAATTTTGCTAAGCACAGCTATATTTAACTCTCCTGGGAAAGTACCTCCGCTCGTCGCTAATTGAAGAACGAGAAGCGTTACCGCTGCGAACTTCCCAACAATGCCGAATACCGTTACTAACATAAGAATAAATGTCATGAACGTAAAGGAAATAACAATACTTGATAAAACAAAGAGTGATACACTTGCAACTTCTAATTTCATAACTCCTAACACTACCACATCTACAAGTAGTGCTTGAATGAGTCCAATTAAATATACTAATCCTAGTTTATTAATAAAATGTACTGTTCCGCTTACCTTCATATTTTGTCTACGGCCAAGAGGTAAAATATTTGATGCCATAATTCCGCCAACATAAAATGCCAGTGATAAAAAGTATGGTGCAATACCTGAACCGTAGTTAGGCACATCAGAAACTGTCGACTTCACTAATTGAACCGGCTCTGAGAACATCGTATTGCGTGCATCATCATTGCGAACATCCGCTATCTTCTCTGCGCCCTCTCCCAATTTCGTAGAAAGTTCTTTTGCACCATCGTCAAGTTTAACAAGTCCGTTCGTTAACTTATCAGCACCATGATTCAGCTCTGTTCCGCCACTCGCAAGGTGATTTACACCTTCTTGTAATGATGTAAATCCATTTCCCCACTTCGTAAATCCATCAGCTAAATTCGAAGTACCATCTGCTATCTTTTTCGTTCCAGCGGTAGCTTCGTTTAACTTAACTCCGAATGTATTCATGCCTTCCTCAATCTTATGCTGACCATCAGTAAGCTTCCGCGCACCTTGTGTCAATTGTTGTTGGCTATTATTTAAAGTGTTTGTTGCTTTAGCTAATCCGTTAGAAGTAGCAATGATCTTTTGAAAAGCAGGATCTTGCTGCACTTCTGGATGACTTTTCACGTACTCTTCTAATTGTTGTTTTACACTATTTGCTACATTGTCCGCTTTCACTTGCCCTTCAGCAAGTTTCTCACTTCCGTTCACCCATTCATTTGTACCAGCACTTAATTCACTAACTCCTGATTGTAAAGACTTCTCACCCTGTGCTAGCAGCTCCATACCATTATGAAGTGATGTCGCTCCTTGACTCAGCTCATTTGCACCGCCACTTAAGGCAGATTGGCTAGAAGCAAGTTTTTCACTTCCCTCTTTCACTTTTGATGTCCCGTCACTTAAACGATGAATACCATCTGCAAGCTGATTCGCCCCATTTTTTGCATCCGTCGTTCCTTCGTGCAACTTCTCAGCGCCATTTCTTGCATCACTCAACCCTTGTGCCAAATCTTGAAACTTTGAAAAGACACCTTCTGTATAAGATTTCGTAATACTATTTGAGATTTTTGTTTTCATATTTTCAACAGCTGTCGTTCCAATTTGAGCTGCTACAAAGTTTTTCCCTGGATTTACTTTGTACTGCAGCCTCGCCGGCTCTGGTTTCTCATCCATTAGTGTACTTACCTTTTTAGAGAACTCCTCCGGAATCGTAACCACCATATAATACTTATCTTCTTTTAGCCCTTCATCAGCATCTTTTTCTGATACGAAATGAAACGCCAATTCCTTATTCTCTTTTAAATTTTTAACAAAATCGTCTCCAGCCTGGATTGTTTTTTCATCCATCACAGCACCCTTATCTAAATTAACAACTGCAACAGGTAATTTATCTAATTTTCCGTACGGATCCCAATATCCAGCTAAGAAGAATCCTGAATAAATTAAAGGAACGATTAATAAAAAAATTAAAGCGATACGTCCATGTTTATGGTTCCACATCGCCTTCCAATCCTTAAATATAAGTTGAATTCCCTTCATGAAACATACTCCTTCTCCTAATTTAACACCCTTCGAATGGTTTAACAGATTTACTATACACGTCACTTTCCATACTGTATAATACATCTTTAATTATCAATTCATTCCTTTTGGTCTATAGAAAGGAGATTCGAAGTGGAACTTCTTCAATTAAAATACTTTCAGACAGTCGCACGACTAGAACATATGACAAAAGCAGCTGAAGAATTGCATATCGCGCAGCCCTCACTCAGTAAAACAATCGCTAGACTAGAAAAGGACTTAGGCGTCCCCTTATTTGATCGCCAAGGTCGACAGATTACATTAAACTCTTTCGGCAAAGTATTTTTAAAACGAGTGGAACGCATTTTTCATGAATTAAGTGAAGGGGAACGCGAAATTAAAGATTTAGCTGAATTACAACAAGGCTCTATTACACTTGCAGTTTCTATTCCAAGAATATTACCCGAGTTACTCGGTTCTTTTTTACTAGAACACCCTAACGTTCGATTCCAACAATTTCTCGCATCTACTCCTTCTATGAAACGGCAACTAGATAATATGGAAATTGATTTTTGTATCTCCTCTGTACCAATTGAAGGCGAGGAAATGGTTTGGGAACCACTTATCACAGAAGAAATTTTCTTAGCTGTTCCTTCAGGACACCGGTTATCAAACCGCGAAAGTATCTATTTGCATGAAGTAAAAGACGAATCGTTTATTAGTATGAACACTGGTTACGGATTTCGGCACTTAACAGATGAATTTTGTAAAAAAGCTGGTTTCACTCCACATATCGCTTTTGAAGTAGATGAACCAACCGTGATTAGCGATCTCATTAAGCAAGGTCTTGGCATCGCCTTTGTCCCAAGTTTAACTTTATTAAAAAACTCTACTTTAGCATCAAATAAGTTACGTATTATTGAACCTAATTGCGAACGAACTATCGGCTTAAGTTGGTCGAAGAAGCGCTATTTATCAAACACCGCCCAGCAATTTCGTGAATTCGTGATTGATTACTTCTCCAATATTAGGGCGTAAAATTATATCGCTTTACAAACAAATAACGACACAAATAAAAGGTACCATCCCCATAGGGTGGCACCTTTTATTTGTTACTCTTATCCAATTCCATTTCCGCTAAAAGCGGCAATACGTTATCGAAAATATGTGTATTATTATTCTCACCTGTTACATATCCACCATAATATCTACTAAATACATTATCATTTCGGAATGTATTCATCCGCTCATACAATTCCTTCGCAAACTTTGTATCACCTGTTTGTAGTACGTACAAAATTGTTAATCCGTAAGATGCTGGTGATTCATAGTTCACAGCTTGTTTTCCCGTTTCTAAGTTATAACGACCATATAACTTTTCGTCTTCGCGAAATTTCTTCTTTATAAATTCCAAATAAGCGTCTGATGAAAGACCGCCTAAACTACGATGATAAGCAACGTATGATTGGTCAATAAGATTCACTTCTTTATCGTACGTAAATGTCCCATCATCTTTATACTCTTTCGGGAATGCCCAGCCCTGCCTTGGATAATCCGCTAAAAACTGAACAACTTCCTGATACTGCTGTGCAGAAATTTTTCCATACTTTTTCATATAAGAGAATGCATGCGGATTTATGTAAGATGTTGTTGCAAAGTTATTTTGTTTTCCTGTATCTGCATCGTAATAATCAACGTAATAATTACCTTTTTTATTATAACGAAGTACAGAATCACTCAATTGATCTGCAAGGTTTTTATAGCGATCTTCCTTGTACATTTCATAAGCACGATATAATTGTTCTATAATACGAAGATCATCGATAAGTGCATTAGTAGCTGACTGCATTTCTCCCTTTTCAGAGATTTTCCATATAACGATGCGATCCTTATGTACAAAGTTATTTTGAATAACCTTCACTTGTTCATCAAATAAAGCTTGATCATCTTTATCAAGTGTATATTGTAGCCATAACCCTGCAGATTCTGATAAAGCTTCACGGCCCTTCGCTTCACCCTTACCTGCCTTTGTATCCTCTAAGCGATACGTTGCAAGTGTTCCATTTTCATTCACCATATGTCGTAAAATAAAATGCTCGGTACGATTTCCTTGTAAAGCTGACCAAAATACAACTCCACCTAAAGCGATTAAGAGAATAACCCCAATCCCTATATATAAACGTTTTCGCAAGCTTTTCACCTCCTTTTAAGGCTAACCTTAATTTTACCAGAACATACGCAAATATAAAAAAGACAATCCTTTAGATTGTCTCTCTCACCTTATCCTTCGCAAGCCTCTTTAGAAGGTCTATATAGCGATTCCACAAGTCGATCATATTCACGACGCGTAATTTCTTTATTATACAACTTTAATAATAAATCTCTATGCTCTCTTGAAAATGCCATCTTTTTAATGACTTCAGGATACATAAAACACCCTCTCCATTTCACATAAACTTCTTCATCCCGGAAATAGAACTTACGTTCGCATAAAAGATTATAAAAGATTATAAAAGATTCAGCCCTAAAAAACAAATAAAATATTACCAAATATCAATTTCTTTCTTTTTAGAATATTTAAATATTGCATTACCGTACTCATTTTTTAAATACATATATATTTCTGGTAGTTTTTTGAATAAATTTTCCAATTCAATCAGAAAATAATGGCAAAAAGAAGGGGAGTATACATATGGATACCGTAACATTAGCAAGGGCATTTTTTGGTTCTTCATTAGCATTCCACATTATCTTTGCAACGCTTGGAGTCGGGCTTTCTTTAATGATTTTTATAAGTGAAATACTCTATCACTGGAAGAAAGATTCCGACTATGCCATTATGGCAAAAAGATGGACAAAGGCTTTTGCTATCCTTCTCGGTGTAGCAATTCCAACTGGAACAATTGTTGGTGTACAAATTTCACTTCTTTGGCCTGGTTTCGCCAAAATTGTTGGGCAAGTTATTTCCGTTCCGTTTCAAATTGAGATTTTCGCCTTCTTTTTAGAGGCTTTATTCATGTCTATTTATGTATATGCGGCTGATAAACTGCCTCCAGTTATGAGATTAATCTCGCTATTTTTCGTTATGATTGGCGCCACTGCATCTGCCGTGCTTATTACATCGGCAAACACATGGATGAATACACCTGCGGGCTTTTCAATGAATCCAGATGGCTCAGTTTTTAACGTTGATCCGTGGAAAGCTTTCTTTAATCCGAGCTTTGGCACAAGTGCATTCCACGTCGTTATTACGGCCTATACAACTGGAGCAGCTGTTATTGCTTCTATCGCTGGATTTAAATTATTAAAGAAAAATTTAAGTGCTCGTGAAATTGCTTACCATAAAAAAGGATTACTGTTAGGGCTTGTCGTTACATTTATCACAGGTGCTACGATGTGGCTTTCAGGACACGAATCTGCTATTGCCTTACATAAACATTCACCTGAAAAACTAGCATCTGCTGAAGCTTTGTTTGAAACGACATCACACGCGCCTTTATCGATTGGCGGGGTTGTGGACCCTAACACACTTGAACTAAACTATGCCCTTGAAATTCCGAACATGCTTAGCTTATTAGTGGGACTAGACCCTAACACCGTTGTAAAAGGTCTAAAGGAATTCCCGCAAGAAACATGGCCACCATTTTACACACATACACTGTTCAATTTAATGGTCGGCACCGCTGCCTTTACCTTTGCAGTTGCAGCTATTGCCCTCTTATATTGGTACTTTGTTTACCGAAAAAAAGGAGTAGAGTTACCGAAGTGGCTTCTTTGGGGAGCTGCCGCCTGTGGACCCGTTATGTTGCTCGGTATTGAATTCGGATGGATTTTTAGTTGTAGTGGTCGTCAGCCATGGACAATTTATGGCATGCAACGCACGGTAGATGCTTCTACGCGCGCTGATTTCGTCGGTCCTTTATTTGTTTTATTCATCATTTTATATATCGGACTCGGTATTTTAACAGTCTTTGTACTACGGACATTCTTTAAGAAACATCCGTTAAAGAATGATTTACATCACGAAGGAGGCGATTCTCGTGCATGAGGAAAGCATTGCAATCATCATCTTATGGGCTCTTATTTTCGTATATAGCATATTAGGATCTATTGATTTTGGAGCTGGTTTTTGGGGCATGGTATACGCTAAACACCCGACGCTTGCTGCCAAGCTTGCTAATCGGTACTTATCACCAACTTGGGAAGTAACAAATACGTTTCTTGTCTTTGTCGTCGTTGCTTTTCTCGGTTTCTTTCCAAAAGCGGCCTTTACCCTTGCAACCGTTATGTTTGTACCAGTTATGTTAATTTTAGTACTCGTTGCGATTCGTAGTACATTTATGGTATTTGCTTACTCCCTGCCAAAATACCAACACCTTCTTCGGATTATTTCAGGTATTACCGGGCTCTTAATCCCAGCTCTATTAATTACCGTTCTGCCAGTTACAGAAGGTGCCTATATTACGATGTCTGAAGGAAAAGAAGTGCTCCTTTACGGAAAACTTCTTTCTAGTCCCGTTATTTATTGTTATATGCTCTTCGGACTAACTTCGGAACTATTTCTATCATCTCTCTTTCTTGCTGACTTTGCTAGGGAACAAGGTTCTGAAGATACGTACCGAATTTATAGAAGAAATGCCATCATACTTGGTCCTGCAACGCTCGTAACTGCTATTATCGCTCTCGTTGTAATGGACCCTGAAACACACTGGCTTATGCAAGGACTAATAAAGCAATTCCCATGGTTTACAGTCTCTATCATTTTATTTGTTATCGGATACTCTTCCCTTTGGTGGACAAATAAGAAATATGGCACACTAGGCTTTCCTCGCATTGCAGTTTTAGCTGTCGTCGCTCAATATGCATTTGCAAGCTACGCTTACGGCGTCGCCCATTTACCTTATATCATTTACCCGGACGTAACTGTATTTACAAGCTTTACGACGGTCGAAACATTCTATGCACTTCTTATTCTTTACGCAATCGGGATTGCAATTTTACTACCAGGATTTATTTTCTTCTGGAATTTATTCTTAAAAGATCGAACATTTTTAAAGGAAAAATAGTAAATTAGGGGCATTCACACATAGAATGCCCCTAATTTATTAGACTCCTCTCCTAATAGTTATTACACTACTCCTTATACTTGCCTTATTGCTCAAAATACACATATTCACTAGATTAAGGTAGATGCCTAGTTCTTCTTATTTTCTTTTGAATATAATGCTATATAAACTTGAGACAAGCTACATTTGTTCAAGGGAAAATAGAAAGGTAGGTTAAATATGAGCATTGAAATATGGATTACTATTATTGTATTCTTCTTAACGATGATTGTTATCTTTTGGCGCCCTCGTGGTATAAATGAGGCATGGCCGGCAGCAGTCGGCGCTAGCATTATCCTCATTACTGGACTTGTATCAAAACCAGACGTCATGGACATTATAAGTAAAATCGGCGGTGCCTCTATAACGATATTAGCGACCATCGTTATGGCGGTTATATTAGAAAGCTTCGGCTTCTTCCACTGGTCCGCAGCAAAACTTGCAAATTTAGCAAAGGGCTCCGGTCGCCGCTTATACTGGTATATTCAATTATTATGTTTTCTTATGACTCTTTTATTCAATAACGACGGTAGTATTTTAATTACAACACCGATTTTGATTTTACTTCTGAAAAACCTTCAATTAAAACCTCATCAACAAATCCCTTATTTATTAAGCGGTGCTTTAATTGCCACTGCATCTAGTGCACCAATCGGTGTAAGTAATATCGTAAACTTAATCGCATTAAATATTGTTAATATGACTCTTTATATGCATACAGCTATGATGTTTGTACCTGCAACATTAGGGCTACTGTTTATGTCATGGCTCATGTATACAGTTTTAAAGAAAAAACTTCCAGAAAGATTGCCTGTTTCTTCATACGATATTGAAGAGATTTTCTTCACGAAAAACTTCCATCCGTTAAAAGGACAAAATTCTGTTAATACGAAACAAAAACGTACGAAATTCATGTTAAAAGTATTAGGCTTCGTCTTCCTTATGCGCTGTCTTCTATTCGTTGCATCCTTCTTATCGATTCCAATCGAAATCGTTGCCGTACTCGGTTCACTCGTTCTTCTCATCTGGAGATGGTACTACTTACGAACAAACCCAGTCGATATTTTGAAAAAGACACCGTGGCACATTTTAATTTTCGCTTTCTCTATGTATGTAATTATTTACGGGCTTCATAACGCAGGGTTAACAGCGGCACTTGTAAGTTGGCTCGAACCAGTTGTAAGTCAGCATCTACTCTATGCCAGCTTTGCAATGGGCGGACTCGTTTCCCTCCTCTCTAACGTCTTCAATAACCACCCTGCACTTATGATTGGTACAATCACATTAACAGAAATGGGACTAGATCCAGTCACATTAAAAACTATCTATCTCGCAAATATCATCGGTAGTGACATCGGTTCACTATTATTACCAATCGGTACACTAGCTTCCCTCATTTGGATGTATATCTTAAGACAAAACAAAATTAAAGTGAAATGGAAAGATTATTTAAGCGTATCTCTCATCGTAATCCCACTCACAACAGTCGTCACATTATTCCTCTTATACTACTGGGTACAATTATTCTTCACCTTATAAAGTGAAACTTTAATCAGTGGGTGGGTGTTCATCCCCCACTGATTTTTACGGGCAGTTTATCTCCCACCTAACTTCTTTGCTCCAGCCGAATTTTGAGGTGGGAGTTTTACTGCCCACAAATAGCGGGATAGACGACAGAAGCCCCCTTTGCTACCGTCTTAGCAAAGGGGGCTTCTTCTATATTTAAGTTAGGTACAGTGTGATCAATCAAGTAAAGAGGTGTAACGTGTTATTGATATAAGTGACTACCAGTTTCTTTGAATTCTACCGCTTTCTCTTTCATTCCTTTTTCAATTGCTTCTGTCGTTTCTAAGTCATTTTCTTTCGCATATTCACGAATATCATGTGAAATTCTCATACTACAAAACTTTGGGCCACACATTGAACAGAAATGCGCTGTTTTCGCCCCTTCTGCTGGCAACGTTTCATCATGGTACTCCATCGCGCGTTCAGGATCTAAAGATAAATTAAATTGGTCGCGCCAACGGAATTCAAATCGTGCTTTTGAAAGTGCATCATCACGCTGGTGAGCCGTTTTATGCCCTTTCGCAAGATCGGCTGCATGCGCAGCGATTTTGTACGTAATAACCCCTTCGCGAACATCATCTTTGTTCGGTAAACCTAAATGTTCTTTCGGGGTTACATAACAAAGCATCGCCGTTCCAAACCAGCCGATCATCGCAGCACCAATCGCTGAAGTAATATGATCATAACCTGGTGCAATATCTGTCGTTAACGGCCCAAGTGTATAGAACGGCGCACCCTGACAAATATCAAGTTCTTTCTCCATATTTTCTTTAATTAAATGCATCGGTACATGCCCAGGTCCTTCAATCATAACTTGCACATCATGTTTCCAAGCGATTTTTGTTAATTCACCAAGTGTCTCAAGCTCAGAAAACTGCGCTTCGTCATTTGCATCTGCAATAGAACCTGGACGTAATCCATCTCCAAGAGAAAACGAAACATCGTACTGCTTCATAATTTCACAAATCTCTTCAAAGTGAGTATATAGGAAGTTTTCTTTATGATGGAATAAACACCACTGCGCCATAATCGAACCACCGCGCGAAACAATACCTGTCATACGCTTTGCAGTAATTGGAATGTAACGAAGTAATACACCAGCGTGAATCGTGAAGTAATCAACGCCTTGCTCCGCCTGCTCAATTAACGTATCACGATATACTTCCCACGTTAAATCTTCTGCAATTCCGTTTACTTTTTCAAGAGCTTGATAAATTGGCACAGTTCCAACTGGTACCGGAGCATTACGAATAATCCACTCACGTGTTGTATGAATGTTTTTACCTGTAGATAAATCCATAATCGTATCTGCACCCCAGCGAGTCGCCCACGTCATCTTCTCTACTTCTTCTGCAATAGAAGATGATACAGCAGAGTTTCCGATATTTGCATTTACCTTCACGTGAAAATTACGTCCAATTATCATCGGTTCCGCTTCAGGATGGTTAATGTTCGCCGGCAAAATCGCACGACCTTCTGCAATCTCCTTACGAACAAATTCAGGCTCTACCCCTTCACGAATCGCAACATATTCCATCTCAGACGTAATAATGCCATTACGCGCATAATGCATTTGCGAAACATTTGCACCTTGCTTCGCTCTAAGCGGCTTACGATCCATTTGCGGGAAAACAGGTGTATGTTTTGAAGCCACTTTCACACCGTCATCCTCAGGTTTAATTTCGCGTCCTTCATAAGCTTCCACATCACCACGCCCCAAGGTCCAAGAGTGGCGCGGCGTTGGAATCCCTTTTTCCAGCTCCACTTTATACTCTGGATCTGTATAAGGTCCACTCGTATCATACACACGGATTGGCGGATTTTGAACACCGTTCGTATCGCTTTGTTCAATCTCGCGCATTGGTACTTTCATACCTTCACGTGTTCCATCCACATACACTTTCTTACTTCCTGGTAAACTCGATTTCAATTCAATTTGCTCAGCTGAAACAGACTGTTTCATAACCTTTGTTGCCCCCCTGTTCGTGACAAGGACGAGATATGGCCAGCGCATGCCAAAATAAAAAGAGCCAGGTCCATAAAAGAATAAGGACCTGGCTCATAAAGACATAATTATGTAAAGCCGTTAACTTCCCTACGCTGGTACGAGCCAGATCAGGTCCAAAGGGTTAAGAAGTTCACACGCTTCTCTCTCAGCCTACGCATACGTTAGGCACCCCTAGTTTATCACTGATTTAATTTTCAATACTTTCCCATCATACACTATAATCTGAAAAATGCAAAGTTTATTTCTTTTGTTGTTTACGGAATCATCCAAGTTAAATAATAAGCCTGCACATACGTCATAATCCCAACAATAGTAACGAAGAATAAACTATGCTTCAATGTAAAGCGGAACAAATCTGACTCTTTCCCAGCAAGTCCAACTGCCGCACAAGCAATCGCAATTGATTGCGGAGAAATCATTTTACCTGTTACACCGCCCGTTGTATTTGCTGCAACAAGAAGCACTTCAGATACACCGACTTGCTGCGCTGTAATTGCTTGTAAATTCGAGAACAGTGCGTTCGCTGACGTATCTGATCCTGTTAAGAATACGCCAATCCATCCTAAGAATGGTGAGAAGAACGGGAATAATCCGCCAGTTCCTGCAAGTGCTAACGCTAATGTAGATGATAGACCAGAATAGTTTGCGATAAATGCGAATCCTAATACGAATCCAATAGATAGAATTGGCATTTTTAGTTCGTTTAACGTTTCTTTAAATGTTGCTACTGCATCTTTTGCACTCATTTTCAAAATAAAGATAGAAATGATACAAGCAATTAAAATTGCTGTTCCAGTCGCTGATAAAATATCTAATTTCAAGATTGCTTCATAAGGTGTTGGTTTATTTACAATTGGCTCTGCTTTCATTACTAAATTGTGCAAGCTTGGAACTTCAAATTTAAATACGAGACTTTCTAAAGCGCCGCCCGGAGCGAATAACGCTTTAAAGAAACTCTGGCTCCAGATGACTACCATCACAGTCAAAATAATGAACGGAGACCACGCTTTTACTACTTTTCCTACCGTTAGTTTCGGCATAGATGTCGCCGTCGTCGTTGCTGCTACTTCACTATTCGCTTGCTTAGTTTGATAAATTTCTTTCGGTTGCCAAACTTTTAAGAATAGCGATAAACTTACTAAACTTACAAGCGCTGACGTAATATCCGGAAGTTCTGGTCCTAAAAACGTCGCTGTAATAAACTGTGTAATTGCAAATGAACTACCCGCTACAAATAAAGCAGGCCACGTTTGTTTTACTCCTTTAAAGCCATCCATTAAAAATACGATAAAGAACGGAACAAATAAAGATAAGAACGGTAATTGATGCCCAGCCATTTGTCCAATTTTATGCGGATCAATGCCTGTTACTTGTCCAGCAACTGTAATCGGAATCCCCATCGCTCCGAACGCTACTGGTGCAGTATTTGCGATTAAACAAAGACCTGCTGCATATAAAGGATTTAGCCCAAGGCCTGCAAGAAGCGCTGCCGTAATCGCTACTGGTGCACCAAATCCTGCTGCCCCTTCCAAAAATGCTCCAAATGAAAATCCAATTAAAATAACGAGTAAACGATGGTCATTCGTAATGGATAATACAGATGCACGAATGACATCAAATTGACCTGTTTTCACAGAAATTTTATATAAAAATACCGACATAATGATAATCCAAGCAATTGGCCATAATCCGTATAAGAAACCGTATCCGGTCGCTGCCATTGCCATTGTGAATGGCATTTTATACGCAAATAACGCCACCAAAATCGTTAATACAACTGTAATAAATCCTGCCACATACCCCTTCATGCGGAAAACCGCTAAAGCTAAGAAAAAAAAGATGATTGGAATAAGTGCGACTGCTGCCGAAATCCAAATGTTACCGAACGGATCGTAAACTTGTGTCCATGTGTTCATTGTTCTCTCCCCCTAAAGAATCCCCTTTTAAATAAGATATAACCTTATCAATAGACTACCAGGTCATCATACCTTTAAGCCTAAAAAATACAAAACATTTAAGAAAACGTTTTCAATAATTTTATCACAACAATTTTCATTTAAAAAGATTTTTTCGAAAATTTCATCATTTAAAAAGGAAATCTTACAAAAGCGTCACGTTTTTGTAATGTTAATCGATAGGAAGGTTGCCAAATTTATCGCATACTAAAAGTATAACAACGGACATTACTTATGAGGTGATATATATGAACGGAAACAAAATATTAGCAGCTTTATCATACTTTAGTGTATTATTTGCACCTATCTTATTCCCTATTATCGTGTGGATTGTGGGCGATTCTGAAACGAAACCACATGCGAAACGTGCTCTATGGACACATATCGTTCCAAGCATCGCTTCATTTATTGGATTAGTTATTTTAGGAATTATGGGCATCGGATCTGATCAACCAGACGTAACACTTGGAATTGGAGCAATCATCGTCTTATGCATTTGCGGAATCATTAGCTTATACTACTTCATTTGGAATATCTTGAAAGGTATTAAGATACTGAAAGCTTAGTTTTAAACAAACGTTTGATTAAAAAGGAACTGTCCAAAAATTAATGTCGCATGATCGTAAATGAAATTTTATCGGCGATTCGACAAGGAATATCGACTTAACTACAAAATACGAAAAGAATAACCTACCTATTAATAAGAAAAGACCGTCCCAAAATACCTTTTGGGACGGTTTTTTTATCTTCTGCGTTTCTTCTTTTTTCTCATCATTTTCTTTCGGCGCGTATTCGCTTTATCCGCTATAATGTGGAGCGTACTTGCCACAACAATCCCCATTACAAACGTTACAATTTCAACCTCGTGTTCCTTCGCAATTTCTATTAAATTTCCACCGAATGCGATTATATTTAATAGGAATAAAAACGGAGAAAACACAATTAACATGTATGCAATACGAATAATATCACCAATTATAATCGTATGTGTGAAGAAGGAACGATGGGGCATTACGCTCCTATATGGATACCAAAAAATGCGGAGGAATCCCCATTTATTATACGCATTACTGTACGTATCTAAATCCGGTGTTAAAAATGAAGTACCTACTAAAAAGCCAATTGCAAAAGTTAATAAAAAATCAAAACTTGTTAATCCATACGAAAAGAGCATAAACAAAACAACCGGAAGGGATATTAAGTTTATTTTCGTATGCGTTCTTCCTGATGGCATAATGCACTTCCTCGCTTACGTTCGCCCTGTCATCCTATGACAGTTCTCACCTATTGATCTAATTTTTGATCGATAAATGATGTGTCTATATCCGAACCAAACCATTCTGCCAACTTCACTCGTGCCTTATCTTTCACATCTTCATTTACGTATATCGATGCTTGTAATAGTGCGGCCATTAACGCACCTAAATCATCCGTATAACCGACTCCAGCAATGAAATCTGGAATGGCATCAATCGGTGCAATGAAATAAGCAAGTGCTCCGATTACAATAATTTTCACTCGTTTTGGAACATCCGGTCTTTGCAACACGTAAAACAACAATAAACTCGCATAGATTACCGACTGCCCTGCCTGCTTCGCAACATGTTTTATTTTCTTCCAAAACGCTTCAACTGAAAATTTTTGTTTCATTCAAAAGCCTCTCTATTTTCAAAAGAAATAAGCTACAATATGTTATGTTATCAGTAAAAGTTCATCAAAATTACACATAATCTATCAATGAAATTTCATTGTAACAAACAAAACCAAAAAGAACAAGTGTTCGTTAATTTTTTCATATTTTCCTTCATATAATAGTTTTCTAGACAACCACTTAAAGATTTCCATTCCATATTTCTCAACCAAAAAACTTTCAATTCCGCTTAACATTCTTTTCTATTTTTGTTATATTTTCTAGTTGACGAGCATATAAACGAATGTTAAAGTTTTCTCTGGTAGTGACAAAACACATACAAAAAATGTAAAATGTTATAGTGTTTCTCAGAAATGAATTTTGTTGTATAATACAGAAATGACGTTATGCTTATGAGCAGCACAAGAAACCAAAAAGGGTATGCATAGTTAAAGTCGTATATGGGTGAATATAGAAACTCTAATTATGGCCAAGAAAACTATGTATTTTTTATTTTAACATTTTTCGCTCCAAAATCGACCAAGCCTGATAGAGAAAGGGTGGAAATGAATGAAAGAAACCATGAAATCACAATTTCAAAACGTGCGTTTTACTTTATTCGTAGCTTTGGCCGTATGGCTAAAATCCTACATCATTACACGCACTAGCTTCGATTTAAAACTTGAATCTTTCATGCAAGAATTCATTTTATTCATTAGTCCATTAGCAGCATCATTACTGTTTGTGGGTCTTGCATTATTTGCAAAAGGGAAAAAACGTAACTATATAGCACTAGGAATTAACTTTATCTTAACGTTCATTCTTGTTGGTAACGTAATGTTCTACGGATTCTACAATGACTTCGTTACTTTACCAGTACTAGGACAAACGTCTAATTTCGGAAGTTTAGGTTCTAGTGTGAAAGAATTATTTAACTACAAAATCATCCTTGCATTTGCGGATATTATCGTATTCTTCGTTCTATTGAAGAAGAAGAAAGATTTTGCACCGACAGAACGTGTAGCGCGTCCGATGCGTTCTCTATACTTCGTGTCAACGGTTGCTATTTTCTGCGTAAACCTAGGATTTGCAGAAGCTGAGCGTCCAGAACTATTAACACGTTCATTCGACCGCGTTATGCTTGTTAAAAACTTAGGATTATATGTACACCAAGCATACGATCTTGGCTTACAAGCAAAATCAAGTTCACAAAAAGCATTTGCTGATGGTAGTAAATTACAAGAAACAGAAAACTACGTGAAAACAACACAAAGTAAACCAGATCCAAATATGTTTGGTACTGCAAAAGGGAAAAACGTAATTGTTGTCTCTCTTGAATCATTACAAACATTCTTAATTGGTGCGCAAGTTAACGGACAAGAAGTTACACCATTCCTAAACCAATTTGCGAAAGAAAGTTATTACTTCGATAACTTCTTCCATCAAACTGGGCAAGGTAAAACGTCTGATGCTGAATTCTTAGTAGATACTTCAATGTATCCACTAGACCGTGGTGCTGTATTCTTCACACACGGTAATAACGAATATACAGCAACTCCAGAAATTTTGCGTCAGCAAGGATATCACACATCAGTATTCCACGCGAATAACGCAACGTTCTGGAACCGTAACATTATGTATCCGGCACTTGGTTATGATCGTTACTACAACGAGCTTGACTACAAAATTACGCCAGAAACAAAATTAAATTGGGGATTAAAAGATATCGAATACTTCGATCAATCTATCGATATGTTAAAAGAAGTGAAGCAACCGTTCTATACTCGCTTCCTTACTTTAACAAACCATTACCCATTCACTTATGATGACAGTACGAAATTAATCGATGAATACAATTCTGGTGATGGCGTATTTGACCGTTACATGGTAACTGCTCGCTATTTAGACGAAGCAATGAAACACTTTATTGAGCGTCTAAAAGCAGAAGGTATTTACGACAACTCAGTTATCGTATTCTACGGTGATCACTATGGTATTTCTGAAAACCATAACCGTGCAATGGCACAGTTCTTAGGAAAAGAAGAAATCACTACATTTGACCATATGAACTTACAAAAAACACCGATGTTTATTCACGTTCCAGGTCAAAAAGAAGGTAAAACAATTTCAAAACCAACTGGTGAAATTGACATTAAGCCAACAATTCTAAACTTACTTGGTGTAGATTCTACGAATCAAATTCAATTCGGTCATGATGTATTCTCACCAGAAAATAAAGGATTCGTTGTTCTTCGTGACGGTAGCTTCGTTACAGATAAGTACATGTACACGAACAGTACATTCTACGACCGTACTACTGGCGAAGTTGTGCAATTACCGAAAGAAGAATCTCAACCACTAATTGATCGTGCCCAAAATGAATTGAACATGTCTGACAAAATCATTGAAGGTGACTTACTTCGCTTCTCTGAAAGTAACAAGATCAAAACTGGTGAAGTAAAGACAGCTATTAAAGAAGAAAAGAAGAGCGCTGAGTAATCTCAGCCTCTTTTTTTATTTTCTGCTATCCTTCCTCTCCTATTCATTGACTTTAAAATTACATAACCTTCACCTAATATTTACACCACATTAACGAAACATCTTTATAATAAAATATGTAAACAAGGTTCCACATATTTCTTATCTCTCATCTTCAATAGGATCCCTTAGAGAAATGTGTGCATCATTTGTTTTCAACTTTCTTATAATTGTCTTTCCAAGTGTTTTGTTTGCATAAATGAAACCTTTAAAGACGATGTCCCTATGAATGATAGCTACCCTCCTTGTGCAGCATTCCATACGAATGTTGCTTTTTTTTTTTTCAAAAAGCAGGATTCTTATTTCTCATTTCCGAATTTGTATATACAAAATGCTATAAAGTGAAACTTTAATCAGTGGGTGTTTTGTTCATCCCCCACTGATTATTAGCCCTCACCAATCGGGCGTTTACGGGCAGTTAATGCAGGATAAATCACCACTACTTCTCTGTGATTTACAAATACATATACGTCATATGTAGAGAATTGCTTACATAAAAATTACTATAGTGATTTTTATTCATGTACTAACGAAAGGATGGGACGAAAATTGGCATACGAAAGATTTGTACTATGGAATGATGCAGTTATTGATACAACAAAACATCGCGCGTACATAGAACTTGAAGAAAGAGGTTTACAATTTGGTGATGGCGTCTATGAAGTTATTCGCCTTTATAACGGAAACTTTCACTTATTAGACCCACATTTAACAAGATTATATCGATCCCTTGAAGAAATAGAATTATCACTTCCTTTCTCAAAAGCCGAACTCATCATCTTACTCTACAAATTAATTGAAAACAATAATTTCCACGAAGACGGAACAATTTACTTACAAGTATCTCGTGGTGTACAAGCTCGAGCACATGCATTTTCATATGACATATCCCCGACAATCTATGCTTATATTTCAAAAAAAGAAAGACCATCTTTATGGATTGAATACGGTGTACGTGCTATATCAGAACCTGATACACGCTGGCTCCGCTGTGATATTAAATCGTTAAATTTATTACCAAATGTATTAGCTTATACGAAAGCTGAACGCAAAGGTTGTAAAGAAGCTCTTTTCGTACGAAACGGTACTGTAACTGAGGGGAGCTGTTCTAATTTCTTTCTCATAAAAAATGGAACTCTTTACACACATCCAGCCAATCACCTTATTTTAAATGGCATTATTCGTCAATATGTCCTTTCCTTAGCGAAAACCCTTCGTATTCCTGTACAAGAAGAACTGTTCAGCATTCGCGATGTTTATCAAGCAGATGAATGCTTCTTTACGGGAACGACTATTGAAATTTTACCGATGACCCACCTTGATGGAACTGCAATTCAAGATGGTCAAGTTGGCCCTATCACAAAAATGCTACAAAAATCCTTTTTTCAAAGCTTGTTACAATCCAACATGTCATCTTCTTAAACACGAATAATTTCTATTCTCTCTACATCCAACATATGTATTTAAATAAAAATCAAGGTGTAGATTTATACCTTGATTTTTTCTTGTAATCTTTTTGTCATATTCAGATTCCCGCATAAGTCTTGACAGTAATCGACATGCTCTTTAGAATTTTTAACAGTTGGTAAATATTTCTTCACTACATTACAGACAGAAAGGAATCGACAAATTATGAAAAAATACCTTGCCGGTCTTGCGGCAGTGTCTGTAGCAGGAGGAGCAGCACCTATACTTGATAGCGTTCAAGCTGCCCCTGAACAAAACACACAAAAAGCTGCTACACAAACTGTCCAAGCTTCCGCATCAAACAGTTCATCTTATACGGTAAATGCTAGCGTGCTACATGTTCGCGCAGGATCTAGCACTTCTCACGATATTATCTCTCGCGTTTATAACGGTCAATCATTAAACGTAATTGGAGAAGAAAATGGTTGGTTCAAAATTAACCATAATGGGAAAACAGGTTATGTGAGTGGTGAATTTGTATCAAAAAATGGGGAAAAAACAAATAACAATGTAAGCACAGGTGGAAACAATAAAGTTACTGCTGATGTATTACGTGTACGTACCGCTCCTAACACTTCTAGTTCTGTTTCAGGACGTGTATATGAAGGACAAACATTAAACGTAATTGGTCAAGAAAATGGTTGGGTGAAAATCAACCATAATGGAAAAGTTGGCTATGTAAGTGGCGAATTCGTATCTGGTGTTTCTTCTAATGCAGGTTCTTCAAACAACAATACGAATAATACTGTAAAACCAGCAAGCGGAAACTATACAGTAAACGTATCTTCCCTTCGCGTTCGTACAGGTCCTAGCACTTCTCATACAACTATAGGTTCTGTGAAAAAAGGACAAGTAGTACAAGTTGTAGGCGAAGTTCAAGATTGGTTCAAAATCAATTATGCAGGACAAACAGCTTACTTAAGCAAAGACTACGTAACAAAAGGCGGTTCTAACGAAAACACCACGCAAGGTAACAACCAGGAACAAAACAATAATGTAACTGTTCAAACTGGTGGCACTTACGTCGTTAACGCAACATCACTACGTGTTCGTACGGGCCCTGCTACTTACCATAGCGTAATTGGTGGCGTATTAAATGGTACGAAATTAAACGTAATTGGATCTGAAGGTAGCTGGTTTAAAGTTAATTATCAGGGAAAAACAGGCTACGTTAGCAGCGAATTCGTAAAATTCGTTAAAGGTGGCACTACTACTCCTGAACAACCTGAGCAACCTAACCAAGGTGCAATTGGCGATTACTACATTAATGCTTCTGCACTAAATGTACGTAGCGGCGAAGGTACAAATTATAGAATCATAGGCGCACTTCCACAAGGACAGAAGGTTCAAGTAATCTCTGAAAACTCTGGATGGAGCAAAATTAACTACAATGGTCAAACTGGTTACATCGGAACACGTTTCCTATCTAAAACACCAGTTGGGGGCGCAGTAGATAATAAGCCTAATGAAAATCAAAACAATAACAATACAAGCAATAATAGCGGTGACAGTTCTTCTATACTTGCATACGCGAAATCTATGCAAGGCGTACCATACGTTTGGGGCGGTACTTCTGCTAATGGTGTTGACTGCAGTGGTTACATCTACCACGTATTTAAGAAATTTGGCCATAACATTAGCCGCCAAAGTGTTGCAGGATATTGGAGTAGCTTACCAAAAACTTCAAGTCCACAGCCAGGCGACTTAATTTATTTCCAAAATACTTATAAAGCTGGTCCTTCTCACATGGGTATTTACCTTGGAGGTGGATCGTTTATCCAAGCTGGAGATAAAGGTGTAGCAATCGCTTCATTAAGCAACTCTTATTGGAAAAGCCATTTCTTAGGGTATACGAAAGCACCTTAAGTGATAGTTTCAGAGGCTTCTAGTTTACTAGAAGCCTCTTTTTTTAAGGTTTCAATATATGAATCCCTCTTATTCTCTTTCTCACGAAAAAATTATGCGTTCATTCTCCTATTTCGTACACCATATTCTATAAAAATTGTCCAAAACGTTATCACAATGAATATATTTCAACAAAAAACATAACCTATTTCATGTCGATTCATTTTATATGTGTTTTTTCAAAGAATTTTCTTTTTATTTAAACTTTTCGTTAGACGTTTGACCTCCGATGTCCATTATGATAAGTTACTTAAGATGTTATATTCGCAAAAGTATAGACAACTGGTTTATACACTTTTTTACTATGAGGAAGGAGCATACACTGCATGAATGTTTTATGGGGAATTGGCGGCGTGATTGGAGTATTAGCAATCGCTTTCTTATTATCTTCCAACCGCAAAGCTATTAATTGGCGCACAATTTTAATCGCGCTAGCATTACAAATGTCATTTTCATTTATCGTATTACGATGGGATGCCGGAAAAGCAGGTTTAAAATACGCTGCAGATGGCGTTCAAGGATTAATTAATTTTTCTTACGAGGGAATTAAGTTCGTTGCTGGGGATTTAGTCAACGCAAAAGGACCTTGGGGATTTGTATTCTTTATTCAAGCACTACTTCCAATCGTATTTATTAGTTCATTAGTAGCAATCTTATATCATTTCGGTATTATGCAGAAATTTGTTAGCGTCGTTGGTGGTGCATTAAGTAAACTTCTTGGAACTTCTAAAGCAGAAAGCTTAAACTCAGTAACGACTGTATTTTTAGGACAAACTGAAGCTCCAATCTTAATTAAACCTTACTTAGCACGCTTAACAAATAGTGAATTCTTCACTATTATGGTAAGCGGTATGACAGCTGTTGCCGGATCAGTTCTTGTCGGCTATGCAGCAATGGGTATTCCGTTAGAGCACTTATTAGCAGCAGCAATTATGGCAGCTCCATCAAGTTTATTAATTGCGAAACTAATTATGCCAGAAACAGAAAAAGTAGATAACAACGTTGAACTTTCTACAGAACGTGAAGACGCAAACGTTATCGATGCAGCTGCACGTGGTGCATCTGAAGGTATGCAACTTGTTATTAACGTAGCAGCAATGTTAATGGCTTTCATCGCATTAATCGCTTTATTAAATGGTCTATTAGGATTAGTTGGGTCTTTATTCCATATTAAACTTAGCCTTGATTTAATCTTCGGTTACTTATTATCACCATTTGCAATCTTAATCGGGGTTTCACCGGGTGAAGCTATACAAGCAGCAAGCTTTATCGGTCAAAAACTTGCAATCAACGAATTCGTTGCATACGCAAACTTAGGACCTCACATGGCAGAGTTCTCTGCAAAAACAAATCTGATTTTAACATTCGCAATCTGTGGTTTTGCAAACTTCTCTTCTATCGCAATTCAATTAGGTGTAACAGGAACATTAGCTCCTACTCGCCGTAAACAAATTGCACAATTAGGGATTAAAGCAGTTATCGCTGGTACACTAGCGAACTTCTTAAATGCAGCAGTTGCAGGTATGATGTTCCTATAAATTAATGTACAGTCTCCTCTTTTAAAGAGGAGACTTTTTTGTATACTATAAATATAATTTTCATATATACTAAACACCACATGTCTAGATATCTAGATGATATGTTACGATAATTAGTATGTCTGTTTATTTTTTCTTGCACAAGAGGGATACTATTTGATGTCGCACGCTTTAAAAAAAATTCCAGCTACACGGTCCATTTATTAATAATTGTGCATACTACAAATATCCTGCATGAATTATCTTTAAGGAGGAAAGTTTCGTGAAAGATAAATCCTATAAAGTCCTTTCTATGTGGATTTTACAAATTTTATTTTATTTTACTACTGTACATGTGACGAAATATGAGCACGCGCTCATTTTTACAATTATATATGTCATCATAAATGTACTATTCCTATTTTTAGCTGATAAAACAGCATTTATTTTCTTTATACTGGGAACCATCATTTCAGTATTCTATTTATTTTATGAAGCGTGGCTTCACTTATGGAGTACATCAGAACAATGGGAATATATCATTACCCACTTCCTAATGGCAGCTAACTTCTTCATTGTTTATATTTCAACCCACCTATTAAAAAAGGTCATCCTTAAAAATAAAGAGTTAACTGAACGAGTGAGAGTGTTGGAGCAATACATCGGAGAATCAAAACTATTAACAAGGCAAGAATTCGAAAGACGACAAGCATTATTAAGGACTGCGATGGATCGTCGTAATGAAACAGGCATGATTATTTTCTTTGATTTCACTTCCTTTAGTAAATATACGAAGGAAAGTGTCATGGATCGTGTAGCTTCATTATTAGTTGATACAGTAAGAACTGACTTTGACCTTGCTGCTGAATATGAAAGCAATACATTGGTCATTTTATTACAAAACACAAATGAAGCTGGTGCTGATATTGTAATGAACCGTCTACATCCAAAAATGGAGCAATGGCTTGCCGCTGAAGCAATTCAAGATATTAAAATAAAACGAGAACAAATCAACACAAAAGGACAGACATTATTATGATGACACTCGTTATACTCCTTTTATTCCTTCTGTTCTGCGTACTCGTATTTTGGATTAGCATCACATTTTCAATCAAATATGTACTTATTTTTACTGCCTTTCTATTCTCAGGCCTACTCGTTTACTACTCTCTCTTAACACTCGCGGGCTTAATTCATCGAAATAGTAAACGAAAAGATCGTACGCTAGAACATTATCCAAGTGTAGATATTTTAATACCTGCCCATAATGAGGGTGTCGTTATTAAAGATACATTAGAAGCGATGGCAAAGATTGAATACCCGGGCAAATTAAACGTTTATTTATTAAACGATAACTCTCAAGATGAAACACCTGAAATTGGCGATGATTTCGACAAAGCTTATGCTCATATTCATCACATTCGTGTACCACCTGGCGAACCGAAAGGAAAATCGCGTGTATTAAACTACGGTCTTAGCATTTCAGATGGTGAATACTTCTGTGTTTACGATGCAGATAATCAACCTGAACCACATGCACTGCGAATGCTCGTAGAACATGCTGAAACCATCCAGGATGCCGTTGGAGCAGTTGGACACGTTCGTACAGTAAATGAAAAGAGAAATTGGCTTACACGAATGATTTCATTAGAATTTCAGATTTTCCAGCTCCTTATGCAATCTGGACGCTGGCTATTATTCCAAACAGGCTCACTGACCGGAACAAACATGCTTCTTCGTCGTTCCGCATTAGAAGAACTTGGCGGCTATGATCCTTATGCAATTGCAGAGGATGCCGAATTAACATTGAGAATTACCCAAAAAGGCTATCTCTTACCAATCGTCCCGGAATCGATTACATGGGAACAAGAACCTGAACATTTAAAAATTCTTATTAAACAGCGTACACGTTGGCTTCAAGGAAACTTATATATTTTAGAAAAAATGTTTTCTTCGCTAAGCTTCTTTAAAGGAAAGCTACTCGTCCATTCCTTACAGCAAGTTTTAGTATATGTCGTATTTTGGCTATTCTTAATCATTTCAAACGTTTGGTTTGTAATTGGACTGCTCGGGATATTCCAAATTCAATACAGCATTCCATTACTATTTATGTGGTATGTCGCATATATTACATATGTTTCTCAATTATTTAGTGCCCAGAGCGTCGAACGAACCTTTACACCAACCAACATTTTCATAAGCGTCATTATGTACTTTACGTACGCACAGCTCTTTACGTATTTGTTTATTCGCAGTCTCATTCTTTACTTACGTGCAAAGAGCAAGAAACAAGTAATTGGCTGGGATAAAACAGTACGATTTAAAAAGGAAAAATAAAGTGAAACTTTAATCAGTGGGGTTATTCATTTCCCACTGATTATTAGCCCTCATCAATCGGGCTTTTACGGAATAAAAAATAAGCACAGAGCGCCGTAAGCTCTGTGCTTATTTTTTACCGTAATACTATATATCAGACAATACCCCTTAGCTGAAAGTAATTTCACGTCCATCCCCCAACGAACGATCGACCTTCATTTATATACGAAAAAGTGATTGCTATTTTTGTAGAACCAGTTGCTTTTCTTGCTGCTCTTTGCGCGTTTCAGTCTTAGGTTCCGTGCTTTCTTGGACATTGCGATGTGCCACACGTTTCAAACAAATATGCTTCCACTTTCTTTCGTAACGTTTCATTATTCTAGATGTCCCCCTTGAATGCGATTTAAAAATATTTGAAATCGCTTACAGGAAATAATATAGCACATATACATAAAAGTGACAACACATTTCCGACATATTTTTGTCAAAAATATGAACATAATTTGCATAATATCGAATATTGTCGAAATATATCGATTTTCCTTTTCGAACTGCTGATATCACCCTTTTCCTAATAGGTGCATTAAAAAGGAGCTGATATAAAATCAGCCCCTTTCCTTCTATTATTAATGTTGTTTCATACGTCCTTCTTTTTGCAACTCTTTAAATAGTGCTGCAATCATAAAGAAAATAACAAATACGAACGGGAAGGCCGCAATAATCGACGCAGTTTGCAGCGCCTCTAATCCTCCGACATACAATAAGATCGAAGCTAACGCCGCTAGAACAATACCCCAAACCATTTTAATACGATTTGGTGGGTTTAAGCTACCATGTGTCGTTAACATCGCTAGAACAAACGTAGCAGAGTCTGCAGATGTAATAAAGAATGTTGAAATAAGTAAAATGGCTAACACACATAAAGCCGGTCCCATACTACCCATTTGGTCTAACATAGCAAACAATCCTACTTCTGTGCCCATTTCTTTAATTTGTCCATATATATTTGCATCATCAAATAGCTCCATGTGAATACCTGTTCCTCCGAAAACAGAGAACCAAAGCGCACCAATTACTGTTGGTACGAGTAACACACCAACAACAAATTCACGAATTGTACGCCCGCGTGACACACGAGCAATAAACGTACCTACGAATGGTGACCATGCAATCCACCATGCCCAGTAGAAAATTGTCCATGACTGAATCCATTGATTTCCGCCTTCATTTAATGGACTTAAACGGAAACTCATACTTGGCAATTCTTGAATGTATGAACCGATTGTTGAAGTGAAATAATTCATAATAAAGTTTGTTGGACCTGCAAATAATACAATTATCATAAGTGCAAACGCTAAAATAATATTCGCATTACTTAAATATTTAATTCCTTTATCGAGTCCCGTTTGTGCAGATAACATATAAAGAACAGTTACAATTCCTATGATTACTAGCTGTGTCGGTAATGAGTTCGGAATGGATGTTAAATAACTAACACCACCTGCAATTTGCTTCGCCCCAAGTCCTAATGATGTTGCCACACCAAATACTGTCGCAAATACAGCTAGAACATCAAACGTATGTGCAATACGGCCATGTTCACCGCCTTTAAATAGTGGACCCACTGTCGCACTAATTGTACTCGCTCTTCCTTTTCTAAATGTAAAATACGCAATACATAATGCTACAAGTGCATATAATCCCCACGGATGTAATCCCCAATGGAAAAATGAGAAACGAAGTGCAAGACGTGCACTCTCTTCAGTCGCACCCTCTCCAAACGGAGGTGTGTATAAATGATTCAACGGTTCTGCAACGCCCCAGAAAACCAAACCGATTCCCATGCCGGCACTAAATAACATAGCAAACCATGTCATATAACTATAATCAGGTTCATCATCATCTTTACCTAAACGAATCGAACCGTACTTAGAAACAATTAAGAAAATAGCAATTCCTAAGAAAATAGAAACGGAAATAATATAGAACCAACCAAACTTACTAACTAGCGCAGCTTGAATTGCAGTCGTTACATTTCCTAAGCTACCTTTTCCAATAATAGATTCGGGAATAATCCCCCAAAGTGTAAATGCAATGCATAATGTTAATGAGACAATAAATGTTTTCGTCAGTTTCCTCATCAAATCCCCCTTCGTATGTTTCATTTCTTGTAAATAACATAAATTCCGATATGTTAAATCGGATAGAAAACCATAGTTTTTTGTGGTGATTTTCTTTCGGCTCTCTTAGTTTTGCCTTCACCAATTAGAGTTCTTATGGACAGCCTTACCTTCCGTACAACCTTTTCACTCTGCAAGAGCTACAAGATTGGAATACTACTGTCAAATTGTGTGAGAAAAATGCGGATGGGAAGAGATTTTCCCAAAAAAGGATGTGTTACATTTTTAAAAAAGGGCAGATTTATTCTTTACAACCCTTTCTTCTTGTAACAATTATGCGGTTTTTTGCTAGTATATAGCGCGTGTTTATAACTTCACAAACGAGATATTTATGTTTATATAACTATATTACCCATAAAACGGTAAAATACTCAAGGAATGTAACTGTATAGTAATCATCATGTAATGCTCCTGTAACATTTTTATTTACACCGAAAAAAATATGTTGTATTAAATATTTTGAATATAACTAGAAACCTACTAATTATATGGAATGAAAAACACTTTCCTCTCATTCTAGCTATATTACAAAGTGTTAACGACTTATTACGAATGGTTTGTAATTGTGTGTTTTCCCAAAATCCGAAAAAATCTGTTGCTATAATGAGGACACGAAAACAAACGCAATGGAGGCTATCATGAAAAAATTAATTGGAATAGCAACAGCAGCAGTTTTTGGTCTTGGGATTTTCACCGCATCTGCTAATGCAGAAACTGTTGTAACAACAGACGTACTAAACGTACGAGAAAACCCTACTACTGAATCAAAAGTTGTCGGTAAATTACAGAATGGTCATAAATTAGATGTTCTAAATACAGAAAACGGATGGTCACAAATCAAATTAAATGGTAAAGACGCATTCGTAAGTGCAGAGTTTACAAAGAACTCTTACTATGTAACAGCTAACGTATTAAATGTACGTGCTGAAGCGAACACAAACTCAGAAATTCTTGGAACGCTTAAGAAAGACGATATGATCGAAACAACGAACCAAGTACAAAATGAGTGGTTACAATTTGAATATAACGGGAAAACAGCTTACGTTCATGTTCCTTTCTTAATAGGTACAGCACCTGTTATTGAGAAACAAGAAACGCCTGCTCCTGCTAAAGCTGCAGCACCAGCTAAAGCTCAAGCACCTGCACCAGTAAAAACGGCTACTAAGCCTGCTGTGAAAGCTGCTGAAACTAGCGAACCTTCTAATGGTCGTGAGTTAACAGTTGTAGCTACAGCATATACAGCTCATCCGAGCGAAAACGGTGGCACATACGGCGGCCGTGTATTAACTGCAATGGGTCATGACCTAACAGCGAACCCAAACATGAAAATGATCGCTGTTGACCCGAAAGTAATCCCATTAGGATCTAAAGTATGGGTAGAAGGTTATGGAGAAGCTATCGCTGGTGATACTGGCGGTGCGATTAAAGGTAACCGTATCGATATTCTACTTGGATCAGATAGCGCTGCTCAAAAATGGGGACGCAAAACTGTTAAAGTTAAAATTTTAAAATAACCAATGACTGCTAAATTACAGCCGGTTCTCTTTATTGAGAACTGGCTTTTATTTTTTATATAATACATATAAGGAGGTGACGTCCATGAATTTACAAGCTAAGGTAGACTGGGTCGGTACACCAAAACCGTACATATATAAAGATGATGTAACATATGATGCAATCGCAATTGACTTCTCACTAACAAGCGATGACAATCGCTATAAATTAATTGTGCTCAAGTCTGAAGAAAATACACATTACAAACTCGTACAATACGGAATAAAACCAGGCTCTCAAAAACCATTCCCTATTGATATTCCATTCGAGCAAAACATGTTACCAATTATAAAACAAATATTACATGATCCATATGTAAAAGCGGTATTACAAGAATCAGGCTCTTAATTCCCAAAAAGGATGCTACCTAGTAGGAAAGTTCAACTAGGCAACATCCTTTTTTGTAATCCAAATTTCATTTTTTCTGTTTTGAGCATTTTTTGTTTATAATGGTAAAGGAAAGAAATCTGTGTACGGAGGAATATTATGCTGCAAGACTCAATTACGAAAGATGAAATTATGATGATTGCGAATGAGTTCGTTCAAGGGCTTGATCCACAGCAAGTTGCTGATCAAGAGCATGTCGCTACAGCTCGGCAACTATATCGTAGTGGTGTTGTCTATAACGTTGACTTTGATGGCTATACGCTATCCGGAACTGTAAATGCTGAAGGCAGTGTATATAGCGTTCACATCCCGATTCGTAATGTCACTGAAAGCTATTGCGATTGCTTCGCGCCAACGCAATGTCAGCATATGCTTGCTGTGTTACTATCTGCAGCTTCTAGTTTTGGGCAAGTAGGAGATGTATTAACTTTATTCAAAAATAATACAAAACCTTCTCTTCCTCCTATTCGAACTGCACGACAAGTATTGCAATCATCAGCTTTTGAAGAAATGGATTATAAAAGTTGGCAAACATACTTTGAAAATGAATATGAATCATTTAAAAAAGAACAAGCGCGGCTCACTTATAAACAAATGTATTTTCTTATGAGTCTTTTTACAGACTTCTATACAAAATTAGAACGGAAAGCTCCGCGCATCGTTGCTATTCATGAATTATTTAAGTTGCACGCGGCACTTTATTGCTTTCAAAAATTATTAGAAGAAATTCAAGAATTTGAAGCAAACAAACTATATTCTTACCACCAACCAGTTAACGTCGTTCGCCTATTCGTTGATAAAGTTGAATCTACCGTTAGGGACCTAAAAACAGAGGCGATTCCAGAAGAATCCAAACCGATTTTAGAAGAAACAGCGCGGCTCATACATGAAGCATTCTTCTCTACCAATGCCTATACACAAGAGCGATTCTTCATTTATCGTCACGTATGGGGTGAACTGTTAAGAACAGAAGAGCAGCTACAAGAAGAAAAAAAACGAATCGATACTAAAATCAATCCACTTTCCAAAGCATTAGCATCTTCTCACCTGCTCTTTTTAAACGGTGAAGATGTATCGGCAATGGAATTACTAGAAAAACAGCCTTCTTCTGTTGTGAGCCTTTACTTCTATTGGTTAGAAGAGTTATTAAGTGCGATGGAGTGGGACCGCGCTAAAGATTGGCTTTCCTTTACTTATAAACAAGTAAAAGAAACGATAACGGAACAAGAGAATACCGTCTTTATACAAGATATCGTTCGATTATTTGTGATGATGTATGAGACATATGCAACGCATACGAATGAACAAGCGGGATTAGAAATGATTTTACAAGAACTATTACCGTATAGTTTCACAAATTATGAACAATATGTACTTGCGAAGAAACAATACCATGCATGGACGGAACTTCAGCTCTTATATGGATTCGAAGTAATCGAACTTTTGAAAGAACCATTGAAAGATATTGAAAAAGAAGCGCCCGAAGCAGCACTTCCTCTTTATCACCATGCCGCAATAGAAGCAATTGAAGAGCGAAATCGCAAATCATATAAACGTGCCGTTCGTTACTTAAAGAAATTACGTATGCTTTATAAACGACTGAAGCGAACTGATGAATGGGATGCTTTCATTATTCATATCGCTAACTTACATTCACGTCTGCGTGCACTACAAGAGGAATTACGGAGAGGAAAATTAATCGATGATCATACAAACTGAAGTAACAATTAGGCTCCAGCACGTTAGTCAAGGTTGGTTCCTTTGGGGAGAAGATGATAGCGGTACGCTCTTATCCGTAGCAACTTGGAAAAAAAATGCATTCGCATGGCACTCTACTTCTTTCTACGGAACGTTTTTAAAAGAAGCAGCGTATGAGGGAAAACAAGGCGTTATGTTAACGAATGCACAGGCATTTGAATACATCGCAAATAAACCGATGAATTCATTTGCAAATATGCAAATGAACGGTCCTATTACGGCACTTACAAAGGATGCAAGTGAATTATGGGACGCTTTCGTCAGCGGCAGCTTCGCACCTGACATGAAGCATTGGTCTCAGCAGCCATCTTGGAAAGTTCAGAATACCTCAATTGAAGATGACATGTTAGCATCTCTTTTCTCTGCCGCTGTGAACGAAAGTATTTTGCAAGATGCTCGCTCAAATGACGGATGGGAAGATGCAAAGAGACTATATGAACATTACGACTTTACGAAAAGGCAATTGGAAGCAGCACTACATGAAGAAGATTGGCTTCGAAAAATTGGTTACATTGAAGATGATCTTCCATTTACAGTCGGCTTAAGACTACAAGAACCGCAAGAAGAACTTGAAATGTGGAAGCTTGAAACAATCGTTACACCAAAACGTGGTGCACATCGCATATATGTATATGAAAGTATCGATTCCTTACCAAAACGATGGCACGATTACGAAGAACGTATCCTTGAAACACAAGAAGGATTCAGTAAGCTCGTACCGTGGCTAAAAGAGGACGACAAGTTCCGAGAAGAACTCTTTGAAACGGAAGCTTGGAACTTCTTAACCGAAGCAAGTAATGAGTTACTGGCAGCAGGTATTACAATTTTACTACCATCATGGTGGCAAAATTTAAAAGCAACAAAACCGAGGTTGCGTGTACAGCTGAAGCAAAGTACAGCACAAACACAGTCTTTCTTCGGCATGAATACGCTCGTTAATTTCGACTGGCGCATTTCAACGGACGGAATTGATTTATCAGAAAGTGAATTTTTCGAACTCGTTGAACAAAACAAACGTCTTTTCAATTTAAATGGTCAATGGATGAGACTTGATCCTGCCTTTATTGAAGAAGTAAAAAAACTAATGCACCGTGCCGATAAATATGGACTAGAAATGAAAGATGTGTTGCAGCAACATTTATCTAATACGGCAGAAACAGAAATTGTAGAAGACGATAGTCCGTTTACCGATATTGAAATCGAGCTAGATGGATATTACGAAGAGCTTTTCCAAAAACTTCTACACATTGGAGATATCCCAAAAGTAGATGTACCATCTTCGCTACAAGCAACACTCCGCCCATATCAACAACACGGTGTTGAGTGGTTACTATACTTACGAAAGCTTGGATTTGGAGCGTTATTAGCCGATGATATGGGACTCGGAAAAAGTATTCAAACGATAACTTACTTACTATACGCTAAAGAAAACAATCTCCAAACAGGTCCTGCATTAATTGTGGCACCAACATCAGTCCTTGGAAATTGGCAAAAAGAATTTGAGCGTTTCGCACCAAGTTTACGTGTTCAGTTACACTATGGAAGTAACCGATCTAAGGATGAGTCATTTAAAGATTTTCTTCAATCGGCAGATGTTATATTAACTTCTTATGCATTAGCTCAGCTTGATGAAGAAGAACTTAGTACGTTATGCTGGGACGCTGTTATTTTAGACGAAGCACAAAATATAAAAAACCCACATACGAAACAGTCGAAAGCAGTAAGAAACCTACAAGCAAATCACAAAATTGCTTTAACCGGTACACCGATGGAAAACCGACTTGCTGAGCTTTGGTCTATTTTCGACTTTATCAATCATGGGTATCTCGGAAGCTTAGGACAATTCCAGCGCCGCTTCGTCACACCGATTGAAAAGGACCGCGATGAAGGAAAAATCCAGCAAGTTCAGCGGTTTATCTCGCCGTTTTTACTGCGTCGTACGAAGAAAGATCAAACGGTCGCATTAAACTTACCAGATAAACAAGAACAGAAAGCTTATTGTCCACTAACTGGCGAACAAGCTTCCTTATATGAACAACTTGTTCAAGATACATTACAAAATGTAGAAGGATTAAGCGGAATTGAAAGACGCGGATTTATATTACTTATGCTGAACAAGCTAAAACAAATTTGTAATCACCCAGCCCTTTATTTGAAAGAAGAAGAACCACAAAATATCGTCGAGCGCTCTATGAAAACAAAAACGGTAATGGAGCTCATCGAAAATATAAAAGACCAAAATGAAAGTTGCTTAATCTTCACTCAATACATTGGCATGGGGAACATGCTAAAAAGTATGTTAGAAGAAACATTTGGTCAGCGCGTCCTCTTCTTAAACGGGAGCGTACCGAAGAAAGAGCGTGACAAGATGATTGAGCAGTTTCAAAACGGAACGTATGACATCTTCATCTTATCGTTAAAGGCTGGCGGAACAGGATTAAACTTAACTGCCGCCAACCATGTCATTCACTATGACCGTTGGTGGAATCCAGCTGTAGAAAACCAAGCAACAGACCGTGCTTATCGCATCGGTCAAAAACGCTTCGTTCACGTTCATAAGCTTATTACAACGGGAACACTTGAAGAGAAGATTGATGAAATGTTAGAACGAAAACAATCATTAAACAACGCCGTCATTACAAGTGATAGTTGGATGACCGAACTATCAACCGACGAACTAAAAGAATTACTTGGCGTATAAAGTGAAACTTTAATCAGTGGGGTTTTGTTCATCCCCCACTGATTATTAGCCTTCACCAATCGGGCTTTTACGGGCAGTTAATGCGGGATAAGGTGGATCTTTCTATTCCCACAAATAGCGGGATAAATGAAAAAGGAGCAAATCTCTAACTGAGATTAGCTCCTTTTTCTATGCCAAAACCAATTGCTTATTATAATTCCTGTTAACCCGCCGCACGTATCAAGCAATGAATCTTGCCACATCGGTGTACGGTCTCCTGTAAACCATTGATGAATTTCATCAAATGTTGCATACCCCGCAACGAAAAGGAGGGCGTATGCAAAGCACCTTTTTCTCGAATAACCCGATCGATGAAAAGCATAATACGTCAATGAGCCGAGCATAAAGAACACCATAAAATGAGCACCTTTACGTAGGAAAAACTCAACAAATCCAGCTACACCTTTATTTGCGATACTAACAGGTGTACCTCCGCCATAATCGATAGATACCCATGAAAAATGCTCTTTCACAAACTCAACATTTACATATTGCTCAATATCCGAGCGCATATCCTGTTTTTTATATGGCTGAGCTGAAGAATAGAAAATAATCCCCATCCATAGTAATACAGGAATCCAAAATAACCATTTACGATTCATTCTTCCGAAAACCCCTCTCTTAGTCTTTTAAGAGTACCAAAAAAAAGAAAAAATTTCACGCCAAAACATGACATTTACACCCTATTTATAAAGTGAAAGGGGGTGATAAACATGGCAGTTGAAACAATCGTAATGGATTTAACTTTACGCCTTGTATTAAACGGAGGATTAGACAAAAACGGTAAAACAGTTTTTAAGAACAAGCAATTCAAACGTGTAAAAACAAATGCAGATTTAGGAAAAGTACATGAAGTAGCACGTGCTCTTGCTTCACTACAACAATCATCACTTCACGCTGTACAACTTGTAAGCACGTCAGATCTTTCTAATCTATAATTAAAAAGGAGGGAATAAAACATGCAAGTACTAGAGTTAGTTTTCGTGAAAGAAGATGGAAAAACAGTTGTCTTGTCTATCGATAATCCCATTAAACCAGTAAATGAACTAGTCGTAAATCAAGTAATGGATACCATTCTTTTTTCATCTGTATTTTCATCAATTAGTGAAAATACTCGTAAAAAAGGGGCTCGCCTCATAGAAAAAAACGTATCTGAAGTTCAGATTACTCCGTAAATCAAAAAGACGAATCTGCATTATTTTGCAGATTCGTCTTTTTTCTTCGGCATTTCAATTGGAATAAAGATGTTTGAAAAACCAACACAAACATACTTATAATTCTCTCCGCCTAAATCAAACTCTGTCGTATATGTTGAGAAGAAAATATAATCATTTCGCTTTGTATAATGCTCAATTAATAATCCAACTTGTGGTTCAACATACTTATTTGCCAATTTTTTTCCCGCCGATGCTAAGTCGCCAAGTATACCCTCTTTGTTTTCTTTCTCAACCTCTTCTAGCTTCTTACTCACATCATTACGCTTCATAAATTGTTTTGCTGCCCAATCCGTATATTCTCCCTTACCCGGATTACTGTTTGCTAAATAAACTAAGAGAACAACAGCTAGAGCCATAATAATATACTTTTTCTTCATGCTATATCACCGCCTACTCTTTTCTATTTTCATATATATGTACAAGCGATGCAAATTAGAAAGACTATCATCTATTGATTGTAAACGAACCGTAAAAATTTACAATACGAAACAAAAGATTAATAATAGCTTTATATAATTCGTATATAATTATATTCAGAATAACAATTTTTATAAGGGAGGATTTTAGAATCATGGATCATGAAAATGATATTTTTATTTCTAGTTCTACAATGATGCTCGAACCTTGCAAACACCCTTATTACCGGACAAAAATTATCGACAGTAGCGGAAACCCTCTGTACTCTTGCCAAACAGCTATCCAACTCATAAAGAAATCTTGTCTAACACATGTTCATTCTACTTATCAAGGTAGACGTCATGCAGTCCAAATAAACTTTAAGCTCAAACAAAATGTTCCAATTCCGATTAATCACAAAGAATATATTTGCGTTTTCCCAACAGAATCTCCTTCTTCTCCAAGCTGCATTTGGTTGTTCTATAACCATATAGATGAGATAGAGTTTTCCAAAAAAACTAACAAAGCTAACATTCATTTTTTTAACGGAACTACCATAACAATACAAATAGGTTCTCATAAGTTACAGCAACAATTTTTCAAATCTGGACATGTATTATCCCGAATGAACATGAAAGATTCATTACCTTAAAAAACCTCTTGCCGCATTTACTGCCTTAAAGTAAATAGAATGGAACGCAATATTTCCTTTGCCTTCCATTCTACTTATTATTCTTATCCCCTTACACTATCTCTCATTTTCTCAAGTGCTTGTCGATATACCCATCTCACTTGATAGTACGTCATCCCCATTTCAGAAGCTATCTCTCCCATATTTTTCCCTGTAAAAAATCGCTCTGAAATGATATGCTTCTCCCTCTCATCTAACACACTCATAAAGTCCTTCGCCCTCGTTCCAGCATCTTCACACTCAAATCGTTCCTCATACTCGTCCGTGCATACATAACGCTCTTGCACTACGCATTCTTTCTTCAACCTTTCCAATATATAACCACGTACCGTTACGACAGCATAAGCAGGAAAACTCCCTTTCTCCTCCTCATACCTTTCATACGCATACCAAAGACCAATTAAACCACATTGATAATACTCTTCATAATCTTGGTAAATATTTAACCTCTTTATTTGATTTACAATCATACCTTCATACAAAACAACCGTATCTGCAAAAGTCGCTGGCTTCACACAGTACCCGTTTCTAAAAGGTATACCTCTTTAGTATTCCGCGGTACCTCTACAATATAAAATGAGAAAGGAAATTTCATTGTGGGTAATTTCAAATACTGCTGCCGTAATTTGAAATTACACTAGGCAGAATTTGAAATTCTGCTGGGGGTATTTGAAATAGGGGTAAAAATAAAAAAGGTGACTCTAGGAAGAGCCACCTTTTCAAAATAACATATTACTTACCAAAGCCAGAGAACATACCGCCTAACATACTAAATCCAATTGTAAGGATAAAGAATATAGAAATTAAAATTATTGCCTGTTTTTTACTTAAACCGGCAACGATATGCAAGCCTAAACCAGTTAAGATCAAGCTCCAAATGTTAAACACTTCAAACGCAGAACCAATACCATAAGCAATCGTTCCCTGATCAAATAAAGGCGCTAAACTTGTATATTTATCAGTACCAGTTCCACCAAGAATAAAACCTAGCACTGCATTTAGAATACCACCAAGATAATAAACAATATTTGCATATAAGTAAATAGATAATATCTTCATATACGGTGTATCATTACTCATGAACATCATAATAACCTTATAAAATCCAGCTACAATAAACAAACCAACAATTGTTCCAAGGAAACCAAAAATCGCTCCCCCTCCAAGAGTAAACCCTTTAACCATACCTGCTGAATCGCCCTTAAGCTCTTTTGCCAACTCCGGAGTATTAACTAACGCTAAATAAGCCACTACCGCTGCCGTGATTGTCCCAAGTATAGCAAACAGGAAAAATGCCCCCCAAACCGGACTTTTCGTTTTCATTCTCTCAAACTGCACACCTGGAGATGTAATCATTCCAAATAATGATGGCTTTTTCGAACCTACATCTTGCGTATTAATATTCGCTTCCATTATAACGCCTCCCTCTATTTATATAACCCGTTCTAACGGGCGGTTCACATCCTCATGTAGAGGCTACGAACCGCCCACTAGAACGGTAACTTATAGTAGAGAACTTCTCTACTACACTAATAATCTACTCATAACGAAGTGCTTCGATTGGATCTAATTTCGCAGCTTTGTTTGCTGGAATTAATCCGAAAATAATACCGAGTGTCATAGAGAACAATACGCCTCCAACGACAACTTCCCATGAAACGAGCGGTGGCCATTTCGCAAATGTGGAAACAATATATGCCCCGCCATATCCAAGACCAATTCCGATCAAACCACCTAGAAGCGTTAACATAACCGCTTCAATTAAAAATTGTAATAAAATTTTACTACGCGTTGCCCCAAGCGCTTTGCGTACCCCAATTTCGCGCGTACGCTCTGTTACAGATACGAGCATGATGTTCATTACACCGATACCACCAACGACTAATGAAATACCAGCGATACCACCGATGATCATCGTCATGATATTAGTAACTTTAGAAACATTTTCTTGGAACTCTTTTAAATTCACCAGTTCATATTTACCTGGAATTTCACTTGGCTTACGACTATTTAATACATCAACAGCTTGTTTCCCTGCTGATTCTAAATTGTCTACATTTTTAGATTGAATTGCTATACTTTGAATCTCATCTGTTCCGTATAAAACAGGCCATAAAGTAAGGGGAATTAACGCTTCTTCCATTTCAAATCCCATAAACTCATTGTCAGATGTATACACACCAATAATTTGCATTGGCTGCCCCTTCATCTCAATAATTTGTCCAACTGGGTTTACGTCCTTAAATAACGTCTCTTCTGTTTTTGTACTAATCATCACAACGTTATTTGCATGAGAAATATCGGATTCATTTAAAGTACGTCCCTTTACGACCTTTACTTTATTAACCGCAAAATATTCATTATCAAGACCAATAACATTTAGATTTGCTTTTTTATCATTTACATCAAGTACCTCTGAATTCTGGTTTGTCGTAATAACGTGTGAAACATCTTTCACTTGTTTTACTTCCAAAATATCCTCTTCAGTTAACTTCGGTATTTGAAATCCACCTATAGCAAACTCATCATTAATATCTGGTTTAAATTGAATTGGCATAAGGTTATTACCACCAGAACCTGCGAATTTCGACTTCAGCATCGCTTCCCCGCCTTGCCCAATCGCAACGACGGTAATAATAGAGCCTACACCGATAATAATCCCTAGCATCGTCAAAGCTGAGCGTAGTTTATGAGCTAAAATAGACGATAAGGCAATTTTCATACTATCTAGTAAACTCATACTGCACACCTTCTATCTTCTGTAACTTTCCCATCTCGCAGTACAATGCGACGGGAAGAATACGCTGCTACCTCTTCTTCATGCGTAACCATAACAATCGTCGTACCTTCTGCATTTAGCTTCGTGAAAATATCCATAACTTGTGCACCAGACTTCGTATCAAGTGCACCTGTCGGCTCATCGGCCATAATAAACGTTGGATTATTTGCAATCGATCTCGCAATCGCTACACGTTGCTTCTGTCCACCTGATAACTCACTAGGTAAATGATGGACTCTATCTGATAATCCAACTTTCCCAAGCGCTTCAAGGGCTCTCTGACGACGCTCTGCTTTCTTCACCCCACCGTAGATGAGCGGAAGTTCAACGTTTTCCACTGCGGAAAGACGCGGCAGCAAATTAAAGTGCTGGAACACAAAGCCGATATATTCATTACGAATTAAAGCTAGTTTTGACTCGTCTGCTGTTAAGATATTCACATCATTCAACATATATTCACCTTCTGTTGGACGATCTAAACAACCGATAATATTCATAAGCGTTGATTTACCAGAACCAGACGGTCCCATAATAGAAACGAACTCACCGCTTTGAATTGTTAAACTAATACCATGTAAAATCGGCACTGCCAATTTTCCTTGATAATATGTTTTAGCAATATTATTTAACGTAATCATTTCTCTTTCACTTCCATTCCGTCATACACATCGTCGGAAGGATTTTTAACCACCTTTTGCCCCACTGTTGCGCCTTCAACAATCTCTGTCCAGTCTCCATCAGTAGAACCTTTTTTCACATTTTGTTTACGAAGCTTTCCTTTCTCTTCAATATAAACAAATGCATCTTCGCCTTTTTCTACAATGCTCTTACTTGGAACAGCAA
>NZ_PCOH01000015.1:0-123346 GCF_002976445.1 Bacillus sp. MYb56
CATGTGGAGCTGACGAATACTAATAGATCGAGGACTTAACCATATAATATGAAGCAAATGTTATCTAGTTTTGAAGGAATATACCTTCATAGTTTGGTGATGATGGCAGAGAGGTCACACCCGTTCCCATACCGAACACGGAAGTTAAGCTCTCTAGCGCCGATGGTAGTTGGGACCTTGTCCCTGTGAGAGTAGGACGTCGCCAAGCAAAAACCTAAGTCGTTTCGACTTAGGTTTTTTTGTGTTTATTTTTATTTACCGAAGGTTAAAATCCATAAATTTAATAATCCTAAAGACGAAGAAAGAATGAAATAGAGGCAGTTTAAAATAATGGTAATGATTTTTTGTGCTCCGGATTTTTCGAATGCTCCTAAAATAATCCCTAAGAATAGAAAAGATTATTTCTATCATAATAATGAGAGTAGAAAAAATGGGATGATAGAAATAAGCATTCAATAATTACAGCAATTACTGCGATAGAGAAAAAAATAGGATAATAGCACAGTTATTTTTTTTCACGGTTATTCCTCCTTTGAAATTAAATCGTTATAATATAGGTTCTATCGATGTATAGAACACAAGAGAGTATACATATTGATTAAAACATACTGAAGTATTATATAAATAGTTATACGTAAAATAGATCTCTAGAAATATATATTCTAATTCCCTTTCCTTCTTGCATATAGTTGCAATTCTTCTTTTGAATATAACTAAAACACGAACGTTATCAATGACTAATAAAAAAACATTCGATTATTTATTGACATTGTTTATGAAATATTGTTAATATAGCCATAGAAACAATAATATATAAGACCTCATATAATCGCGGGGATATGGCCTGCAAGTCTCTACCTAACGACCGTTATTCGTTAGACTATGAGGGAAAGTCACTCGGTATTTTTCTATTCACAAGGGATACGTATGCCTGAGTAGAGCACTTTCTCTCATAGTAAAAGAGAAACTGTTCTATTTCAGGCTTTTTTTATTTGAATCGGGGGGATTCTAATATGAAATCACTAGTTGGAGTCATAATGGGAAGCACGTCAGACTGGGAAACAATGAAATATGCTTGTGACATTTTAGATGAATTAAATATACCGTATGAGAAAAAAGTTGTATCCGCTCATCGGACTCCGGATTATATGTTTGAATATGCAGAAACAGCTCGTGAACGTGGATTAAAAGTTATTATTGCTGGAGCCGGTGGAGCAGCGCATTTACCAGGAATGGTTGCAGCGAAGACAAATCTTCCTGTAATCGGTGTCCCAGTTCAATCAAAAGCGTTAAACGGCCTAGATTCATTATTATCCATTGTCCAAATGCCAGGAGGGGTTCCAGTCGCAACTGTTGCAATTGGTAAGGCTGGTTCAACAAATGCTGGATTGCTTGCTGCACAAATACTTGGATCATTTCATGATGACATACATGATGCATTAGAGTTGAGACGAGAAGCTATTGAGAAAACTGTGCGTGAAGGTAGTGAGCTAGTATGACGAGAATCATCTTACCTGGAAAAACAATCGGCATTATTGGAGGCGGCCAGCTTGGAAGAATGATGGCGCTGGCAGCTAAGGAGATGGGCTATAAAATTGCTGTTTTAGATCCTACAAAGCATTCACCATGTGCACAAGTTGCTGATGTTGAAGTTATTGCACCATATGACGATCTAAAAGCAATTCAGCATTTAGCAGAGATAAGCGACGTTGTCACATATGAATTTGAGAATATTGATTATAGATGTTTACAATGGCTTGAAAAACATGCTTACTTACCACAAGGTAGTCAGTTGTTAAATCAAACGCAAAATCGTTTTACAGAAAAGAATGCAATTGAAAAAGCTGGGTTACCAGTAGCATCGTATAGATTGGTTCAAAATCAAGATCAACTTACAGAAGCAATTAAAGAGTTATCTTTCCCTTCTGTCTTAAAAACAACGACAGGTGGATACGATGGTAAAGGGCAAGTGGTTTTAAAGAGTGAAGCTGATGTTGTGAGAGCAAAAGAACTTACTAATAAAGCAGAGTGCATTCTAGAAAAATGGGTGCCTTTTGAAAAAGAAGTATCAGTTATTGTAATTCGTAGTGTAAGTGGTGAAACGAAAGTATTTCCGGTAGCGGAAAATATTCATGTAAATAACATTTTGCATGAATCTATCGTTCCAGCCCGCATTACAGAAGAACTTTCTCAAAAAGCAATTGCTTACGCAAAGGTACTTGCGGATGAACTAGAACTTGTGGGAACACTAGCGGTAGAGATGTTTGCTACAGCTGATGGTGAGATTTACATTAATGAATTAGCACCAAGACCTCACAATTCAGGACACTATACACAGGATGCATGTGAAACGAGTCAATTTGGTCAACATATTCGAGCAATCTGTAATTTACCTCTTGGAGAAACAAATTTGTTAAAACCAGTTGTCATGGTAAACATTTTAGGCGAACATATAGAAGGGGTCCTAGGACAAGTGAATAGACTAACCGGGTGCTATTTACACATGTATGGAAAAGAAGAAGCAAAAGCGCAGCGAAAAATGGGGCATGTTAATATTTTAAATGATAATATTGAAGTCGCTCTAGAAAAAGCGAAGAGTTTGCATATTTGGGACCATCAAGAACAACTGTTGGAGGGAAAAAGATGATTAATCGTTATACACGCCCTGAAATGGGTGCGATTTGGACGGAAGAGAACAAATTTAAAGCGTGGTTAGAAGTTGAGATTTTAGCGTGTGAAGCATGGGCTGAGCTTGGCGATATTCCAAAAGAAGATGTGAAAAAAATTCGTGAACATGCAACATTTGATATTGATCGTATTTATGAAATTGAAAAAGAAACACGTCATGACGTAGTTGCTTTCACTCGTGCTGTATCAGAAACACCAACATTAGGCGAGGAACGTAAATGGGTTCATTACGGTTTAACATCTACAGACGTAGTAGATACAGCGTTATCTTATATCTTAAAACAAGCAAATGAAATCTTGTTAAAAGACTTAGAAAACTTTGTTAGCATTTTAGCTAATAAAGCGAAAGAGCATAAATACACGATTATGATGGGAAGAACACACGGTGTACATGCAGAGCCAACAACATTTGGTTTAAAACTTGGTCTTTGGTATGAAGAAATGAAACGTAACGTAGAGCGTTTCAAACAAGCTGCTGATACAGTTCGCGTTGGTAAGTTATCTGGTGCGGTTGGTACATATGCAAATATTGATCCATTCGTAGAAAAGTATGTTTGTGAAAACTTAGGATTAGAAGCAGCACCAATTTCAACACAAACATTGCAACGTGATCGTCATGCACATTACATGTCAACACTTGCACTAATCGCAACATCTGTTGAAAAGATGGCAGTTGAGATTCGTGGTTTACAAAAGAGTGAAACACGTGAAGTTGAAGAGGCTTTCGCAAAAGGTCAAAAAGGTTCTTCTGCAATGCCGCATAAACGTAATCCAATTGGATCTGAAAATATGACTGGTTTAGCTCGTGTTATCCGCGGTTATATGATGACAGCTTACGAGAATGTTCCGTTATGGCATGAGCGTGATATCTCTCACTCTTCTGCAGAACGCGTAATTTTACCAGATGCTACAATCGCGTTAAATTACATGTTAAATCGCTTTGGTAATATCGTTAAAAACTTAACTGTATTCCCAGAGAATATGAAACGCAATATGACAAGAACATACGGCTTAATTTACTCTCAGCGCGTAATGCTTACACTAATTGACAAAGGTCTGGTACGTGAAGAAGCTTATGATATCGTACAGCCTAAAGCAATGGAAGCTTGGGAAACACAAGTACAATTTAAAGAGCTTGTAGAATCTGACGAGCGTATTACAAGTAAGTTAACGCAAGAAGAAATTAACGAATGTTTCAATTATGAACATCATATGCAACACGTTGATACAATCTTTGAACGCCTTGGATTAAACGAAGCGTAAAATTTCATATGGCACAGAATAGAGTCATTCTGTGCCATTCTTTATAAAAATATTATTCACATTTTTCAAACTACAGGGGGCTTGCGAAATGCAAAAGCTAGAATTGCTGTATGAAGGTAAGGCAAAAAGAATTTATCGTACAGAAGCAGCAGATATGGTTTGGGTAGAGTACAAAGATAGTGCGACTGCTTTCAATGGGGAGAAAAAAGCGACAATTACAGGAAAAGGTCGTTTGAACAATGAGATTACAACTTTATTGTTCAGAAAGTTACAAGAAGTTGGAATTAAAACACACTTTGTGGAGAAGTTATCTGATACAGAACAACTTGTCAAAAAGGTGAGTATTATTCCATTAGAAGTTGTCACAAGAAACGTAATTGCAGGTAGTCTTTCAAAAAGACTAGGAATGGAAGAAGGAACTGCTCTTACAACACCAATCGTAGAATTTTACTACAAAGATGATGATTTAGGAGATCCACTTGTAACGGAAGATCATATTCGTTTGTTAAATGTTGCAACACCAGAGCAAGTAAGCGTATTACGAGATGCAGCTCTACAAATCAATCAAGTGATGATTGAGCATTTCGCAAGCTGTCGTGTAAGATTAGTAGATTTTAAATTAGAGTTTGGCGTAACAGAAGAAGGGGAAATCATATTAGCAGATGAAATTTCACCAGATACTTGCCGTTTATGGGATGAAACGAGCAATGAAAAATTTGATAAAGATGTATTCCGTCGTGATCTTGGGAATTTAACAGAAGCATATGAAGAAATTTTAAAACGTTTAGGGGGAGCTTCACATGTATAAAGTTAAGGTATATGTAACGTTAAGAGAAAGTGTATTAGATCCACAAGGAACTGCGGTAAAGGGAGCGCTTCATAGTCTTTCATTTACAGAAGTACAAGACGTTCGAATCGGAAAATATATGGAATTAACAATTGATAAATCAGTATCTGATCTGGATAGCAAGGTAAAAGAAATGTGTGAAAAATTATTAGCAAACGTTGTAATGGAAGACTTCCGTTATGAAGTTGAGGAGGTTGTCGCACAGTGAAATTTGCAGTCATAGTATTCCCAGGTTCGAACTGTGATGTCGATATGTTCCATGCAATTAAAGATGAGCTTGGTGAAGAAGTAGATTACGTTTGGCACGATAGAGAGAATTTAGATGAATATGATGCAATTTTACTACCAGGTGGATTCTCTTACGGTGACTATTTACGTTGTGGTGCTATTTCTCGCTTTGCTAACGCAATGAAAGCAGTGCAAAAAGCTGCTGAGCAAGGAAAGCCAATTTTAGGAGTGTGTAATGGATTCCAGATTCTTGTTGAATCAGGATTACTACCAGGAGCATTAATGAGAAACGAAAACTTAAAGTTTATGTGCCGTACGGTTCAGTTACGTGTTGAAAATAATGAAACTATGTTTACATCACAATATGAAAAAAATGAAGTAATCAATATTCCAATTGCACATGGTGAGGGGAATTACTATTGTGATGAAGCAACTCTTAAACAATTAGAAGAGAATAATCAAATCGCATTCCGTTACGTAGAAAATCCGAATGGAAGCGTTTCAGATATTGCAGGTATTGTAAATGAAAAAGGAAATGTTCTTGGTATGATGCCACACCCAGAGCGTGCTGTAGATGAATTACTTGGCGGTGCTGAAGGGTTAAAAGTCTTTCAATCTATCTTAAAACAGTGGAGGGAAACATATGTCGTTAATGCTTGAGCCAAATCCAACACAAATTAAAGAAGAACGTATATATGCGGAAATGGGGCTAACAGACGAAGAGTTTGCCATGGTTGAAAAGATTTTAGGCCGTTTGCCGAATTATACAGAAACGGGACTATTCTCTGTTATGTGGTCTGAACATTGTAGTTATAAAAATTCAAAGCCAGTTCTTCGTAAGTTTCCAACGACAGGTGAGCGTGTCTTACAAGGACCTGGAGAAGGCGCTGGAATTGTAGATATCGGTGATAATCAAGCGGTTGTATTTAAAATGGAAAGTCATAACCATCCTTCTGCAATTGAGCCATATCAAGGGGCAGCGACAGGTGTCGGTGGTATTATTCGCGATGTATTCTCTATGGGAGCACGTCCGGTAGCTCTATTAAACTCACTTCGCTTCGGTGAATTACAATCACCACGCGTGAAATATTTATTTGAAGAAGTAGTAGCAGGAATCGCAGGATACGGTAACTGCATTGGTATTCCTACTGTTGGTGGAGAAGTGCAGTTTGATCCATGTTATGAAGGAAATCCACTTGTAAATGCAATGTGTGTAGGCCTAATTAATCATGAAGATATAAAAAAAGGGCAAGCACATGGTGCTGGTAATACAGTAATGTACGTAGGAGCATCAACTGGTCGTGATGGTATTCACGGTGCAACATTCGCATCTGAAGAGTTATCTGAAAGCTCAGAAGCGAAGCGTCCGGCAGTTCAAGTAGGGGATCCATTTATGGAGAAACTTCTTATTGAAGCATGTTTAGAACTTATTCAGTCTGATGCACTTGTTGGAATTCAAGATATGGGAGCTGCTGGTTTAACATCATCTTCTGCAGAAATGGCAAGTAAAGCAGGTATGGGTATTGAAATGTACTTAGATGATGTACCGCAGCGTGAAACTGGAATGACTCCATATGAAATGATGTTATCTGAATCACAAGAGCGTATGTTAATCGTTGTGAAAAAAGGTAGAGAGCAAGAAATAGTAGATTTATTTGAAAAGTATGGTCTTGCAGCAGTTACGATGGGGAAAGTAACTGAAGATAAAATGCTTCGCCTATTCCATAAAGACGAAATGGTAGCTGAAGTACCAGCGGATGCTCTTGCAGAAGAAGCACCAATTTATCATAAACCGTCAAAAGAAGCAGCATACTTTGCTGAGTTCCAGCAGATGAAAATGGAAACACCAAAAGTAGAAGATTATAAAGAAACGTTATTATCTTTATTACAACAACCAACGATTGCAAGTAAAGAGTGGGTATATGATCAATATGATTATCAAGTGCGCACTAGCACAATCGTTACACCAGGTTCAGATGCAGCGGTTATACGTGTACGCGGTACAGAAAAAGGATTAGCAATGACGACAGATTGTAACTCTCGCTACATTTATTTAGATCCAGAAGTGGGCGGTAAAATTGCAGTAGCAGAGGCAGCACGTAATATCGTATGTTCTGGCGGGGAGCCACTTGCAATTACAGATTGCTTAAACTTCGGTAACCCAGAAAAACCAGAGATCTTCTGGCAAATTGAGAAATCAGTAGACGGTATGAGTGAAGCTTGCCGCAAGTTACAAACGCCAGTTATCGGCGGGAATGTATCAATGTATAACGAGCGTAGTGGTGAAGCTGTATATCCAACACCAACTGTTGGGATGGTTGGACTTGTACACGATTTAAAACACGTAACAACACAAGAATTTAAACAAGCTGGCGATTTAGTTTATGTAATTGGAGAGACGAAAGCTGAGTTTGGTGGAAGTGAATTACAGAAAATGATCTACGGAAAAATTTTCGGTCAATCACCAAGCATCGATCTAGATGTAGAATTAAAACGCCAAAAGCAAGTACTAGCAGCAATTCAAGCTGGCCTTGTTCAATCTGCACATGATGTTGCAGAAGGTGGTTTAGCAGTTGCAATTACTGAAAGTGCAATTGGTGCTAACGGTTTAGGTGCTACTGTGAAATTAGACGGAGAAGCAACAGCAGTATTATTTGCAGAATCACAATCGCGTTTCGTTATAACTGTAAAACGTGAAAATAAAGAAGCACTTGAGAAAGTGGTTGAAGCAATTCAAGTTGGAGAAGTGACAAATACAAATGAAGTAACAATTCATAATGAAGAAAATGAAGTATTACTTACAGCAAATGTAGATGAAATGAGAAAGGCTTGGAAAGGGGCAATCCCATGCTTGCTGAAATAAAGGGGTTAAATGAAGAATGTGGCGTTTTTGGAATTTGGGGGCATGAAAATGCAGCACAAGTTTCGTACTACGGATTGCACAGTTTGCAGCACCGTGGGCAAGAGGGCGCAGGCATTGTAGTAAATAATGGGGAAAAAATCATCGGTCACAAGGGGTTAGGTTTAATATCAGAAGTGTTTTCAAGAGGTGAGCTAGAGGGATTAAACGGGAAATCAGCAATTGGACACGTACGATATGCAACAGCTGGTGGAAGTGAAGTTGCTAACGTTCAACCATTATTATTCCGTTTTTCCGATCATAGCATGGCTTTAGCTCATAACGGAAATTTAATTAATGCAAAAATGCTTCGTCGTGAATTAGAGGCAGAGGGAAGTATTTTTCAAACAAGTTCAGATACAGAAGTACTTTTACACCTCATTAAGCGTAGTACAAAAGATTCTTTAATTGATAGTGTAAAAGAGGCTCTAAATAAAGTGAAAGGTGCGTTTGCATATCTTTTACTAACTGGAAATGAAATGATCGTTGCGCTAGATCCAAATGGATTCCGTCCTCTTTCAATTGGAAAGATGGGGGATGCTTACGTTGTAGCATCGGAAACATGTGCTTTCGATGTAGTTGGTGCAACATACATTCGTGATGTAGAACCTGGTGAATTGCTTATTATCAATGATGAAGGAATTCACGTAGATCGTTTTACAAATGAAGTAGACCACGCGATTTGCAGTATGGAATACATTTACTTTGCACGTCCAGATTCTAATATAGCTGGTATTAATGTTCATGCAGCACGTAAAAACATGGGGAAACGTTTAGCGGCGGAAGCTCCTATTGAAGCTGATGTTGTTACTGGTGTACCAGACTCTAGTATTTCAGCAGCAATTGGTTATGCGGAGGCGACAGGAATTCCATATGAGTTAGGGTTAATTAAAAATCGTTACGTTGGACGTACGTTTATTCAACCTTCTCAAGAACTGCGTGAGCAAGGGGTTAAGATGAAGCTTTCAGCAGTAAGAGGCGTAGTTGAAGGAAAACGAGTTGTTATGATTGACGATTCTATCGTAAGAGGAACGACAAGTAAACGAATTGTTCGTATGCTTCGCGAGGCTGGAGCGACAGAAGTCCATGTAAGAATTGCTTCACCACCTCTTAAGTATCCATGTTTCTATGGCATTGATATTCAAACGAGAAAAGAATTAATCGCAGCAAATAATTCAATAGAAGAAATCCGTCAAATCATCGGAGCAGATTCACTAACATTTTTAAGTGAAGATGGATTAGTAGATGCAATTGGACGCCCATATGAAGGGAAATACGGTGGTCTATGTATGGCTTACTTCAATGGAGACTATCCAACAGCTCTTTATGATTATGAGCAAGAGCTTTTAGAAAGTATGAAATAAGAAGAAAAAAGCTTCTACTTCTTTTGATGTAGAAGCTAGCTTCTTTCTTAAAACGGCCGCCCTGGATGGGGAGAAATTAAAAGACGAGGTGTAAATAACGATGGCGAATGCATATAAGCAAGCAGGAGTAGATATTGAAGCTGGATATGAAGCGGTATCTCGCATGAAAAAACACGTACAAACAACAATGAGAAAAGAAGTGCTAGGCGGTTTAGGCGGTTTTGGAGGTATGTTTGATCTATCAAAATTTGCATTAGAAGAACCTGTATTAGTATCTGGAACAGATGGCGTGGGAACGAAATTGATGCTCGCTTTTATGGCAGATAAACATGACACAATTGGTATTGATGCAGTAGCAATGTGTGTAAATGATATTGTTGTCCAAGGAGCAGAGCCGCTTTTCTTCCTTGATTATATTGCTTGTGGTAAAGCTGAACCTAGTAAAATTGAAAACATCGTCAAAGGTATATCAGAGGGCTGTCGCCAAGCTGGTTGTGCATTAATTGGTGGAGAAACAGCTGAAATGCCAGGAATGTATTCTACGGAAGAATACGATTTAGCTGGTTTTACAGTTGGAATTGTTGATAAAAAGAAAATTGTAACAGGTGAAAAAATTGAAGCTGGTCACGTATTAATTGGCTTAGCATCTAGCGGTATTCATAGTAACGGTTATTCTTTAGTACGAAAAGTATTACTAGAAGATGGAGAACTATCTTTAGACCGTATTTACGGCCGCCTAGAACTACCTCTTGGTGAAGAATTATTAAAACCAACGAAAATTTATGTCAAACCTATTTTAGAACTATTGAAGAAACATGAAGTATACGGTATGGCGCATATTACAGGTGGCGGGTTCATTGAAAATATTCCACGTATGTTGCCAGAAGGAATCGGTGCGGAAATTGAATTAGGATCTTGGCAAGTTCAACCGATCTTCAGTTTACTTCAAGAAGTTGGAAAACTAGAAGAGAAAGAAATGTTCAATATTTTTAACATGGGTATTGGTATGGTAGTAGCAGTAAAGGAAGAAGAGGCAAAAGATATTGTTCGTCTTCTTGAGGAACAAGGCGAGAAAGCTCATATTATTGGACACACTGTACAAGGGTCTGGTGTTACCTTTATTGAGGGAACAGAAGTATGAGTAGATTAGCAGTTTTTGCTTCTGGGAGCGGCTCTAACTTTCAATCTCTCATTAATGCGGTAGAAGACAAAATATTGGATGCAGATATTAGTTTATTAGTATGTGATAAACCAGAGGCACGCGCTATTGGACGGGCACATTATCACCATATTCCGTGTTTTTCCTTTTCAGCGAAAGCATATGAGTCAAAAGAAGCATTTGAAAAAGAGATATTAAAAAAGCTAGAAGAGTATGAAATTGATTATGTTATTTTAGCTGGATATATGCGTTTAATTGGAACGACTTTACTAGAAGCGTACGGCGGGAAAATTATTAATATTCATCCATCACTACTACCGAGTTTTCCAGGGAAAGATGCTGTTGGTCAAGCGTTAGAAGCGGGTGTGAAAGTAACCGGAGTAACGATTCACTATGTAGATGCAGGTATGGATACAGGTCCAATTATTGCGCAAGAAGCAGTAGTTGTTTCTGAAGGGGATACGAGAGAAAGCTTACAAAAGAAAATTCAACAAGTTGAACATAAATTATACGTAAATACAGTGAATCAAATTGTTCAGTCTGTGAAAAAACCAACTGTTAACTAACATACAACCAGGGGTGAAGGATAAATGAAAAAGCGTGCATTAGTAAGTGTTTCAGATAAAACAGGAGTAGTAGAATTTGTTAAAGGTTTACTTGAACAAGGGATTGAAGTTATTTCAACAGGCGGTACGAAAAAATTATTAGAAGAAAACGGCTTGCAAGTAATTGGTATTTCTGAAGTAACTGGTTTCCCAGAAATTATGGATGGTCGTGTAAAAACATTACATCCAAATATTCATGGTGGTCTATTAGCAGTTCGTGATAATGAAATGCATGTAGCGCAAATGAATGAATTAGGTATTCAACCAATTGATTTTGTTGTTGTTAACTTATACCCATTTAAAGAAACAATCGCTAAGCCTGATGTAACATTTGCTGATGCAATTGAAAATATTGATATCGGTGGCCCAACAATGATTCGCTCTGCTGCGAAAAATCATAAATTTGTATCGGTAATTGTAGATCCAGTAGATTATGATGTTGTATTAGCAGAACTGAAAGAGAACGGTGAAGTAACAGAGGAAACGAAACGTAAATTAGCAGCGAAAGTATTCCGTCATACAGCGGCATATGATGCGTTAATTTCTAACTACTTAACAGAGCAAATGGGCGAAGAAAGCCCTGAAACAGTAACGGTGACATTTGAGAAAAAACAAGATTTACGCTATGGCGAAAATCCACATCAAAAAGCGACATTCTATAAAGCGCCATTCGCAGCAACTTCTTCTGTTGCATACGCAGAACAATTACACGGTAAAGAATTATCTTATAACAATATCAACGATGCGGATGCAGCACTTAGCATCGTGAAAGAATTTACAGAACCAGCAGTAGTAGCGGTAAAACATATGAATCCATGTGGTGTTGGAGTAGGAACTGATATTCACGAAGCATATACTCGTGCTTATGAAGCGGATCCAGTATCAATCTTCGGCGGTATTATTGCAGCAAATCGTGAAATTGATAAAGCTACAGCAGAAAAGTTACACGAAATTTTCTTAGAAATTGTTATCGCTCCTTCGTTCTCGCAAGAAGCTTTAGAAGTGTTGCAAAGTAAGAAGAACTTACGCTTACTAACTGTAAATATTGAAAAAGCGACAAGTGCAAGCAAAAAACTAACTTCTGTACAAGGTGGTCTTCTTGTTCAAGAAGAAGATACGTTATCATTAGATGAGGACGCAATTTCAATTCCAACGAAACGTGAACCATCAGAGCAAGAATGGAAAGATTTAAAACTAGCTTGGAAAGTTGTAAAACATGTGAAATCAAATGCAATTGTTTTAGCGAATGATAACATGACAGTTGGTGTAGGCGCGGGACAGATGAACCGTGTAGGTTCTGCAAAAATCGCAATTACACAAGCTGGCGAAAAAGCACAAGGTAGCGCACTTGCATCTGATGCTTTCTTCCCAATGCCAGATACAGTAGAAGAAGCAGCAAAAGCTGGAATTACAGCAATCATCCAACCAGGCGGATCGATTCGTGATGAAGATTCTATTAAAATGGCAGATGCGTATGGGATTACTATGGTGTTCACTGGCGTACGTCATTTCAAACACTAATAGAGGATGTTAAAAAAGTCCGGTCAAGATAACTGTCGCATGTCGTCGTTGCAATGCCAGTGCGGTACTCATGTAGGAAAGCTACACTCCGTATCCTCCTGGCAAATGCGCCTTGACCTGCTCGGTTCTCTTGATCCTCCTTTTTAACTTTCTATTGATACGGTTGTTTAAAAAGTCCGGTCAAGATAACTGTCGCATGTCGTCGTTGCAATGCCAGTGCGGTACTCATGTAGGAAAGCTACACTCCGTATCCTCCTGGCAAATGCGCCTTGACCTGCTCGGTTCTCTTGATCCTCCTTTTTAACTTTCTATTGATACGGTTGTTTAAAAAGTCCGGTCAAGATAACTGTCGCATGTCGTCGTTGCAATGCCAGTGCGGTACTCATGTAGGAAAGCTACACTCCGTATCCTCCTGGCAAATGCGCCTTGACCTGCTCGGTTCTCTTGATCCTCCTTTTTAAACTTTTATTGATATGAAAACAAACTAGGAGCATAGCTTCTAGTTTGTACTTATTTAATTATTGGGGGATGAAATATGAATGTTTTAGTAATCGGCCGTGGTGGACGTGAGCATGCTTTAGTTTGGAAATTTGCACAATCTGAAAAGGTAGAAAAAGTATATGTAGCGCCAGGTAATGAAGGTATGCGAGATGTTGCAACACCAGTTGATATTGATGAGAATGATTTTGATGCATTAGTCTTATTCGCAAAAGAAAACAATGTAGGCTTAACTTTCGTTGGACCAGAAATTCCACTTATGAATGGAATCGTTGATCGCTTTAAGGAAGAGGGGCTTCGTGTATTTGGACCTAATAAAGCGGCTGCTGTTATTGAAGGTAGTAAAGCTTTTACAAAAGAATTGATGAAAAAGTATGATATTCCAACTGCGGCATATGAAACTTTTACAGACTATGAAGAGGCAGTAAAGTACATTCAGAAAGTTGGTGCACCGATCGTAATTAAGGCAGATGGGTTAGCTGCTGGTAAAGGTGTAACCGTAGCAATGACGCTTGAAGAGGCATTGCAAGCTGTGAAAGAAATGCTGCAAGATGTGAAATTCGGTGAAGCAAGCAAGAAGGTCGTTATTGAGGAGTTTCTAGATGGACAAGAATTTTCATTAATGGCATTCGTAAATGGAACAACCGTACATCCAATGGTAATTGCTCAAGATCATAAACGAGCTTTTGATGCTGATAAAGGTCCTAATACAGGCGGAATGGGTGCATATTCCCCAGTACCACAAATTCCGGAATCAGCGGTTCAAGAAGCGATTCAAACAGTATTACATCCAACTGCTAAAGCGATGATCCAAGAAAATCGTTCGTTTACAGGAATTTTATATGCGGGGCTTATTTTAACGAATGATGGTCCAAAGGTAATTGAGTTCAATGCACGCTTTGGCGATCCTGAAACGGAAGTTGTATTACCACGCTTAGAAAATGATTTAGTTGATGTATGTAACGCTGTATTAGATGAAAGTGAATTAACGTTACAATGGTCAAAGGAAGCAGTTATTGGTGTCGTACTTGCTTCGAAAGGATATCCAGAAGCATATAAAAAAGGTGAAATTATTAACGGATTAGATGCACTGCAAGATGTAATAGTTTTCCATGCGGGTACAGCGATGAAACATGGTGACTTTGTAACAAACGGTGGCCGTGTATTATTTGTTGCTTGTAAGGCGAATAATTTACAAGAAGCGAAAGATAAGGTCTATAAAGAAATCGGTAAAATTGAGAGTGATGGTTTATTTTACCGAAGTGATATAGGATATCGTGCAATTGGGCATGAGATGACGAGAAGCTAATATATAAAAAATCCCGCTGATTTCTCAGCGGGATTTTTTATGCATCTTTATCTTTTTTTAATTTCCCTTTTTGCTTTGCCATTTCTCGAAGTAAATACTCGATGTGTGCATTGACGCTACGAAACTCATCATTCGCCCATTTTTCGATGACTGCGTGTAATTCAGGATCAATACGTAATGGAAAGCTTTTCTTTTTGGCCATAATCACTTACAACCTTTAGTATAGGCTTCCTGTATTAATAACTGGTTGCGCACCTTTATCTGAAACGATGGCAACTAATAAATTGTTCACCATATTTGCTTTACGCTCGTCATCGAGTTCCAGTACGCCTTCTTCATCTAACATATGGATTGAATCTTTCGCCATCTTCACAGCACCTTCAACAATCTCTTTTCTAGCAGCTAATACTGCTTTTGCTTGTTGACGCTGGAGCATTGCATGGGCAATTTCTGTTGCGTAAGCTAAATGTGTTAAACGAGTTTCTAATACTTCTACGCCAGCGATTTCAAGTCGTGCTTCTAACTCACGCTTTAATTCTTCAGAGATCTCTTCAGTATTTCCTCGTAACGTGATGCAAGTTTCATCTTGGAAATTATCATAAGGATATTTTGTAGCAACGTGGCGGATTGCTGTTTCACTTTGAATTTCTACGAATCGATCGTAATGCTCAACACCAAACATTGCTTTTGCGGAATCAACAACTTTATATACGATAACGGCTGCAATTTCAATTGGATTGCCCTCAACATCGTTTACTTTTAATTTCTTACTGTTAAAGTTTTCAACACGTAAAGATACAGTTTGACGAAAAGCGAATGGAATTGTTAAAAATAAACCATTTTGACGAATTGTTCCTAAATAACTACCGAAGAACGTAATAACTTTCGCTTGATTCGGTTGAACGATACCGATACCTGTAGCTAAAACAGATGCTAATATGAGAGCTAAAATAGCTATTACAAACATTTCTTGTACAAGGCAAAATACACCGATAGCGGCTAAAACTAAAATTCCAATAACGCCGAGAAATCCATTAACATAAAATACTTGTTTTTCTTTCATATGATCGCCTCCTTGATATAAAAATGATATCACTTTTATATCATTACATGCAAGAGGGTTACACCTAATTTTCTGAATTTTATTGTTTGATATCTTTTATGTGCGTTTTAAGGGCAAAAACAAGAATGTACGTTCTGTTTCGTGGTAAAATAAAGAAGACTTAGCTGCCCACTGCAGCAGCTAAGTCCCTTTGAGAGCATCTTGCATCGTGACAAATGATTCAAAGCGGTTTTGCCAGGATTAATTCTTCAATCGCTGACTCAATCTCTTTGTCAGAAGTGTCATAACTTCCATCTGACTTTGCCTTTGGCTTGTCATGACTGGAAGCTGAATTAACTTCTTCTTTATTATGTCCTTTTTCAGTGAAATTCATGCTAGGCATTTTAAATGCGCTCATATTCATATATTTTCCAAACTTACAGGCTTCAACAATAGGGCAGAAACGAACGATCCCCTCCGCAATTTTCATGGCACCAATCCATAGCAAAACTTTAGACCAAGTGCACCAAGGTTTACGTACGAGTTTAGCTGTACTACAACCGAAGAGGATGAGTCCGAGTGTAATTCGAATTAGAGCACTAATTGTGCCGATGTTTTGCTTCATTAGAAAAACACTCCTTTTTAATTAACTTCGAAATAGAAAATACTATTTCATTTGTTAGTATTCCGTATAAGTTTTTTGATATGTAATCCAACATTTGACGTTGAAAAAGATGTTGGATTGGGCGTGTGTGTAGGTAGCTTTTTTTGTTATAATGAAAGAATGCGTAAAAGGAAGTTCAAAAAGTCCGGTAAAGATAGCTGCCGCATTTCATCGTTGCATACGCCAGTCCGGTACTCATGTAGGAAAAACTACATTCCGTTCCTCCTGGCGAATGCGCCTCGATCTGCTCGGCTCTCTATATCCTCCTTTTTGAACAAATATAGTAGGGAAGTTCAAAAAGTCCGGTAAAGATAGCTGTCGCATTTCATCGTTGCATACGCCAGTCTGGTAAAGATATAGCAAGGAATGTAAAAAATCTTGATAAAAATTAACTGTTATTTTGAACAGAAATTATATAACTAGAGAAAAGAAAGGGTGTTTTCATGTACGATATTTCCAAATGGAAACATGTATTTAAGCTTGATCCAAATAAGGAGTTAAGTGACGAACATTTAGAAATGATTTGTGAATCTGGAACGGATGCTGTTATTGTAGGCGGAAGTGATGGAGTGACAATTGATAACGTATTACACATGCTAGTTAGCATTCGTAGATATGCAGTGCCTTGTGTGTTAGAGGTTTCTGATGTGGAGGCAATTACACCAGGATTTGATTTTTATTACATCCCAAGTGTTTTAAATAGCCGAAAAGTAGAATGGGTAACAGGTGTTCATCATGAGGCATTGAAAGAATTTGGGGATATTATGGACTGGGACGAAATTTACATGGAAGGGTATTGTGTTTTAAACCCAGAAGCGAAAGTAGCCCAGCTTACAGATGCAAAATGTGATTTAACAGAAGATGATGTTATTGCATATGCGCGTTTAGCAGACAAGCTATTACATTTACCGATATTCTATTTAGAATATAGCGGGACGTATGGAGACATTGAGCTTGTTAAAAATGTAAAAGCAGAATTGAAACAAGCTAAGCTATATTATGGCGGTGGTATTTCTAATGCAGAACAAGCGAAAGAAATGGCGCAGTATGCTGATACAGTAGTTGTTGGAAATATTATTTATGATGATATAAAATCGGCATTAAAAACAGTTAAAGCAGTAAAAGGAGAGTAGGTGCAGGCACATATGAGTACGACAGATAAGTTATTAAATGGTTTAAATCCGCAGCAACAAAAAGCAGTACAAACAACAAATGGAGCACTTCTATTAATGGCAGGCGCAGGTAGTGGGAAAACACGTGTGTTAACACACCGTATTGCATATTTACTTGGTGAAAAAGGTGTGGCGCCATGGAATGTACTAGCAATTACCTTTACAAATAAAGCTGCTCGTGAAATGCGTGAGCGTATTGATAAACTTGTTGGACCAGAAGCAGAAGATATTTGGATTTCTACGTTCCACTCTATGTGCGTACGTATTTTACGACGTGATATTGACCGCATTGGTATTAATCGTAACTTTACAATCTTAGATTCAGGTGATCAGTTAACTGTAGTAAAAAAAATTATGAAGGAGCGCAATATTGACCCGAAGAAGTTTGAGCCGCGCTCTATTTTAGCGGGTATTAGCAATGCGAAAAATGAACTGTTATCTGCAGATAAATATGCAAAAAAAATTACAACCGCTGATCCATATGAAAAATTAACGAGCGATGTATATACAGAATATCAAAAACGTCTTTTGAAAAATAACTCATTAGACTTTGATGATTTAATTATGACGACGATTCAGCTATTTGAACGTGTTCCAGAAGTACTAGAGTTTTATCAGCGTAAATTCCAATATATTCACGTTGATGAGTATCAAGATACGAACAAAGCTCAGTACCTTCTTGTTAAACATTTGGCATCACGTTTTAAAAACCTTTGTGTTGTTGGTGATTCGGATCAGTCTATTTACCGCTGGCGCGGGGCTGACATTTCTAACATTTTGTCATTCGAAAAAGACTATGAGAATGCACAAGTTATTCTGTTAGAACAAAACTATCGTTCATCACAAAATATTTTAAATGCAGCTAATGCTGTAATTGAAAAAAATTCAAACCGTAAACCGAAGAAATTATGGACAGAAAATCAAATTGGAAGCAAAATCTCGTATTATCGTGCTGCAACCGAAAAGGACGAAGCGTATTTTGTTGCGAAAAAAATTCGTGACGATATTCAAATGGGGAACCGAAAATATACTGATTTTGCAGTGTTATATCGTACAAATGCCCAGTCTCGTATGATTGAGGAGATTTTCCTAAAATCTAATATCCCTTACAAAATTGTCGGAGGTACTAAGTTCTACGACCGTAAAGAGATTAAAGACATTTTGGCGTACTTACGTTTAATTGGGAATCCAGATGATGAGATTAGTTTTGGACGTATTATAAACATGCCAAAGCGCGGGATTGGTGCGACTTCTATCGATAAAATTATTAATTATGGTGTGCAAAACGGAATCTCATTAACTGCTGTATTTGATGAGATTGAGCATGTTGGTGTAAGTGCAAAAATAACAAAAGCAGTAAAAGAATTCGCAAGTTTATTACACAACTGGGTAAATATGCAAGAGTATTTATCTGTTACAGAATTAGTAGAAGAAGTTATTGAGAAGACAGGCTATCGTGATATGTTGAAAAATGAGCGTTCTTTAGAAGCAGAAGGTCGTTTAGAAAACTTAGACGAGTTTTTATCTGTTACACAAACATTTGAATCCCAAAGCGAAGATAAGAGCCTTGTTGCATTCTTAACAGACTTAGCTCTTGTTGCTGATATTGATCGTGTAGATGAAGATCCAACTGCTGGTGAAGAAGTTATTTTAATGACGATGCACTCAGCAAAAGGATTAGAGTTCCCAGTTGTCTTTATTGTTGGCTTAGAGGAAGGGATATTCCCGCATACTCGTTCTCTTATGGAAGAGGATGAAATGCAAGAAGAGCGTCGTCTTGCCTATGTAGGTATTACTCGTGCAGAAGAAGAGCTATACTTATCCAATGCTCAAATGCGTACTTTATTTGGTAGAACAAGTATGAATGCAGCATCTCGATTTATTACAGAAATTCCAGCAGAATTAGTAGAACCATTAAACGAAACAGCACCGAAGCGTGAAACTTCGTTTGGTGCAAAAGGAAGAACGACAAGCGCAACTACAACACGTTCTCGTTCAGCTTTCGCGCGTCCGGCTGTTAAGACGACAGGTGGCGAGCAAATTGGCTGGGGAATAGGCGATAAAGCAGCTCACCAGAAGTGGGGAGTCGGTACAGTTGTAAGTGTAAAGGGTGAAGGTGATTCAAAAGAATTAGATATTGCATTCCCAAGCCCAATTGGTATTAAACGTTTATTAGCAAAATTTGCACCTGTGACGAAACAATAGGAAAGGACTGAGGATATGTCAAAAGAGATAGCCAAAAAACGTATAGAAGAATTGCGTGATTTGTTAAATACATTTAACTATCAATATCACGTATTAGACAATCCTTCTGTTTCTGATGCGGAATATGACCGTGATATGCAGGAGCTTATAAAATTAGAAGCAGAGAACCCAGAGTTTATGAGTGAAGACTCGCCCTCCATTCGCGTTGGGGGGACTGTTCTTGATATATTTGAAAAGGTAACGCATAAATCACCAATGTTAAGTTTAGGAAACGCGTTTAATGAAGGAGATTTGCGTGATTTTGATCGAAGAGTACATCAGGGAATTGATGATGCGAATGTAAGATATATATGCGAATTAAAAATTGACGGACTTGCTGTTTCACTTCATTATGAAAAAGGACGCTTCATTCAAGGAGCAACACGTGGTGATGGTATAACGGGTGAAGATATTACCCAAAACTTAAAAACGATTAAAGCTATCCCGCTGCGTTTAAATGAAGAAGTAACGTTAGAAGCACGAGGCGAGGCTTATATGCCGAAGCGTTCATTCGTTAAATTGAATGAAGAGAAAGAACAAAATGGTGAAGATGTATTTGCGAATCCACGTAATGCGGCAGCAGGATCGATACGCCAACTTGATCCGAAAATTGCAGCGAAGCGTAACTTATCTATGTTTGTGTATGGTCTTGCTAATGTAGAAGAAAAAACAATTCCATCCCACAGTGAATCACTGGATTTCTTAGGTGAGCTTGGATTTAAGACGAATCCAAATCGTCGTACATGTGAAACAATTGAAGACGTAATAGCCTATGTAGAAGAGTGGCAAGAAAAACGCCCGCATCTTGATTATGAGATTGACGGAATCGTTATAAAAGTAGACGATGTTGCTATTCAAGAAAGCTTAGGAACTACAGCGAAGAGTCCAAGATGGGCAATAGCTTATAAATTCCCAGCTGAAGAAGTTGTGACGAGATTAACAGGGATTGAATTAAGTGTCGGCCGCACAGGAGTTGTAACACCAACTGCAGAGCTGGAGCAAGTGCGAGTAGCCGGAACTATTGTCCGTCGTGCTTCTTTACATAACGAAGATTTAATTCGTGAAAAGGATATTCGAATTGGTGACTACGTTGTTGTGAAAAAGGCTGGAGATATCATTCCTGAAGTTGTGAACGTTATTTTTGATAAGCGTACTGGTGAGGAAGAAGAATATCATATGCCAACGCATTGTCCAGCATGTAAGAGTGAACTTGTTCGTTTAGAAGAAGAAGTAGCACTTCGATGTATAAATCCGACTTGCCCAGCTCAAATTCGTGAAGGATTAATCCATTTCGTTTCAAGAAATGCAATGAATATTGATGGACTTGGAGAACGTGTAATTACACAACTCTTTGATGCGGATTATATTCGTACGTTTGCTGATTTATATTCATTGACGAAAGAGCAATTATTAGAACTAGAACGTTTCGGTGAAAAATCAGCAACAAATTTAGTCCAAGCAATTGAGAATTCTAAGGAAAACTCATTAGAGCGATTATTATTCGGTCTTGGTATTCGTCATGTCGGTGCGAAAGCGGCACGTACATTTGCTGAGCATTTCGAAACTATGGATGAGCTTGTGAAAGCGACGGAAGAAGAATTAAAAACAATTAATGAGATTGGTGAAAAAATGGCTCAATCCGTTGTAACGTATTTCGATAATGAAGACGTATTAGAGCTATTACAACAATTTAAAGAGTATGGCGTGAACATGGCATACAAAGGTATAAAAATTGCTGATTTACAAAATGTTGAATCGTACTTCGCAGGAAAAACTGTCGTCTTAACAGGGAAATTAGAAGTTATGGGCCGCAGTGAAGCGAAGAAGAAAATTGAGGCATTAGGTGGAAAAGTAACAGGAAGTGTTAGTAAAAGTACGGATTTACTTGTTGCTGGTGAAGCTGCAGGCTCGAAATTAGCGCAAGCAGAGAAGCACAATGTTGAAGTTTGGAATGAAGAGAGGTTCTTACAAGAGCTGAATAAGTAAGAGGTGCAAACTTACGATGAAAAAAATAGCGTTAGCGGTATTAAGTCTTAGCCTACTTGTAAGTGGGTGTAGCATTGGTTCTAATAAAGATGAAAAAGCAGTTGAGAAATCGGGGAAAGCGAAAGAACAAGCAGTTATCCCGAAATACTCCATTTCGGATGAATATTATAAGACAACGGTTCCATTTAATGCAGGATCTGCACGTGGTTTAGTTGTGCAAGGTTTAAATAGTCGTCTAGATGTAGATGAATTTGAAACAGGATTAATGCGTATTGCCAAAGAATCATTTAGCACGAAAGATTATTTCTTTAAAGGCGGAGACGTTTTAGATACTCAAAGTGTTCAAATGCTTGTAAAAAGAAAGCGTACAGACGCTGAACAAAAAGAGCTAGAGGATAAGTTGAAAAAAGATGCAGTTAAATTTCCGAATGTAGGGTTGAATCCAGCCTTAAGTGAAGGATCAGAATCGCTAGAAGTAAAGAATAAAAAAAGTCCAATGTATATCTCAAATATTTTAGAGCATGATTATTATGTAAGAAAAGGTGAGAACGATGTTGAACGTGGTGGCATTGTAGTTGGATTAGCGATGAATTCTGTTCAATATTATGAGGAAGAGCATGGTTATCCGCGTGAGGCTGCAATTCCAGATGTAAAAATGTTAGCTGAAGGGAAAAGGATGGCCCAAGAAATCTTGAAAGTAATGCAGCAAAAAAAGCCTGAAATAAAAAATATTCCGGTTACATTTGCGATTTATCGTCAAGGTCCAAAGTCTTCGCTTGTACCAGGGAATTTTGTTTCTTATGCTAAGGTAGAAAAAGGCAGTGAAACAGTTGAGGATTGGAAGTCGATCAATGAGAAATACTATTTATTCCCGTCTGAACAAGCGAAATCGGATAATAAACGTGAAGACCTTGCAAGGGTGTCAAACTTTAAAGCGAAGTTAAGTGAGTATTTCCAAGGCGATTATACAGCTGTTATCGGTACTGGAATGTATAGAGATGATGAATTAAAAGAAATGAAGCTCGATATTCCTGTCCAATTCAATGGGAAAGCTGAAGTAATTGGTTTTACACAATATGTAGCTGGACTTGTTATGGAATACTTCCCGAATTATATGAAAGTACAAGTAACAATTAAATCTGTAGAACGTCCAGAAGCAATTATTATACGTGAAGCGAAGCAAGATGAACCATTTGTGAAAATTTTAGATTAAAGATGAGAGCTGTTCCATAAAGGAACAGCTTTTTTTCTTGAAAAATTTTGTTATAATTTTAAATGTTACAAATAAAGGGGTAAGGGGCAAAGTCATGGAAGAACTAAGCTTTCAAGTCATTATTTTATTAATTGCATTCGGGTTTTTAGCTGCTTTTATTGATTCGGTTGTTGGAGGGGGAGGATTAATTTCGCTTCCTGCACTTATGTTTGTTGGTTTATCACCAGCTTCGGCAATCGCAACGAATAAATTAGCTGCAACGATGGGGACGCTTACGAGCACAATTTATTTTATTCGATCAGGTAAGGTGAATTTTCGGATTGTAGGAAAGTTAATCCCGTTAACTATTATTGGAGCAGTCGCAGGGGCTTTAGTAGTAAAGTTTATTCCGCCTGATATTTTGCGTCCACTAGTGCTCGTGATGTTGGTTTTTATTGCCATTTATATTATTGCGAAAAAAGATTGGGGAAGTGCATCTACCTATAAAAAGATGACAAAAGGGAAAACATTAATATTTTTCTTTGTTATTTTAATGATAGGGTTTTATGATGGATTTTTTGGACCAGGGACAGGATCCTTTTTAATTTTTGCATTTTTATTAATTGGTTTGGATTTTATTCAAGCGGCAGCATCTGGAAAACTTTTGAACTTCGTTAGTAATATCGTATCTTTAATTACTTTTTTATTTTTAGATGTGATTCATTTTGAATACGGTATAATTATGGGCTTATCAATGATTTTAGGTGCTTATTTTGGATCGAAGTTTGCGGTTCAAAAAGGTGTTGGATATGTAAGGACTTTATTTTTATTAGTTACTATTTTATTAATCGGGAAAAATGTTTTGGAATATACTCATATTTTGTAGATTCATACGTATGTATGAATCTCTTTTTTTTATTATATTTTAAAAATTTATTAATTTTTAAAATATAAGTCTAGGAATATTTGAATAAATCTAAATTATCGTGTAGAATAATGTTGTAAAATGTAAACGTTTTTCTAAGGGGAGGCTAAAAAGATGGTAGTAGCATACAAACATGAGCCATTTACAGATTTTTCAGTAGAGGCTAACAAATTAGCGTTTGAAGAGGGTTTAAAGAAAGTAGAATCTTATCTTGGACAAGACTATCCATTAATTATCGGGGGAGAAAAAATCACTACAGAAGACAAAATTGTTTCTGTAAACCCTGCAAATAAAGAGGAACTTGTTGGTCGTGTTTCAAAAGCAAGCCGTGAATTAGCTGAAAAAGCAATGCAAGTAGCGGATGCAACATTCCAAACTTGGAGAAAGTCAAAACCAGAAATGCGTGCAGATATTTTATTCCGTGCTGCAGCAATCGTTCGTCGTAGAAAACATGAGTTCTCTGCTATTCTTGTAAAAGAAGCAGGTAAACCATGGAATGAGGCAGATGCTGATACAGCAGAAGCAATCGACTTTATGGAATATTATGCTCGTCAAATGTTGAAATTAAAAGACGGTATTCCAGTAGAAAGCCGTCCAATTGAATATAATCGTTTCTCTTACATTCCATTAGGAGTAGGTGTTATCATTTCTCCTTGGAACTTCCCATTCGCAATTATGGCAGGTATGACAACAGCTGCTGTAGTTTCTGGTAACACAGTATTACTAAAACCAGCTAGTACAACTCCTGTAGTAGCAGCGAAATTTATGGAAGTATTAGAAGAAGCTGGTTTACCAGCTGGCGTAGTAAACTTCGTTCCAGGTAATGGCTCTGAAGTTGGTGACTACTTAGTAGATCACCCTCGTACACGTTTCGTTAGCTTTACTGGATCTCGCGATGTAGGTATTCGTATTTACGAACGTGCAGCAAAAGTAAACCCGGGACAAATTTGGTTAAAACGTGTTATCGCTGAAATGGGCGGTAAAGATACAATCGTTGTTGATAAAGAGGCAGATCTTGAATTAGCAGCTAAATCTATCGTTGCATCAGCATTCGGATTCTCAGGACAAAAATGTTCTGCATGTTCTCGTGCAGTAATCCATGAAGATGTATACGATCATGTATTAAATCGTGCTGTTGAATTAACAAAAGAATTAACAGTAGGTAACCCAGATGCAAAAGATATTAACATGGGACCTGTTAATGACCAAGCTGCATTCGATAAAGTAATGAGCTATGTTGCAATTGGTAAAGAAGAAGGTAAAATCGTATCAGGTGGCGAAGGAGACGATTCTAAAGGCTGGTTCATCCAACCAACAATCGTTGCTGACGTTGCAGAAGATGCTCGTTTAATGAAAGAAGAAATCTTTGGACCAGTAGTAGCATTCTGTAAAGCAAAAGACTTTGATCATGCACTTGCAATTGCAAATAATACAGAATACGGTTTAACAGGAGCAGTTCTTTCTAACAACCGTGACCATATTGAAAAAGCACGTGAAGACTTCCACGTTGGTAACTTATACTTCAACCGTGGATGTACTGGTGCAATCGTAGGTTACCAACCATTCGGTGGCTTTAACATGTCTGGTACAGACTCTAAAGCTGGTGGCCCTGACTACTTAGCACTTCACATGCAAGCAAAAACTACTTCTGAAACTTTATAAGAAATAGTAGAAAAGATCTTCACAGACTGTGAAGATCTTTTCTTTTTGAGAAACTCTCTATAATAGAAGCTAGTTAATTTCAATCAAGAAAAGTTTGCCAAATATTACTATTTGTTCTTTTGAATTAGTTAAACCCTATTAATATCGGGATAAACATGAAAATAGAAACAAAACAGCGAGAAAAATTGACTTATTAGTCATATTTTTTAGTATTCATTTTGAGGATTTCCTGTATAATACAATTTGAAAGAAAATCTATGGTTAGACAAGAGAACACTCCTTTCGGCTTTGCTAACTGAAAGGAGTGTTTTTTTAGGTCGCTAAAAACTCTTCTGTACTCATTATATTTGCGTATACTCCATTTAAACTCGCCAAAATTGTATTATGAATATAAACAGCTGGTATAGTAGCATTCTTAAATGAAAGATCTTTTGTAGCACAAGCATCGTGTATTACGGTACAGTGAAGGCCAAAATCAAAAGCAGCTCTTACTGTAGCATCAATACACATATGGGTCATCATCCCGCATATTACGACGTGCTCAACTCCTGAACGTTGTAATTGTTCTAGAAGATCAGTTTCTCGGAAGCTATTTGGATAATGTTTAAGGATCACGGTTTCCTCTCTAAGTGGACGGACATTTTCGTGAATATGGACACCTTCTGTATTGGGTAGGAAAAAAGTAGCGCTATCTTTTATAGCTACATGTTGGATATGAAAAATAAGTTCGTTTCTTATTCTAAAATGTTGTAGTAGCTGACTAGCATATTCACTTGCTTCTACTGGATTACGTAATTCCATCATTCCGCTTGGAAAATAATCATTTTGAATGTCGACGAGCAAAAGAGCTGTTTTCATATATCTATCTTCCTCCGATTTCATATTCAAATAATGTTATTCAATGAGTAGAGAAGATTCTCCTTTTTAAAAGTATGAGTGAGAAGGATTTTACATAACTTTAAAAATCACTATTGTATTGTTACTTCTTATTTGAAAATTTAAATAAAGAAATAATTAATTTTTTCCGAAAAATGTATTGACTCTCATTATTCTGAGTTCTATAATAAGACTTAATTAAACGACAATTAAATCGATACACTCTTATCCAGAGAGGTGGAGGGACTGGCCCTACGATACCTCAGCAACGGGTTTTTTAATACCGTGCTAACTCCAGCAAGCCTATAAAGGCTTGGAAGATGAGAAGATGTGAATGAGTACATATAAAAGTGCTCTCCTTCTTATCTTTTATTACTGATAAGAAGGAGAGCACTTTTTATTTTACCTCGAAAGCTCTACTTCAAGTTTTTACAGCATATAGGAGGGAAGAAAATGATTTCTTTTAACAATGTAAGTAAAGTATATGAATCAGGTGGGCAATCTGTTCATGCGGTTGAGGATGTAACGCTGTCAGTTGAAAAGGGCGAAATTTTTGGCATTATCGGATTTAGTGGTGCCGGAAAGAGTACGCTATTACGTTTAGTAAATATGTTAGAAAGACCAACTGCAGGAACAATTTCAATAGATGATAAAGATATTACATCATTATCGGCGAAAGAATTACGGAAACTAAGACAAAGAATTGGTATGATTTTCCAAAGTTTTAATCTATTTAATTCAAGAACGGTGTTTGGGAACATTGCTTATCCATTAAGGTTAGCGAAATTGCCGAAGAATGAGATAAAAGAAAGAGTGAATGAACTACTAAAATTTGTTGGTTTAGAAGATAAAGCGAACTATTATCCAGAACAGTTATCAGGTGGACAAAAGCAGCGTGTTGGGATTGCAAGAGCACTTGCGACATCACCGGATATTCTCATATGTGATGAGGCAACATCAGCTTTAGATCCGGAAACAACAACAGAAATCTTAAATTTATTAAAGAAAGTAAATAGAGAGTACAATTTAACGATCCTACTTATTACACATGAAATGCACGTTGTGAAAGAAATTTGTCACCGTGTAGCCGTTATGGAAAAAGGAAAAGTAATTGAGGAAGGAAAACTGTTTGACGTTTTCACACAACCAAAAACAAAGACCACTCAAAATTTTGTACGCTCTGTTATTAATGATCACTTACCAGAAAGTGTTCTAGCGAAAATTCAAAACGGAGGTCAGATTTATCGCCTGACTTTTACTGGGGAAGAGACAGGGCAGCCTGTACTATCATATATTGCGAAAAACTATAACGTCGATGTAAATGTTCTTTATGGAAATATTATTGAACTCCAAAATGTGCTATTTGGAAATCTTCTTGTAGAACTACAAGGTGAACAGAAAGAAATTCAAAAAGCATTACAACATCTAAGACTGCAAGTGCAGCTGAAGGAGGTAGAAGCTCATGCGAGTTGATTGGAGTATATTTTGGCCTCGCATATTAGATGCGACGGGGGATACCCTCTTAATGGTAATTGTAACCCTTATATTCGCTACAATTCTTGGTATACCTCTAGGTTTACTATTGTATGTAACGAGAAAAGGGAATTTTTTAGAAAATAAATGGGTCTTTTCTATTCTTAATATCATAATTAATACAATTCGTCCGGTTCCATTCATTATCTTTTTAGTAGCTTTAAGCCCACTAACAAGAAGTGTTATTGGAACGACGATTGGAACGGCTGCAGCAATCTTCCCAATGACGTTAGTTGCATCAATTGGTATTGCTAGAATGGTTGAAACCAATCTTGTTTCTGTTCCGAAAGGAGTAATTGAAGCAGCACAAGCAATGGGCGCTTCACCACTTAGAATTGTTTTTGAAATCCTCGTACCAGAAGCTTTAGCACCATTGATCCTAGGTGTCACGTTTATGACGGTCGGTTTAATTGAATTTTCTGCAGTCGCAGGACTTGTCGGTGGTGGCGGTCTTGGTGACTTAGCAATGACATATGGTTATCAACGCTTTGATACGTCAGTTATGTTTGTAACGGTCGTTTTACTTATTATTCTTGTACAGGTGGCTCAAAATTTAGGGAACTACTTTGCGAAAGTCTTTTTACGCAGATCATAAAAAGGAAGAGGGGAAAAGAAAATGAAGAAAATTTTAGCATTTGCATTATCAGCGATCGTAGGAATTACAGCATTAAGCGGCTGCTCAGGTGGAGACACAGGTGCAGGAGCGAAAGAGAAAGTAGTTCGCGTCGGTGTAACTGGAACAGATGGAGACGTTTGGGAAATTTTAAAGAAAAAAGCTGAAAAAGAAGGGATTAAAATTAAACTGGTTGAGTTCTCTGATTACACAACACCCAACAAAGCGTTAGCTGATGGAGATATTGAACTAAACTCATTCCAGCACATTGCTTTCTTAGAGCAATTTAAAAAGGAGCATAAGTTAGATATTACAGCTGTTGGTACAACGCAAATTGCACCGATGGGCTTATACTCTGAAAAATATAAGAAAGCAAATGAAATCCCAGATGGTTCGGAAATTGCTATTCCGAATGATCCAACGAACCAAGCACGTGCATTAAAACTTCTTGATGCAGCTGGATTATTAAAGCTTAAGAAAGATTTTGGTCTATTTGGGGATCCAAGCGGTATCGCTGAAAATCCGAAGAAGCTAAAAGTTACACCGGTTATCGCACAGCAAACACCTCGTGTGTTAAAAGATGTAGCGGCTTCAGTTATTAATAACGGTGTTGCTGGTCAAGCTGGATTAGACCCAGCGAAGGATCCAATTTTCTTAGAAGATCCAAATAATGAAAATGCAAAGGCCTATATTAATATTTTCGCAGCTCGTACGAAAGATAAAAATGATCCAACACTGAAAAAAGTAATTGAGTTATACCATTCAAAAGAAGTAACAGATGCAATTAAGAAAGAAACAAATGATGGTTCAATTTCAGTAGATCTTTCACTTGATGAGCTTGAAAAAATCGTAAAATAATTATTGAGTTTAACGACTAACAGTAGGAACCCCTCCGCTGTTAGCTCGTTCAACATATAATCTACTTAACAAACAAAACCCTAATTCTGTACCTTCTAATTTTGTATAACATAGAATCCAATGTTTGTTAAGTAGAGTGATGGACCAGGAGTTTTCCTGGTCTTTTTTTAATTAAAGCAGCTGGCTAATAATAAGGAAATCCAAATTATGATTGGGTAAGAGATTAAACTAAAAATGAGTGTACTTGCTAATTTCTTTTTAGGGATTAATAGTTTCTTTGATGAAAATAAGAAAAGAGAAAATAGGATAATGATAGATGCTGAGATTACTCCTGGATTATAAGAACGATAAATGAAATACAAGATAATATGCTGAACGGCGTTAAAGAAGATACAGCCCTGTATAAAAATGATCAAATAAATAGAAGATATGATGCTTAATTGATATAGAATGACTATGAGTAAGACGAAGGTTGTTAATATGGAAATTGCAATGAAAAATTGTTTGTTAGTTATAAAATGGATCGAAAATCGATTAGCGATATATTGTGGCATTTGGAAAGCTTCTTCAAGGTTATGAAAAAAGAATAGAAGGGGGATTAGCCAGATTGTATTAGTGGTGAAATGTCTTGTTGAAGATGTTTTTATCAACTTATATCAGCTCCAATAAAGGGATAGAAAGCCTATAAGAAAAGGCTTTCTACAAGGGTATAGTTATTCAATTATGATGCTTTTTAAATTACTCTCAGGTTGCGGTTGTTCTTCAGCATAGGAGGAGAGCTCCTCTTGCAAAATATTTAGTGCGTGCTTAGCTGATTGCTGAATCGGATTCGGTAGCTCTTCTAATATACGCATACCGATTTTTATTTTTGTACGAATTACCTTTCTTAGTAATTCATCATGCATGTACTACACCTCCAAACCGAATGTTTAGTACATCATCTTCAAACTTAGCTCCTTGAATAGAAAGGTGTGTTAATGTTTTTGGTAAGGTGATATTTCGCTTCATAGAGCCGGCTCGAATAATAAGTTCATCACCTTTTTGATTTAATGAAAGTTCACTTTTGTTTGAGAAGGGAATGGACAGAACGAAAATATACTCATCGCCATCTTTTTTTACATATTGTGTGCGGCCATTAAATTTCACTTCAGTAGGAGAAGGGTCTGATTTAAATAAAGCATTTCCTACACGCTCTAACATAGCTAAACCAACAACTTCTTGTTCAAACATGGGAGCTTCGTAAATAGGAAGTGGCTGAAAACTATCTTTAATTAACGCCTTATATTTCTTTTGTGTATCTTTCCATGCCTGAAAGTAAGGGTCGGTAACAGTGTTAGGGATGACGCGGTTAATCATAATGGCATCTACGTTATAATCGTATAAGTTTAAATAAGTAAAACTACGCTGAGCTTCTTTAATGACCATTTTTTCAGGATTTACAACAACGCGAATACTCGTTACTTTTCGGTTTGATAAAATATCTCTCATTTCTCCGAGCTGTTCAAGCGTATTCGTTAATTCGTCCATAATATCATCAGTTGGAAGGGGGACACCAAGAAGTGGTTGAGCTACAGGACGAACAACTTTTAAAATCTTCCTTTTAATAGGAAAGAGTTTTTCCATCCACCAGCCGAGCATGTCTGGAAAGCTAAGCATTGCTAAAGTTTCTCCAGTCGGTGCGCAATCAATAATGATGACGTCGTAAGTGTTGTGTTTATAGTAATCGAGTACTCGAAGTAAGCTAATTAAATCTTCCATACCAGGGAACATCGTTAATTCTTCTGTTGTAATATCATCAGCTGCTTTTGAAGTGAAGAGTAGTGTAATATATTTCTGCAATTTCCCCCAGCCTTTTTCCATTTCATAAATAGTGTTAATTTCTTGTGCCCACAAGTTTTCGCGAATTTCTAGTGGCTCAGAAGATAGTTTTATGCCAAATGAATCCCCTAAACTATGAGCGGGATCTGTACTCATTACTAATGTTTTTAATCCTTGTTTTGCACTTTGGATTGCTGTTGCTGCTGAAATGCTAGTTTTTCCTACGCCGCCTTTACCTGTATACAGAATAATTCTCATCATTAATATCCCCTTTGTTTCGAATGTCGAATATTACGAGTGTCGAAATATTTAATTGAATAAAAACCCAACTAGGGTCTTATTCAATCGGAATGTTTTTCATTTTAGGTGTAGAAACCTTTTCTTCTGTTTTTTGCTGTGACGTAGCAATGTGATTCATGATCTTTTGGAATATTTGTAGTAAGAATGCTTTTTCTTCTTCTGACAATGCATCTGTCACTAGGCTAAAGTAATGGGCCGCATTTTGTTTTACTTCTTGAACGAGCATTACGCCGTTTTCTGTTAAACGAATTAATACAATGCGTCGATCGCTTTCATTCCGGTAGCGTTCAATATATCCCTTTTTTACAAGGCGATTTACAACGCCCGTTGTTGTACTCATCGGTATATCAAGAAGATCAGCAATTTTTGTCATTGTAATATCCGTATTTCGCTCCATCCAAAGTAAACAAAATACTTCTGTCTTGGAAAGTGTTAAATCAAGGCTTACCCATTCTTCTGGATAGAAAAGTTTCTTGGCGTTATCTAGCAGTAAGTCTAAAAAATGTTCATATTGTAACAATTATTTCCACTCCCGTATATTTCGAGGTTCGTAATATTTGTTTTTATTTTATGTGGAATTGAAATAAATGTCAATATTTTTAACTGTTTTTTCAGATTAGAAAGAAAATTATCTTCAAAATAGAAATTTTTTGTGATAGATTAATAAATAGAAAAATGATTTTACATAAAAACCCATTGTGATAAATATATTTATCTATAATAGGTGTACAGCTAACGAGGGGGAGAACGATGAGAAGACGAAATACGCAAGCGTTCACGTTTTTAGCATGGACTTCATTTGTTTGTGCGCTTTCAGGAATGCTAATTGGGATTTATACGCTAGATGAAACGCTTAGTGTAAAAGGATACTATTTAATCGGAACATTATTTCTAACGATGTCTTGTTTTGTATTACAAAAAACAATTCGTGATAATGAAGAAGATAACGAGAGATTTCCGAAAAATAAATCGTTAGATAAAGAGTAAATTGTAAAGAAAGGCATTTGCCTTTCTTTTTTTATGTAAAAATACCGTAAGTGCCGTGTGTTGACTTGCTTGAAGTACTGAAAATTTGGTATCATCAATAGTATTGTAGATTGAACGATATATTATGGAGGTGGCCTAGCCGTGTCAAGAATTTCCGTTGAGAATGTAAAGCACGTAGCACATTTAGCACGTCTTGCAATTACTGATCAAGAAGCAGAAAAATTTCAAAAACAACTAGATGCAATTGTTACATTTGCAGAACAGTTAAATGAATTAGATACAACTGATGTAAAACCAACAACTCATGTATTAACTATGAAAAATGTTATGCGTGAAGATGTGCCAGAAAAAGGTTTACCAGTAGAAGAAGTATTAAAAAATGCACCGGATCACAAAGATAATCAAATCCGTGTTCCAGCAGTATTAGAATAGAGGAGGGAATTTCGATGTCATTATTTGATCATTCTGTATCAGAGTTACATAAGAAGTTAAACAACAAAGAAATTTCCGTTACGGATTTAGTAGAAGAATCTTACAAACGTATTTCGGATGTTGAAGATAACGTAAAAGCTTTTCTTACATTAGATGAAGAAAATGCACGCGCGAAAGCGAAAGAATTAGATGCAAAGATTGGTGCTGAGGATAATGGTTTATTATTCGGTATGCCAATTGGTGTAAAAGATAACATTGTAACTAACGGTCTTCGTACAACTTGTGCGAGCAAAATATTAGCAAACTTCGATCCAATTTACGATGCGACAGTTGTACAAAAGCTAAAAGCTGCTGACACAGTTACAATCGGTAAATTAAATATGGATGAGTTCGCAATGGGTTCTTCAAATGAAAACTCAGGCTTCTACGCTACAAAAAATCCATGGAACTTAGATTACGTTCCAGGCGGATCTAGTGGTGGTTCTGCAGCAGCAGTAGCAGCAGGAGAAGTATTATTCTCTCTAGGTTCTGATACGGGTGGTTCTATCCGTCAGCCAGCTGCATATTGCGGCGTTGTAGGTTTAAAACCAACTTACGGACGCGTATCTCGTTACGGATTAGTAGCATTCGCATCTTCACTTGACCAAATCGGACCGATTACACGTACAGTAGAAGACAATGCATACTTATTACAAGCTATTTCAGGTATTGACCGTATGGATGCAACTTCTGCAAACGTTGAAGTAGGAAACTACTTAGCTGGTTTAACAGGCGATGTTAAAGGTTTACGTATTGCTGTACCGAAAGAATACTTAGGCGAAGGTGTTGGCGAAGAAGCTCGTGAGTCAGTACTAGCTGCTTTAAAAGTGTTAGAAGGTATGGGCGCAACTTGGGAGGAAGTATCTCTTCCGCACTCTAAATACGCTCTAGCAACGTATTACTTATTATCTTCTTCTGAAGCATCTGCGAACCTTTCACGCTTTGATGGCGTACGTTACGGTGTTCGTTCTGATAATGTAAATAACTTATTAGATCTTTACAAAAATACACGTAGCGAAGGTTTCGGTGATGAAGTAAAACGTCGTATTATGCTTGGTACATTTGCTCTTAGCTCTGGTTACTATGATGCATATTACAAAAAAGCACAACAAGTACGTACATTAATTAAAAATGACTTTGAAAATGTATTTGCTAACTACGATGTTATTATTGGACCAACAACGCCAACTCCAGCATTTAAAGTGGGCGAAAAAGTGGACGATCCAATGACAATGTATGCAAATGACATTTTAACAATTCCAGTAAACTTAGCGGGTGTTCCAGCGATTTCTGTTCCATGTGGATTCGGTGCTAACAACATGCCACTTGGTCTACAAATCATTGGTAAACACTTCGATGAAACGACGATTTACCGCGTTGCACATGCGTTTGAGCAAGCAACAGACTATCATACAAAAAAAGCAAGTCTGTAAGGAGGCGAGCATAGATGAATTTAGAAACAATTATTGGTTTAGAGGTTCACGTTGAGTTAAAAACAAATTCGAAAATTTTCTCTGCGAGTCCAACAGAATTCGGAGCGGAGCCAAATACACAAACAAGTGTAATTGACTTAGGATACCCAGGGGTACTTCCTACTTTAAATAAGGAAGCAGTTAACTTTGCAATGAAAGCTGCAATGGCATTAAACTGTGAAATCGCAACGGAAACGAAGTTCGACCGTAAAAACTATTTCTACCCAGATAATCCGAAAGCTTACCAAATCTCTCAATTTGATAAGCCAATTGGTGAAAATGGTTGGATTGAAATCGAAGTAGAAGGTAAAAAGAAACGTATCGGTATTACACGTCTTCATTTAGAAGAAGATGCTGGTAAATCAACGCATGCAGCTGACGGTTCATTAGTAGACTACAACCGTCAAGGTATGCCTTTAATCGAGATCGTATCTGAGCCAGATATGCGTACTCCAGAAGAAGCATATGCGTACTTAGAGAAGTTAAAATCAATCATTCAATATACAGGTGTATCTGATTGTAAGATGGAAGAAGGTTCTCTTCGTTGTGATGCGAATATTTCACTTCGTCCAGTTGGACAAGAGAAGTTCGGTACAAAAGCAGAACTGAAAAACTTAAACTCTTTCACTTACGTGCAAAAAGGTCTTGAGCATGAGCAAGTGCGCCAAGAAAAAGAATTATTATCTGGTGGTATCATCCAACAAGAAACACGTCGTTATGACGAAGCAACGAAGAAAACAATCTTAATGCGTATAAAAGAAGGATCTGACGATTACCGTTACTTCCCAGAGCCAGACTTAGTTGAACTTTACATCGACGATGAGTGGAAAGAAGAAATTCGTGCTTCTATTCCAGAACTTCCAGATGCACGTAAAGCTCGCTATGTTGAAGAAGTTGGCTTACCAGCTTATGATGCGCATGTATTGACATTAACGAAAGAGATGTCTGATTTCTTTGAAGCAACAGTTGCAGACGGTGCTGATGCGAAATTAACATCAAACTGGTTAATGGGTGAAGTACTTGCATACTTAAACAAACAACAAAAAGAATTAAAAGACGTTGCATTAACGCCAGCTGGCTTAGCTAAAATGGTTCAATTAATTGAAAAAGGTACAATTTCTTCTAAAATCGCGAAGAAAGTATTTAATGAATTAATTGAAAAAGGTGGAGACCCAGAAGAAATCGTTAAAGCGAAAGGTCTTGTTCAAATTTCTGACGAAGGAACACTTCGTAAGGTTGTAACAGAAATTCTTGATAATAATGAGCAATCTATTGAAGACTTTAAAAACGGTAAAGACCGTGCAATTGGCTTCTTAGTTGGTCAAATTATGAAAGCTACAAAAGGACAAGCAAATCCACCGCTTGTTAATAAAATCTTACTTGAAGAGATTAATAAGCGCTAAAAAAAGAGAAGAATTCTTATTTTTGAACGCTAAAATAGTATAGGTTCTTAAAGATTAAAAAGAAAAAACACCCGTATTTGGGTGTTTTTTCTGAGTTAATCAAACGTTTGTTTAAATGGTGAAAAATAATTTAAACAAACGTTTGATTAACTGTCAAAAGTGAAAAAATGTTTGTATAGCAACTATGGTATGATAGTTGCAAAAAGGTGGGAATAATGATAAATCTAGACATAGAGAGTTTTTTCATCTCATGAAATAATAGATAATTATTATTCATTATATGTAAATTGATGTGAGAGAATGGATAGACATAAAGTGAAACTTTAATCAGTGGGAGTTTTACTGCCTGCAAATAGCGGGATAAATTTCTTGGTTAAATAAAGCAAAACTATCAGGAGTGAATAGTTACTTTTGATGGGCTACACGAATCGGGTTCTTACTGCCTGTTTGAGCGGAATTAAAGAAGGATAGGAAGATGAGAGGAGGTAAGCATAGGGATACTGAATAAGGGTTCGGTGTATTCGTTTTTCAATGAATAAGGAATTTCCTGTGCTAATAAATGATGAAGCGAGCAAGAATTATTTATAATCCTACTTCTGGGCGCGAGCTATTTAAGAAGAGCTTACCAGAAGTATTACAAAAATTAGAACAAGCTGGATATGAAGCGTCTTGTCATGCGACAACTGGTCCTGGAGATGCGACTGTGGCAGCGAGGCAAGCTGCGGATCGTAAGTTTGATGTTGTTATCGCAGCTGGTGGTGATGGTACGTTAAATGAAGTAGTGAACGGTTTAGTAGGACATGAGCATCGTCCAAAGTTTGGAATTATTCCAGTTGGAACGACAAATGATTTTGCGCGTGCGATCGGTGTACCTCGTGTTATTGAAGAGGCTGCGGATATTATTTGTGAAGGAACAACGGTACCGTTAGATCTTGGTAGAGCGAATGATACATATTTCATTAATATCGCTGGTGGCGGCCGTATTACAGAATTAACATATGAAGTACCAAGCAAGCTAAAAACGGTATTAGGCCAACTTGCTTACTATTTAAAAGGAATCGAAATGTTACCATCATTACATCCAACATATGTTGAAATTGAGTATGATGGGAAGTTGCTACAAGAAGAAATTACGATGTTTTTAATTACGAATACTCGTTCAGTTGGTGGATTCGAAAAAGTAGCACCATATGCATCTATTAACGATGGATTATTTGATTTATTAGTACTGAAAAAAGGTTCTATCGCTGATTTAATTAAAGCAGCAACACAAGCGCAGCGTGGGGAACATATTAACAATCCGAAAGTACTATATACACAAGCGAATCGTATTAAAGTGCATTCACCTGATAAATTAATGATCAACTTAGATGGTGAATATGGCGGAGATGCACCAATGGAATTTGAAAATATATATCATTGTCTGGAACTATTTGTTCCTGAACATCAAGAGGATGCCCTGTAAAGGCATCTTTTTTTGCTTTCACCTCACTATTTGCGAGCAATAAGATTCCCCCACTGATTAAAGTTTCTCTATGTGCAGATGAATTGTAAATTGTAAGTTAGTTTGATTTTTATGGTATTTTTACAATCCGTTTATTTTATATCCATATTTTATTGATACACTGGAAGAGATAAGAAATGAGAGGTAGGATGCTATGGAGAAGGTAAAAGCAATACTATTTGATAAAGATGGGACATTAATGGATTTTTATTCAATTTGGATAAAAGTAGCTGAAGAGCTTGTTGCAGAATGTATAAATTTATATCAATTACCAGAATCAATGCAGCAGGCTTTATTAAAAGAGATTGGCGTAGATGGAGCATTTGTTCATCCGCGTAGTGCGCTCGCTGCTGGAACGAGTCTTGATGTGGCCAAGGGGCTTTGTAAGTATATTGCATCATCTAGAGAAGAAGAGATGCATCAATGGGTGAGTGAAAAGTTGTTTGCTCTTATGTACGAGCATCGTTCACATATGAGAATGACGGCAGATTTACCGAAAGTTTTACAAGCGTTAAAGGATAGAGGGTTTATTCTAGGTGTCGTTACAGCTGATGATTTCGCGCCGACAGAATTATTTTTAAAGCAATATCAATTGGAAGCTTTTTTTGATTGTGTTATAGCTTCAGATACATTTCCAGCACAGAAGCCAGATAAAAAAATTGTAGAATCGTTTTGTGAGAGATTTAATTTAGAGACATGTGAAGTAGCAGTCATCGGGGATACACCGACGGATTTACATTTAGCGAAAAATGGTGGCGACTGTTATGCGATTGGCGTACTATCTGGTACGGGTGATCGTCAAACGTTAGAACCACTTGCAGATTTAGTATTACAATCTGTTGAAGATTTAATTTCTCATTCAGGTGAGTTTATTTGGGAACAAGGAAAGTCTAATGTATAAATGAATAAGTCTATAAGGACTCTATATGAGTCTTTATAGACTTATTTTTTTATGCCGAGATAGTAAGAGAATGGGATGAATACTAGAAAGAGGAAGTTGGCATACATCTTGCAATATAAAGAGAAAACATTGTATAGAAAAGGATGGGGTACACAATGAACACAAAAAAATTTGCTAAAGTAAATGAACAAATTCCAGGACCGAAAGCAGCGTCTTTATTAGAACGCCGCCAAAATATAGTACCAAAAGGAGTAAGTAATGGTATTCCAACATTTGTACAGTCTGCAAATGGTGCACTCGTAACAGATGTGGATGGAAATCAGTACATTGATTTCGCAGGAGCAATTGGGACAATTAATGTAGGACACTGTCATCCAGCTGTTAAAGAAGCGCTTCATAAACAAGTAGATCAATATATTCATACTGGATTTAATGTGATGATGTATGAGCCGTATATTGAATTGGCAGAAAAGCTGGCCGCATTAGCGCCAGGTAATTTCGATAAACAAGTGCTGTTTTTAAATAGTGGGGCAGAAGCGGTTGAAAATGCAGTGAAGATTGCTCGTAAATATACGAAGAGACCTGGAATTATCGCATTTTCTAAAGGATTTCATGGGCGCACATTAATGACAATGACGATGACAAGTAAAGTAAAACCATATAAATTTGGATTTGGCCCATTTGCTCCAGAAGTATATAAAGCGCCATTCCCATATGAATACCGTCGCCCAGAGGGGTTAACAGAAGAGCAGTATGATGACTTTATCATTGAAGAGTTTAAGAACTTCTTCATATCAGAAGTAGCACCAGAAACAATTGCAGCAGTTGTAATGGAACCTGTTCAAGGGGAAGGCGGATTTATCGTTCCAAGTAAGAAATTCGTTCAAGAAGTACGCAGCATTTGTTCAGAGCACGGTATTTTATTTGTAGCTGATGAAATTCAAACAGGCTTTAGTCGTACCGGAAAGTACTTTGCAATTGATCATTATGATGTCGTTCCAGACTTAATTACGGTATCTAAATCATTAGGTGCTGGTGTACCGATAAGTGGCGTGATTGGACGTAAAGAAATTATGAATGAGTCTGCACCGGGAGAACTGGGCGGAACATATGCAGGAAGCCCACTAGGATGTGCGGCTGCATTAGCTGTGCTTGATGTAATAGAAAAAGAGAAATTAAATGATAGAGCGATAGAAGTAGGGAAAGTCGTAATGAACCGATTCCAAGAGATGAAAAACAAATATAATTGCATCGGTGATGTGCGCGGCTTAGGGGCAATGTGTGCATTCGAGCTCGTTCAAGATCGCAAGACGAAAGTGCCTGATAAAACACTAGCGTCTAATTTATGTGCAGAAGCAAATAAGCATGGATTACTTCTACTATCAGCAGGAACATATGGAAATGTTATTCGTGTTTTAATGCCATTAGTGATTACAGATGAGCAACTTGAGGAAGGTTTAACAATAATTGAAGAATCATTGCAAGCTTGTTATGAGCAAGCAAATATCGCTCGTGTTTAAAGAATTGGGATAACTTAAAAAAGGGCATAAAGCTTTTCTTTTTAGGCGGAAGAGAGCATCTGGTCATATATAGAATCGATCAGCCCCTTTTCCTGCCCCATGCCAAGCTAAAACAAAGTGAGGGTGTGGTTGCGATGGCATTCTGTATTTTTCAAGGCAGCGAATTATGTGTTGAAAAAATATAAATAGATTTGTATAAATAACAAATTGAAAACATTCTAGCTTACTCTATATAAAATGCAGAAAATTCACTTTATAATAAAGGTAGTGAAGTGAATCGATGGATTTAAAGTAAGGGGTGGCTAGGATGGTTGCAGAAAAGGAACGAGTGTTGATGGATTTACAAGATGTATTTGAATATGCATTTGACGAAATTTTTGTTACGGATGATAAAGGGATCGTTGTACGTGTAAATAGCATGTGTGAAAGACATTACCAGCTCTCTGCTAAGGAATTAGTAGGAAAGCATGTAAAAGAACTACAAAAAGAAGGGATTTTTTATCCGTCTGCAACGTTAGAAGTAATTGAAAAGAAAAGGCCAGTTGAACTTGTTCAAACAACGAAATCAGGAGAGTATTTGCATGTTCGTACAAGGCCTGTTTTTGATGATGAGGGAAATTTAAGAAGAGTGATTAGTTATTCTCGTGATCTTACAGAACTCTATCAATTACGTCAAAAGGTAGAGGAAATGGATAATCAGTTAAAAACATATAAAAAAGAATTAAGAGAAACATATGAACACGAAGGACTTATTTTTAAAAGTATCGCTATGCAAAAAATAATCGAAACAATAAAAAAAGTATCAGTAGTAGATAGTACTGTTCTCGTATTAGGTGAGACTGGAGTGGGGAAAAGCCGATTAGTACGCCATTTGCATGAAGTGAGTCACCGGAAGAATGAAAGTTTCTATGAAATTAATTGTGCGGCATTGCCGACGAATTTAATCGAATCTGAGCTTTTTGGATATTCAGGTGGGTCTTTTACAGGTGCAAATCGTGAAGGGAAAAAGGGGCTATTAGAATCAGCGCATAAAGGAACTCTTTTCTTAGATGAAATTGGTGAAATGCCGCTTGAAATTCAAGCGAAGCTTTTGCAAGTATTGCAAGAAAAAACGTTTCGTCCTATAGGCGGAAGAGAATTAAAAAAGGTGGACGTTAGAATTGTAGCGGCAACAAATAGAGATTTAAGTACGATGGTGAAACAAGGAACATTCCGGAAAGATTTATACTATCGTCTGAATGTCATTCCAATTTCAATTCCGCCACTTCGGGAGAGAACAGAAGACATTTTGCCGCTCATCTATCATTATTTACAGCATTTTAATAAAAAGTACGGACGGGATGTAAAGTTAGCTCCTAGTACGTTACAAATGTTTGTAGGGTACCCTTGGGAAGGAAATAATAGAGAGATTGAAAATGTAATTGAACGAATTGTTATCACTGCTGATGATTTTGTAACGGTAGAAGATTTGCCACTATCTATGCAAGAGGCCACAGTTGAACAATCCGGACAAAGTCTTTATAGAATGCTGGAAGAGGTAGAGAGAAATATTATTCTTAAAGCGTATAAAACGTATGGATCAAGTTATAAAGTGGCTGAGTTTTTACAAATAAGTCAATCTGCTGCCACTAGGAAGATTAAGAAGTTCATAGAGGAGGAAGAAAACATTGGATAAAAAAGCGACGTTCGTAAACTTAGAGAAAAAAGCGATGTATATAAATGGTGAGTGGATTACACTGCAAGAACAAATCGAAGTGAATAATCCAGCGACAAAGGAAGTATTTGCAACTGTACCAAAGGGCGGGATTACAGAGGCAAAGCAAGCAGTTGATGCTGCACATGAGGCTTTTAAATTATGGTCAAAATTAACGGCAGCGGATCGCGCAGTAAAGTTGAAAAAATGGTTCACGCTCATTGATGAAAATAAAGAAGAAATTGCAGCAATCATGACGAGAGAGCAAGGGAAGCCGTTTGCAGAAGCACTTGGTGAAGTGAATTATGCAAATAGTTTTGTTGAATGGTACGCAGAAGAAGGAAAGCGAATATACGGTGAAATGATTCCTGCTTCTCATCCGAATAAGCGTATTTTAGTTATGAAGCAACCAGTTGGGGTTATGGCAGCTATTACGCCTTGGAATTTCCCGGCTGCTATGATTACGAGAAAGGTAGCTCCAGCACTTGCAGCAGGCTGTACGGCAGTTGTGAAACCAGCGAGTCAAACGCCATTAACTGCATTGAAGTTAGTTGAATTAGCACATGAAGCAGATATTCCAAAAGGTGTAATAAATATTGTAACAGGTAGTGCAAAAGCAATTGCTGATACGTGGATGGAAGATGAGCGCGTTCGAAAAGTTTCCTTTACAGGATCAACTGAAATTGGAAAAGAATTAATGGCTAGCGCTGCGCAAACGATGAAAAAGGTTTCGCTTGAATTAGGTGGTCACGCTCCATTTATTGTTATGAATGATGCTGATTTAGATAAGGCGGTAGAAGCGGTAATTGGTTCGAAATTCCGTAACGCAGGACAAACGTGTATATGTACAAACCGCATCTTTGTTCAAGAAGAAGTGTATGAAGAATTTGCAGGGAAGTTCACAACAGCTGTAGAGCAGCTTAAAGTCGGAGATGGATTCGGCGAAGGAACAACTGTAGGTCCACTTATTGATGCGAATGCAGTTTCGAAAGTACAAGAACATATTGAAGATGCAATTCAAAAGGGCGGAGAAGTTTTATACGGTGGCCATAAATTTGCAGAGTTAGATGGTTATTTCATTCAGCCAACAGTAATTGGATTGGCAAATGACAAGATGCTTTGTATGAATGAAGAAACATTTGGACCGGTTGCACCAGTTGCGAAATTTAAAACAGTTGAAGAAGTAATCGAACGAGCAAATAATACACCATATGGCTTGGCTGCTTATATTTTCACAAAAGATATTAGCCAAGCATTCCAAATTAGTGAAGCGTTAGAGTACGGAATTATCGGCTTAAACGATGGCCTTCCATCAGTTGCACAAGCACCATTTGGAGGCTTTAAAGAAAGTGGTATCGGCCGTGAAGGAGGCCATTTCGGTATCGAGGAATATTTAGAAATTAAATATATTTCGTTAGGACTATAAGTAGTATACTAGAATCTCTATAAGGTAACAGAGAAGGAGATTCTAGTATGGTATATTGGCTATTATTACTCGTAACAATTATTTTTGAAGTAGCTGGAACGATTGCGATGAAGTTATCGAACGGTTTAACAAAGCTTGTTCCAAGTGTACTTATTTTCGTATTCTATGGAATTTGTTTCAGCGTGTTTGCTATCGTTGTTAAAAAGATTAATTTAAGCATTGCTTATGCAATTTGGTCTGGTGTGGGAACGCTACTTATTACAATCATTAGTGTGTACTTTTTTAAAGAGCATATTAATTTATTCCAAGCATTTTGTATTCTCTTTATTGTTTTAGGAGTAATTGGACTGAAAGTGTCATCGGCATCATAAAAGGCTATCTTCCGGCGTGGAAGATAGCCTTTTATTTTTATTAAAACGCCCAGTTACCTTTACGGAAGATCGGCTCATGTCTTCCATCAGCTGTAATGCCGTCGATATCAAGCTCAGCTGATCCAATCATGAAGTCTTCGTGTGTAATACTAGCGTTTGCGCCATTTTCGGCAAGTTCTTCTTTAGACATTGTTTTTCCGCCAACTAAGTTAAATGCATAAGCATTTCCGATTGCAAGGTGGCAAGATGCATTTTCATCAAATAGCGTATTGTAGAATAAAATATTTGTGTTTGAAATTGGTGAATCATGAGGTACTAAAGCTACTTCGCCTAAGAAGTGAGAACCTTCATCTGTTTCTACTAAATGTTTTAAAGCCTCTTCACCAGATTCAGCTTTATAGTCTACGATACGTCCGTTTTCAAATGTTAACGTGAAGTTATCAATAATGTTACCTGCAAATGCTAACGGTTTTGTGCTAGATACTTGGCCGTTCACACCTGTTTTAAGAGGCATTGTAAATACTTCTTCAGTTGGAATGTTAGCCATAAATGCTACGTTCTTTTCATTTAAGCTACCAGCACCAGCCCATACATGCTTCTCTGGAAGTTCGATTGTTAAGTCTGTTCCAGGGCCTGTATAGTGAAGAGCTTTATAATGTTTTTCGTTTAAGTAATCTACTTTTGTATGTAGTGTTTCATCATGTTCTTTCCATGCTTCCACAGGATTTTCTAAATCAGCACGAGTAGCTTTGAAGATAGCATCCCATAGTTTTGTTTCTTGTTCTTCTGGCGCTACGTCAGGGAATACTTTTGCAGCCCATTCTTTCGTAGGAACAGAAATTACGCACCAGCTTACTTTATCTGCTTGTACATAATCACGGTATACTTTCATCGCTTCTCCAGCTACTTTATGAGCTGTTGCAATTTTCTTTGGTTCTACACCTTTTAATAGATCAGGATTCTCTGCATAGATGGACATAAATGCAGCGCCTTCTTTTGCTAATTCTTCACGAGCATGTGCTTTCCAAGAAGGGAATTCAGAGAAAGCTTCTTCAGGAGCTAGATCGAACTTTAAGCGTGTTAACGTCTCATCATTCCAATCAACATATACGTGTTTTGCACCAGATTTATATGCTTTTTCTGTAACTAGGCGTACAAACTGTACAGCCTCAAGAGGTGCACTGATTGATAAAGTTTGTCCGGGTTGAATATTAACACCAACATTGACTGCAAGGGCAGCATATTTCTCTAACGTTTGTTCAAATGACATATGTATAATCTCCTTTAGTTTGAAAGATTTCTTACTATATATAATACAAGAAAATTCTAAAAATATATATAAATATAACGTAAAAAGAGAGCTCAAAATGTATTGAGCTCTAATAGTTATTTAATCGAAGAAGCAAATTGTTCTACAGTCGTTGTATGGTGTATGCGAACACGCTTCATTTTTAACAGCTCATCAGGTTCACCCTTCGTAATGAATTGTCCAGGCTTCGTTGTTGTTGCAAATTGATAGTGTTTCTTTGTTTCTGCGACAACTTTATCATCTACATGACCGAAAGGATAAGCAATTGCGATAACAGGCTTACCTGTTATTTTCTCTAGCTTTTCTTTTGATCCTTTTAACTCTTCATCATAGTTTGTAATTTTCGGCAAGTCTGCGTGTGTTGCTGTGTGAGATTGTACAGAAAAAATACCTGAATCAACCATTTCTTTTATTTCAGATGTAGAAAGAGCTCCTTCTACATCAACGTTATCAACAATCATATATTCTGTTGCCGCTGGTTTAAATGTATCGTCTTTTAGTTTTTGTAAAACATGAAATGCATTCATATTATTTTTCATACCGTCATCAAATGTAACGAAAATCGGCTTGTTTACTTTATTTATATCGCCCCAGCGTTCAAACGTTAACAAAGTATAACCATTTTCTTTTAAATACTTCATTTGTGCTTCAAAGTTAGCAGGCGATACGAATAAATCTTTAATACCTTGTCCATGATAATCATCAATTGCGTGGTACATAAGAACAGGAACTTTTTGCTCGAAAGTAATAGTAGATTTCGTAAGTGGAATAGTTTTTCCGCCCTCTGTTGTTCCTGTAGCTTCAATTTGATATTCACCGCGTTTTCCTTCAAATTCTTTTATATCAAAGGGAAGTGTAAATTGTTGATTTTTCTCTTTAGAAGAAAAGGATTTAGCACTTTCCTTTCCATCAGCAGTGCGCCAAATTTTATATTGTACTTCGGTTAAAGAATCTTTTATGTCTGTAATATGAATATTTGCGTTTGTAGATTCGTGCGTAATTGGATTATAAGAAATTTTACCTTGTTCCCGCACCGTCTCTTCTTGTTTTTTGACCTCTTGTACCTTTTTCTCTTTTTTAGGTTCTTGGCTTACATTGCTAGTATTACAGCCTACTAGAATAGCAGATGTACATAAAGCAATCGCTGCGTATTTTCTCATAAAATCACCTTCTATTGTGTATTATGTTGCATGCTTACATTAAAATCCCCACCGCTATAAGAGAGGTGGGGATATACCCTTGTTCATCATATCATTTTTAGGTGAATGGTAGGTTAGTGACTTTGAATAGAGGTATTCTTGCGTTTCTTATTTGATTTGATAATGATATAACCTACTACAAAAATAAGAGGGATAATGAATACATAGATTGGCATTCCCCATACATAATAGCTTTTCATGCTTAAAACTAGTAAGTGTAAGAAGTCGAAAAGGGCGTGAGCTTTCATAATATCCTCCAATATATTTTTTACAAATTATAACATTGTTCATTTTTAATTTGTATATTTTGGTAAAAAATTTAAGTTGATTTTAAAGTAAGAGAAAGGTTTATTAATATGCAATTTTGCATATGTAGAGTAGTTTCTATTAAAATATCAGGATCTTGGACTATAATAAGAACCGCTATAAATGTAAGTAAGAATGATGTACGGAGTGGAGAACAGAAATGAAATATAAAAAACTAGTATATATCCTTTTCATATCGCTATTCATAGTCGGTTGTCAAAGTGAAGTGAGTAAAGCGAATGGTGTGGAGGAGTATATTCCACCGCACCTTATGAATGCGGAAGTAACGGCGGATATTATGACGATTGAAATGGATCGTGATACCTTAAAAAAAGTAGAGGTTATTGCTAAAAAAATGAGTGATCATGTGAAAAATGATAAAGAGTGGTATGTAAACTACATATCGGGGCATATAGATAAACAGGTGAAGCCATATCATCCTAATTTTGGTATTACAGAAGAAGAATATAACTTTTTTAGGAACGCCGTTGAGAATAGTAGTTTATCTAATACAAGTGATGGAAAACTGCAATTTAAACAAAAAAGTAACCATGAGATAGAAATTGTTTCAAGCAAAAACTTAGAGCTATTTCGAAATATAGTAATTGATACGGAGAAAAATATAGTAAAAACTTCATTTGGAGAATGTCAGTATGTTGGAGAAGAAAAAACATCTTTGGAACAAAAGATAACGGGGCCCTGGCATGGCAAGCAATGGATGCTAAAAGAAGAAAATTTAATTTATATATTTTCTTTGGGTAAGCTTGAAGGAGAGGATAAAACCATTATTGATATTTCAGTAAAAGGTATACACGAAGGAAAACTTATTAGTAAAGAGGAAGTAATTGAATTCCGTTCTATTTCATAAGGAATCAAAAAAATCACCTTACTTAAAAGCGTAAGGTGATTTTTTATTAAATAAACAATCCAGCGATTGTTGCAGATAAAATAGAAGCAAGTGTTGATGCAAATAGCATTTTCCAACCGAATTTTGATACGATGCTTCCTTGTTTTTCAGAAAGGGCACGGATTGTACCAACAATCGCACCAATTTGGCTAATACTTGCGAAGCTAATTAAGAATACTGTAACGATTCCAACTGTACGTGGAGCTAATGTTGCAGTAGCGCCTTTTAAATCAAGGATTGCTACAAACTCGTTTAATACAATCTTCGTACCCATAATACCACCAGCTGGGATAATATCTTGAGTTGGAATACCCATTAAGAATGCGAATGGAGAAAGTATATAACCGAAGATTTGTTGTAAAGTAACAGCATATCCCATTGCACCTGAAGCAGCGCTAATTACGTAGTTTACAACTTCCATAACACCGATAAAGGCAATCATTAACGCAGCAACGATACCAGCTACTTTTAAACCATCAAGCGCACCGTTAATCATAGCGCCGATAAGGCTATCTCCGAATAGGTTTCTATCAAATTTTTGAACCACTTCGTCTTCTTTTTTCGTATCAACTGGTGTTAATAATGAACAAACGATTAAGCTTGAGAATAAGTTTAGCGGAAGAGCCGCTAATACATATTTCGCATCTAACATCATAACGTATGATGCTGTAACAGAGGCAGAAACTGAGCTCATTGCAGAACAACAAATGATAAACATACGGTTTTTATTAAAATGTTGTAAATCATTTTTAATAACGATTAACGCTTCACTTGAACCAAAGAATACAGAATTTACTGCGTGGAATGATTCAACGCGTGGTAAACCAGTAATTTTTGAAAGTGCACCGCCGACAATACGAACGATGAATGGTAAAACACCTAAATAACTAAAGATAGAAAGTAGTGCTGAGAAAAATACGATAATTAGTAATACGTTTAAGAAAAAAACAAAATCTCTTTGAATTCCATTAAAGAGAAAATCGACACCTGTCGTACCAAGTTTAATTAGTTTGTTGAAAACTTTACTAATGAAGATGATAATTTGCTGTCCGATCTTTGTGCCAAACATAAACCAACCGATTAAAATTTGGAAACCAATCATAATAGCAATTGCACGGAAGTTGATTTTACTTCTATTGTTTGACAAAGCAAAGCATAAACCTAAAACGACAAGAATACCGATAATGCTCATTACATATTGCATGTAGTTGCCCCTTTCAGAAGTTCGTATAAAGTTTTTACATAAAACGCTCGTTATATTACTAAAAATAAAGTAATGGAAGTTTCATGTCATACGTAAGATGTCTGACCTTTTTGAAAAATAAAAAAAAGACCCCTATGGATTCACTTTCATCTATGAGAGAAAGCTAATCAATAGGAGTCTTTTTTATACATAGGCTAATATTCATTAGTTTTCCCCATAGTCCAGCAATTTAAGGTTGCCGGGTAGAAACTCTCGATCCATATTATCGACTATATATGAGGTACATCGTCCGTATTAAATTAGTAGTAGCGTAACATTACTAGAGAACTATCGTCAATAGCTTTTTTTCTTCCAATAGAAATAGACCATATAAGTATGATAAAATGTAACGCAGTGTTATGAAAAAGAGAGGTCGGAAAATGAGTATAAAAATGACGCCACCAGTTGAAAAAAACGAGTTTATAGATGTAGTGTTTGAAGATTTAACACATGATGGTGCCGGTGTTGCGAAAGTGAAGGGATATCCTATTTTCGTAAAAAACGGATTACCAGGTGAGGAAGCGCAAATTAAAATTATTAAAGTGAAGAAAAATTTCGCGTTTGGTCGTTTAATGAAGCTTCATCAAGAAAGTCCATATCGTAAAGATGCAGAATGCCCCGTGTACAACGAGTGCGGAGGTTGTCAACTTCAGCACTTAACATATGAAGGACAATTAAAAGCGAAAGAAAAACAAGTACGTGACGTTATGCAGCGCATCGGTGGATTAAGTGATGTTCCTGTTCATCCTGTACTTGGAATGAAAAACCCGTGGGTATACCGCAATAAAGCACAAGTGCCAATTGGAGAACGTGAAGGTGGACTTGTAGCTGGTTTCTATCGTCAAGGAACGCATGACATCATTAATATGGAATCATGCTTAATTCAGGCGGAAGAAAACGATACATTAATTCAAGAAGTAAAACGTATTTGTGAAAAGCACGGTATTTCGGCTTACAATGAAGAGCGTAACAAAGGAACACTTCGCCACGTAATGGCTCGCTACGGACAAGTAACAGGGGAAATTATGCTTGTCTTTATTACACGTACAGCTGAATTGCCAAATAAAGAAGCAATCATTGAAGAAATCGCAGCGAAATTCCCAGAAGTAAAATCAATCGTTCAAAACGTAAACACGAAACGTACAAACGTTATTTTCGGAGACAAAACGACAGTACTGTACGGATCAGAATATATTTATGACTTTATCGGTGACATTAAATTCGCGATTTCAGCACGTTCATTCTATCAAGTAAACCCAGAACAAACGAAAGTGCTATACGATAAAACGTTAGAATACGCAAAATTAAATGGTAACGAAACAGTAATTGATGCCTATTGCGGAATTGGATCAATCTCCTTATTCCTAGCACAAAAAGCGAAAAAAGTGTACGGCGTTGAAATCGTCCCAGAAGCAATCGAAGACGCAAACCGAAACGCAGCACTAAACAACATGACAAACGCTGAATTTGGCGTAGGAGAAGCAGAAGTAGTCATTCCAAAATGGTACAAAGAAGGCGTAATCGCCGACACAATGGTCGTAGACCCACCGCGTAAAGGCTGTGATGAAGCATTACTAAACACAATCATCGACATGAAGCCAAAGCGCGTCGTATATGTATCGTGTAACCCAGCAACATTAGCACGCGACTTAAAAGTGCTAGAAGAAGGCGGATATAAAACACAGGAAGTACAGCCTGTTGATATGTTCCCGCATACGACTCATGTAGAGTGTGTGACTTGGCTTAAGTTGGTATAATAAAAAAGCAGTTGATATAGAAAAATCTATACCATCTGCTTTTTGGTTTATAAAAATACCATTCAGCAACGATTTTAGTTAAAATGAATATTGCTGATTTTCACAAAATATAAATGTCCAAATGTACTTTTGCTATTTGGCTTTATATTTTTAAATTGAGAGTTTGAAATTGTATTCATATTGAGAGGATTTGAATTTGAAATGATAGATAATTTTTGGAATGATTTACCACGACCGTTTTTCGTACTTGCACCAATGGAAGATGTGACAGATGTTGTTTTTCGTCACGTAGTAAGTGAAGCTGGTTGCCCAGATGTATTTTTCACAGAGTTTACAAACTCGGATAGCTATTGTCATCCAGAAGGTATGAAAAGTGTACGTGGCCGTTTAATTTTTACAGAAGATGAACAGCCGATAGTCGCGCATATTTGGGGAGATACTCCTGAATATTTCCGCCAAATGAGTATTGGTATGGCAGAGCTAGGATTTAAAGGTATCGATATTAATATGGGCTGCCCTGTACCGAATGTAGCATCAAGAGGAAAAGGTAGTGGCCTTATTCTACGTCCAGACGTTGCGGCAGAACTTATTCAAGCAGCAAAAGCGGGCGGACTACCTGTCAGCGTAAAAACACGACTTGGCTTTAAAGAGTTAAGTGAGTGGGAGGATTGGCTAACGCACATTTTCAAACAAGATATTGCGAACCTTTCTATTCACTTACGTACAAGAGAAGAAATGAGTCAAGTAGATGCGCACTGGGAACTAATTCCGGAAATTAAAAAATTACGTGACCGTATCGCACCAAATACGCTAATAACAATCAATGGAGACATTCCTGATCGTCAAACTGGAATGGAACTTGCTGAAAAATACGGTATTGATGGCGTTATGATTGGACGAGGTATCTTTAAAAATCCATTTGCTTTTGAAAAAGAGCCAAGAGAACATAGCAGTAAAGAACACCTTGATCTTCTAAGACTACAGCTTGATCTTCAAGATCAATATGCAGAAGTACTACCACGCTCAATCACAGGGCTTCATCGCTTCTTCAAAATTTATGTAAAAGGATTCCCTGGAGCTGCTGAACTAAGAAATCAATTGATGAACACGAAATCAACTGATGAAGTGCGTGCGTTGCTTGATAAGTTTGAGGCGAGTGTTGATAAGGATGGAGATAGTGAAACAGTGTAACTTTTGAAAGTTAGAGGGATAGGGTGTAGCGATTTTATGAGTGTTTGTTCCATTTTAATTAAGGTGAACCGTATCATAAGTAAGTGAGGTATTCTATGTAAAACACGGGTAAGAAAAGAATACAGGAGAAAATTGAAAATGGCAGGTTGGTCTTGATTTTCACTGATATTATCATGTTTATTTTATTATGCCTATAACTTGGAGGCTATGTGAATGTTAAGTGATCAGACGAGATATTCTAGGCTCGCGAATATAACAAAAATAATAAATACAAAATTAGAACTACGTGAAGTATTGCAGCGTGTAACAATGGCGATATCAGAGGAGATTGTTAGGTGCAACGCTGTTGGAATTTATTTACCCCAGGAAGATGGAACATTTAGAGGGTTTGCAGGGAAACCAGAGACCATAAATGGCGTAACGCTCGATACTCAGGTAATTGATCCTGAAATAGACTTACTGGCAAAAGAAGTTATTGAAACAAAAAAAACCATCTATATCCCTGATACCTCAAAGGATCATCGGCCGGATCCGAGACCAGTTGATGCGTTCAAAATTAAGTCCTTATTAGCCTTGCCTATCTCATTTGGGCAAGAGTTATTTGGTCTGGTTTTTTTATTTGATTATGGAGCTCCAATGAACTTAACAGATTCAGAAATTCAAAGTGTTGAAGCTTATGTAAATATGGCTGCGGTCGCAATTCAAAACGCAAATAATTTAACACAAAAGGAAAACCTTATTGCCGAGAAGCAGCTGTTACTAGATGTTACCCGTGATTTATCAATGTGTTCCTCGATACAGGAGAGTTTTGATAAATGTTTTTTTTACTTAGGACAGATTTTAGAGAGTAAAAACATGGCTGCCCACCTTTTAGACCCGATAGACAAAACAACGATTAAAACAACGAAGTTAAGCAAGGACTGTGATTGGACAGAAGCGGATTGGATGGAGAAAAGCTATGAAGCCAAGATCCAAGAGGTTATTCAAGCAAAAAATATAGATAGTAAGGGTCTACTGATGATTCCATTGGTTTCAATGGGAGAAGTATTAGGGGTAATCGTCGTGGACAAAGAGGGAAAAGCTCACAATTACGATAATTCCCAAATTCAACTGGCAAAATCTATCGTTGATGCCACAGCTCCTACGTTTTCAAACTTGTTATATATGGATCAACTTGAAAGCATGGTGGAAGAGCGAACGAGAGAACTAGCTACTGCTAGTGAAAAAGTTACAAGTGTGATTGAAATTATTACGGATGGATTCTTTACTTTGAATAATAAATGGGAATTCACGTACGTAAATAAGCATCAATATTTTCCACAAAGAAAAACAGCAAAAGATGTATTAGGTAAGAATATATGGGAGGTTTTCCCGAGTAGCGTCGACGCAGTTATGTATAAGGAATTTCATCGTGCAATGTCAGAGCGAATTACAGTTCATTTCGAATTTTTTTCTATCTCTGATGAATATTGGCACGAAGTTATTGCATACCCGTATGATGATGGTATTTGTTGTATTTTTAAAAACATAACGGAAAAAAAGCAATATGAGCAGGAATTGAAAAGGTTATCCAACATAGATTTAATAGGACAAATGGCAGCAGGTATCAGCCATGAGATCAGAAATCCAATGACAACAGTACGAGGGTTTTTGCAGTTATTAAAAGAAGAGCACACCTATGAGAAACATAATAAGTACTTTAAATTAATGATTGAAGAACTTGACCGTGCCAATTCTATTATTACTGAATTTCTCTCAATCGGTAATACAAGGAAATCGGATTTGCAGATGTTAGATTTAAATTCAATTATCCACGATATTATTCCTTTAATAAAGATTGATACGTATAATCAAAATAAATATATTCAAGTCGATACAAATGACATTCCGGAATTACTTTTAAATCGTAATGAGATACGGCAATTATTAATAAACCTATACCGTAATGGCTTAGAAGCGATGAGCACAGGGAAAATTCTAACCATTAGCACCTACAAGGAATGTCAAAATTGTGTGGTGCTTGCAGTGCGGGATCAAGGAAAAGGTATCAGGCCTGAAGTATTAGAGAAACTGGGTACTCCATTTTACACGACCAAAGATAATGGAACTGGATTGGGATTAGGCATATGTTATGCCATTGCTGCCCGGCATAATGCGAAAATAGAAATTCAAACAGGCTCGGAAGGCACTACCTTTTTTGTTAAATTTAATTATGAAAATAATGAACAATAACCTCATTTAGATTAGTTACGGTGAACCGTACCACAAATAAAAAGGAAAACCTAAGTAAACACAATCAATATATTTCACCTGAATTTTGCGTAACATTCATGTTTGAGTTGCCCACTAAAGTAGAGTTGCATAAAAAGAAATGGACTAACCTATATCAGGTTAGTCCATTTTTAAGTGTGTTAATTAATAGTAAATCCCCATCCGTAATTTTGCGCGATTATCCCATCCTTTTTGCTGTTTTAAAATCATCCCCAAAAGCATTAATCCACCTAAGACTACAAAACCTACCTCTAAAATGTTAAAGTAGTAACTTAACGATATTAATTTATACATGCTAAAAGCATTACTATAATCAACATTTCAGGAGGAAATACAATGGCAATGAGCAACAACGATATATTAAAAAGAGTAAGATACGCTTTAGATATAAAAGATATAGATATGGTGGAAATCTTTAAACTTGGCGGGATGGAAGTAACGAAAGAAGACGTAGTTGATATGCTTACAAAAATAAAGAAATCTCCTCAGCATGAGGCTGAAAATGATGATGTAATCGAAGATGAGTACGTATTAACATGCGACATGATGATGCTAGAGGCATTTTTAAATGGATTTATTACTTTAAAAAGAGGGAAGCAAGATCCGAAACCAGGGCAACCGGCACCTGTACAGAGCAAGGAGAGTGCCAATAACCTTCTTTTAAAGAAAATGAAAATAGCACTATCTTTAACGAGTGAAGATGTGCTTGATATATTAGACAGCGTAGGAGTTATCGTAACAAAAGGAGAATTAGGCGCTTTATTAAGAAAGAAAGGCCATAAGCATTACAAAGAGTGCGGCGATAGATACGCAAGGAATTTCATTAAGGGATTGGCTGTAAAGTATAGAGGGTAATAAGTTTGTTAAAGCAGTAAATGATATAATAGGTAGAGTAGGGCGTTTGTGTCCTATTCTTTTTTATTTGTAAAATAATACACTAGGTGATGAAATGGTACATACATATTTAGGTGAGACAATTAATTTTCATATAACTTATAAGAAGAAAAAGTCGGTGCGTCTTTTTGTAGATTCGTACGGAAATGTGGAAGTGCAAGCTCCAAAGGGAACGCCTGTTGAATACTTAGTCCAATTGTTAGAGGAGAAATGGGATTGGATTCAGAAAACACGTAAGGAAATGCAGGAGCGAGCGCTTGGTCCACAGGAAAAGGATTATGATCAAGGCGAGGGCTTTCTGTATTTAGGGAATACGTATCCGATACAGATTTCTCAAGATGCAAGTATTACACAGGACAATGCAGTTTTTGAAGGGGATAAGCTACATATTTATGTGAATGAGCTTAAGGATGAGAAAATACAACAAGCTTTAAAACGATTTTACTATAAGCAGTGCAAAGCATTAGTAGAGAAGAGTATTAAAGCACATCAAAGTAACTTTAAAACAAAGCCGCGTTCTATTCGTATTACAGATAGTAGTCGTACGTGGGGAACTTGTGATTCGAATTTACAGTTAACATTCAATTGGAAGTTAGCAATGGCACCTCAGAGGGTAATTGATTATGTAGTTGTTCATGAAATGTGTCATATGGTTCATTTAAATCATGATCGTTCTTTTTGGCGTCTTGTTGGGAAGATAATGCCTGATTATAAGGAAATGGAAAACTGGTTAGCGTTATCTAGTTGGAAGATGATGGTTTAGTTATTACTTTAGATTGTGGAATGAAATAAAGTAGAACCCTAATGAATTAGGGTTCTCTTTGTACATAGATTATCGTCCAAACTTCACAGTGAAAGTATCGTCTATTCTCTCCATCGCATACCCACGATACCCCTCCGAAAGCAACGCCTGCTGTCCACCAGCATCACTCATCGGAACGCTCTTAACATCGGACCAATCTCTTTTCTTATCCCCACGCAATTCCTTCACAAAAACATACCGCATACTCCCGCCATACTTCTCCTTCAATGCAACAATTTCCATACCTTGCGCGAACTTATCCTTTAAACTAGGAATGTTAAAAGGTGCAACGGTGCAGCAAACATAGTCGTACTGGCTGTCTTCTTTTTGTAATTCATCCATGATAACTGTGGCTAATATTTTTTGCATGCCATTTCCTCGGCAGTTTGGATGAACGTTTGAGATTTCTTGATAGATGACGCGGTGTAGCTGACTTTCTGGTAGACCAATATCAAGCCCTAAATGTTCATCGTCGATAGGAGGGACTAGTAGGGCACGAAATGCGATGAGCTCGTTTTGTATAAACGCACCGATCATCATGCCATTTCCTTCTAGAATGTATTGAAATTCTTCTAGCAAGAGTGGTTGTAAACGACCTTTATCTTCTAGCGCTTCAACTATAACGTTTTGTAATGATAAAATTTGTTCCATATGTTCTAAAGATAGTAATGTAACGTGAAATGAATCGTTGTTTTGTTTTAATTTTCCTTCGTAAAGAATCGTCATGCGTTAGTCCTCCTTTAGCGTACAACGTCTTGAAAGACGGTTAATTCTTGTAATGTATTTTCGTTTATTTCAATGCCGAGTCCCGGCTTTTCGTTTAAGCGAATAAATGGTACGTCGTAATGTAAGTTTCCGATGTCTTTCGTGAATTTTAATGGTCCTGTTAGCTCGACGCTAGTAATGATTTTTTTTGAGAAAGCGACATGGAATCCTGCGGAAGAGGCAACAGATGATTCGACCATGGATCCAACTTGGCATTCAATGCCTGCCATTTCAGCTTGATGAGCGAGTTTTACAGCTGGATATATGCCGCCGCATTTCATTAGTTTTATATTCACTTTATCAGCTGCGTCTAATTTAATAATTTGGCGCATTTCACGAGAGCCTTTTAGTCCTTCATCAATCATAAGCGGAAGATCTGTTTTCGAACGAATGTGAGCCATTGCGTCAATATCGTCTGCGACAACAGGTTGCTCAATCCAATCGATGTTTAAATGACCTAATGAACGAAGTGCCGTTAATGTGTTGGCGCTATTTTTCCATCCTTGGTTTACATCAACGCGAATCGCAATATCATTTCCTACACGTTCACGTACCGCTTCAATTCTTTTTACATCTTCTTTTACATTCGTACCGACTTTCATTTTGAAAGATTGGTAACCTTTTTGAATCATGGAAGCAGCTTCTTCAGCCATGTCTTCTGGATCGGCGATACTTAAGACGTGAGTGACAGGAAAGTCTTCATGGTAGCGTCCTCCAATTAATTGATATACAGGTTGATTTAGTTTTTTACCCAGTATATCAAAACAAGCGATATCAATCGCAGCTTTCGCAGTAGGAATACCGTAAATTGTATTGTCCATCATATCGTGTATTTTTTCGATATTCATTGGATTTTTCCCAATTAGAGCAGGAGCTAGTGTATGTTTTAAAACATGGAAAGTACTTTCCCATGATTCACCTGTAACGTGATCATCAGCAACGCCTTCACCGTAACCGATAATGCCTTCATCTGTTTCCATTTTGACGATAATAGAAGGCATATCAGAATAAGAACCATAACTAATAACAAACGGATCGCGAAGTGGTAAACGAATTGCGTAAAGATGAATAGCTGTAATTTTCATTGAATAAAGACCCCTTCCTGTTTACAATGGTTTTGTACATTTGATATAGTTGACGTTAAATAGTCGTTAATTAATGATAAGGAGTTAGAGAAAATGATGATAAAAATTGCAGTTGTCGGTTCAAAAGAGTTTATGGAGAATCTTTTACCTATTGCTCATAAACTAGAAGAAATAGAGATTGATCCATATATTTACCTTCATCCGGCAGAATCTTCTGAACTATTAAAGCGTTTAAAACCTTGTGATGCTATCTTTTTCTCGGGTGCCCTACCTTATTATATGGCAAAAGAAATAAGAGAACAATTACCAATTCCAAGTGTATATTTGCAGCAAGACGAGACAACTGTCGCATCTTCACTCCTTTCTATAATATACCATCAAAGTATTCAACCTCATAAAATTTCAATTGATTTAGTAGATCGTTCGTTTATTACAAATGTGTTCCATGACATCGGTCTGAAAGAAACGCCGCAAGTGATGGATTATGAAAATATGTTATGGAGTAATGATGAAATTAAGAGAATCATTGATTTTCATTTAGCTAAATATCAATCTGGAGAGGTTGATTTAGCTTTAACTAGTATTCACGCTGTCTACGATGAACTTCAAAAAATAGGGATTCCTTCAGAGCGTATGATAGATCCAACGCAATCAATTATACATGGGTTAAAAGATGCAAAAATAAAAGCTGAGTTAGCAAAAAGCCATTCAGCTACTGTTGGTGCTTGTATTATATCCTTTATAGAGTTACAAGAAAGCTCGCTTGAACAATTAAATGTAATTTCAAAAAAATTACGTGGTTCATTTAAACAAGTTGATGAAATGACTTTTATTTTGTATACAACTCGTGGTGATATTGAATTGAGTATAAAAACAAATACGATATATCGTTTATTTATGAATATAGAAGGCGCAGTATCTATTGGATTTGGTTACGGAAAAACAGTAAATGAAGCGGAACAAAATGCAAAAATCGCTCGAGGTTTCGCAAAGAATAATCCGATAGAAAGCTGCTTTTATATACTAACAAGTGATAAAGAATTATTTGGTCCGTTCCCGAAAGAACAGAGAGTACAAAGATTAAAAAACGATAATCCTGAATTAATGAAAATAGCGAAGGAAACGAAGCTTAGTCCTGCAAACTTGTCAAAAATTATTCAGTTTAGTCAATCGCATCCATCATTGAAATTTACAGCGGCGGATCTTTCTGAGTACTTACAAGTGACTCGGCGATCGACGGAAAGGCTGTTAAAGAAATTAGTTGATTACAGATATGCCAATATTTGCGGCGAGGAAATGCCCTATCAACAAGGGCGCCCTCGTGCAATATATGAGCTAAATTTACCGTTGTATTCGTTTCAAAAATTTTAAGCTTCTAGTTGTGCTTTTTGTTTTTTCAGTAGGTCTGCTTTTTCAATATCAGATAGCTTCGTAATTGTGAAGCCAGTTATACCATAAATGATTGAGATAATAGGTACGATGAAATTCAATATAGCATAAGGAGCATATTCGAATGCACCGACTCCAAGTGTTGCGAGTATAAATACACCACATGTATTCCAAGGTACGAAAACAGAAGTTAATGTTCCACCATCTTCTAATGCTCTGGATAAATTTTTAGAATGTAGTCCTTTTTCTGTGTACGCATTTGCATACATTCTTGAAGGAACAACAATCGAAATATATTGTTCAGAGCAAGTAAGATTCGTTGCAAAGCAAGATGCGATGGTAGAAGCGATAAGTCCTTTTGATGATGTCGCTAATTTTAAAATTTGATTTACAATTGAGCGAAGAATGCCAGTATGTTCTAGTACTCCGCCGAAAGTCATAGCGACAATTGTCATAGAAACTGTATTCATCATAGAGCTTAAGCCACCGCGGTTAAATAGTTCATCTACTAGCTTGTTTCCAGTGTCTATGACAAATCCACTTTGGAGTGCACCGACAGCTGATGAGACAGAGCCACCTTGAATAAAGACTTGTGATAAGAATCCTAAAATAACACCTACGAGAATAGCTGGTATAGCAGGGACTTTTTTAGCGACCAATACCATAACGACTACGGGTATAATTAATAGGAAAGGCGAAATAACAAAGTTTTGTTGCAATACTTGTAACGTTTGATCGATGCTTTTTGCATCGATATTGTTATCGCCGAAGCTTCTTCCTAAGAAAGCATAGACGATAAGAGTAATAATTAAACCTGGAATTGTAGTAAATAACATATGACGAATATGTGTGAATAAATCTGTATTTGTTAATCCCGCTGCTAAGTTTGTCGTGTCTGAAAGCGGTGACATTTTATCGCCAAAATAAGAACCGGAAATTATAGCGCCAGCAACCATTGGAGCTGGGATTCCCATACTTAGGCCAATTCCCATTCCAGCAACACCGATTGTTCCCATTGTAGACCAAGAGCTACCGATTGCTAATGCAACGATAGAACAAATAATTGTAATTGAAACTAAAAATAGTGATGGAGTTAAAAGTTTTAAGCCGTAATAAATCATAGTAGCGACGATTCCGCCGCCAATCCAAGCACCGATCGTTAAACCTACAAGAATAATGATAACGATAGCGGGTAATGCAAGGCGAATTCCTTTATACATCGATTCTTCAATGTCATTCCATTTGTAACCGTATCGCCAAGCGACGATCGAAGCAACGGTTGTACCGATAATAAGTGGGACGTGAGGGCTTTGTTCTAATACAACAATTGTAACCATCATAACTGCAACTGTAATGATAATAGGGATTATTGCTATGCCAAAAGGTATTTCTCTTTTCATAAACTGCCTCCTCATTATGTATGTTTGTATTTTTAGAATTGTCGCAAAATAGACGTTATTAAGTTATAATAACTAAAAATAGATGTAAGCGTCAATATAAAAACAGAAAATATCGAATCTTCTATTTGTATGGATATCTTTATAAGATGAGTTGAAATCGGGTATTAACGGTATTAAAAAATAAACAATTGACTTTTTTCTTAAAATTCAATATGTTCATAAAAACATCTGTTTTTCATAAGTATAATTAATCTGAATGGTTTGTAATTAGGGGAAGGAGAATGAAGCTTTGAAAACATTAGAACTACAAGAGCGTTTAACTGAAATTTTTCAGCATTTACATGAAAACCCTGAAGTAAGCTGGAAGGAATATGAAACGACAGCTTATATTACTAACTTTCTAAAAGAAGAAGGAATTTCATATAAAATATTTGATGATTGCCCTGGCGTGATTGCTGAAATCGGAAGAGGGAATCCAGTTATCGCGATTCGTGCTGATATGGATGCACTATGGCAAGAAGTAGACGGAGAATTTAAAGCGAATCACTCGTGCGGCCACGATGCTCATATGACAATTGTGATGGGCCTTATTTTACAATTGAAAAATATGAGATGGGATAGTGGTACTGTTAGATTTATTTTTCAGCCGGCAGAGGAAAAAGGAAATGGTTCCTTAAAGATGGTAGAGAAGGGCGCCGTGGATGATGCTGATTTCTTATTTGGTGTTCATTTAAGGCCGATTGAAGAACTGCCTTTGAAACAAGCAGCCCCATCTATTCGTCACGGAGCTGCAGCATTTTTAGAAGGGATGATTCATGGAGATGATGCACACGGTGCACGCCCACATCAAGGTATAAATGCAATTGATGTCATTTCGATGATCAATATTGGATTGAAAAATATATGGTTACCGCCGCAGACGTCTTATTCTGTTAAGATGACGAGATGCCAAGCTGGTGGTGATAATCTAAATATTATTCCAGGTAACGGGCACTTTAGTTTAGATGTAAGAGCAGAAAATAACATATTACTAGATGAATTGAAGCGAAGAATAGAGCAAGTAATTCAGTCAGCTGAATCAATGGGATCTAAACTTTCTTATGAGTGGATTGATCTCGCACCAGGAGCTGAAGTGTCAGAAGAAGCTGAGCGTTTCATGCGGAAAGGCATTCTTGAAGTGTACGGGGAAGAGGGATGTACTGGACCACTGTATACGACAGGAAGCGATGATTTCCATTACTATACAGTGAAAAGACCCCATTTAAAAGCTGTCATGCTTGGACTAGGGGCGAACTTACAACCTGGATTACACCATCCGTATATGAAGTTTGATCATAGCTGTATAATGGATGGAGTAGAAATATTGAAACGAACTGTATTGAAAGTATTAGAAGACAGGGGCTAGAAAGCTCCTGTTTTTTTGGTAGGAATTTGTTGTTAAGTCGATATATTTGATTTCGCGATAATATAATTTCACGTACCAATTAATTTGATAAAAATGAGCATTCAGTACGTGGTGTATAATAATAGTAATATTTCTTAATAGGAGCAAACGAATGAACGAACAATATTACGATGCTGTATTAAATATAAAAACTGTCGGCGAGCAAAAAGGATTTAATAAGTCTATGCATTATCACCGTTATGAACCGACGCCATATAGCGGGTTAGATGAGTTATTGAATCAATATGAAATAACAAGTAGCGATCGAATTGTAGACTTTGGGTGCGGAAAAGGGAGATTGAATTTTTACATGCACCATAAGTGCGATGCATTAGCGGTTGGAATTGAAATGAATGAAGAGTTTTATAAAGAAGCAATGGATAATCGTGATCGTTATGCGCGAAAAGTGAGAAACAGTAAAGATAAAATTCGGTTTGAATGTTGTTTAGCGCAGGAATATGAGATTGATCCGCGTGATAACCGGTTTTATTTCTTCAATCCATTTTCTGTACAAGTGTTTATGAACGTAGTAAATAACATTTTGCTTTCAGTAGAAGCGGTGGAGAGAGAAATTGATATTATTTTATACTACCCTTCTGAAGATTATATTTTCTTCTTGGAGAATCAGACTGCATTTGAATTGAAGAAGGAAATAAGATTACCGGGTGCTTATGAGAAGAATGGGAATGAGAGATTTTTAGTTTATACATTAGGATTATAAAAAAAGCAGGTGCCTTGGCACCTGCTTTTTTTAAACTCACGTTTATATAATTAGTTACGGATTAAGTAATCAAATGCACCTAAAGCTGCATTCGCACCTGAACCCATAGAGATGATGATTTGTTTGTACGGATTATTTGTACAGTCACCTGCACCAAACACTCCTGGTACGTTTGTAGCGCCGTGCTTGTCTGTTACGATTTCACCGCGAACGCGTTCAACTGTTTCGCCTAACCAGTCTGTGTTTGGCACAAGACCGATTTGAACGAATACACCTTGTAATTCAACATGGTGTACTTCTTCAGTTTCACGATCGATGTAAGAAATACCGTTTACTTTATCAGTACCAGTGATTTCTTTCGTTTGAACGTTTTTCAGAACAGTTACGTTTGGTAAGCTGTTAAGACGTTCTTGTAATACAGCATCAGCTTTTAATTCTGGCATGAATTCAAGAACAGTTACGTGCTTAACAATACCTGCTAAGTCGATAGCTGCTTCAATACCAGAGTTACCACCGCCGATAACCGCTACATCTTTTCCGATGAATAATGGACCGTCACAGTGTGGGCAGTATGCTACACCTTTGTTTTTGAACTCAGCTTCACCCGGTACGCCAACATTACGCCAGCGAGCACCTGTTGAAACGATTACGCTCTTACTTTTCAGAATAGCGCCGTTTTCAAGTTCCACTTCAATAAGTTCTTTTTTCTCTAAACGTTTCGCACGTTGTAGATTCATTACATCGATGTCGTATTCTTTTACGTGCTCTTCAAGGCTTGCTACTAGCTTAGGACCTTCAGTGCGTTTTACGCTGATGAAGTTCTCAATACCCATAGTATCCATTACTTGACCACCGAAGCGCTCAGCAACGATACCAGTGCGGATGCCTTTACGTGCTGCATAAATTGCTGCACTTGCACCAGCTGGGCCGCCACCAACAACAAGAACATCGTATGGATCTTTATCAGAAAGCTCTGATGCATCTGGACCGTTACCCATTTTAGCTAAAATTTCTTCAAGTGTCATACGACCGCTTCCGAAAGATTCGCCATTTAGGTAAACAGTTGGTACTGCCATGATGTCTTTACTTTCTACTTCCTCTTTAAATGCAGCGCCATCAATCATAGTATGTGTAATACCAGAGTTTAGAACGCTCATCACGTTAAGAGCTTGTACAACATCAGGACAGTTATGACAACTTAGGCTGATATAAGATTCAAAATGATATTCGCCTTGAATGTTTTTGATTTGATCGATTAATTTTTGTTCAACTTTTGGAGCACGTCCACTAACTTGTAGTAAAGCTAACACTAATGAAGTAAATTCGTGTCCTAATGGAATACCAGCGAATACGACACCAGTGTCTTCACCAGGGCGATTTACGCTAAAGCTTGGTGTTCTCTCTAGTTCAACTTTTTCTACTGTAATCTTAGATGACATAGTAGCTAATTCATCTACTAGAGATAACATATCTTTAGATACGTTATCGTCTCCTGCGCTTACTTTAAGTAAAATATCGTTCTCCATTAACTGAAGGTATTGGGATAGTTGTGTTTTTATATCTGCATCTAGTATCATTTTGATCGAACTCCTTAGATTTTGCCTACAAGGTCAAGGCTTGGTTTAAGTGTTGCAGAACCCTCTTGCCATTTAGCTGGGCAAACTTCACCTGGGTTGTTACGTACGTATTGAGCTGCTTTAATTTTGTTAACAAGGATGCTTGCGTCACGGCCGATACCGTCAGCATTGATTTCCATAGATTGGATAACGCCGTCTGGATCGATGATGAATGTACCACGAGCAGCAAGACCTTCTTCTTCCATTAAAACGTTGAAGTTTGTAGTGATTGTGCGAGTTGGGTCACCAATCATAATGTATTCGATTTTGCCGATAGTTTCTGAGCTATCATGCCATGCTTTGTGAGTGAAGTGAGTGTCTGTAGATACAGAGTATACTTCAACGCCTAAGTCTTTTAGAGTTGCGTATTGGTTTTGTAAGTCTTCAAGTTCAGTTGGACAAACGAATGTGAAGTCTGCTGGATAGAAACAAACTACGCTCCATTTTCCTTTTAAACTTTCGTCAGTAACTTGGATAAATTCTCCATTATGGTAAGCATTAGCTTTAAACGGTTTTACTTCTGTGCCGATTAATAACATATTAAAATTCCTCCTAAAGGTTGGTTTTGAGCATCGGAAATTAGTTTGCTCATAAAATATATTTTTTAATTAACTATAATAATTCTAATTCGATATTAATTATCATATAGAAGTGGTTATTTTGTCAAGAGAATAAACCAACTTTATACCAATTTAATTAATATTTATTCTCAATTAAGGCTGCTAGGGAATTAAAAGGTAATTTTCAAGTCATAAATTTTCAATGAGTATTTGAAAGAGTAGTGTGTATGTTAGAGACATGGTGTAAGTATAAATTCTTAGGAAGGAAATATTTCTTAGAAGTTGTGGATTTGAAAAGGAACTGCTTACTTCTATTTTACAAAGAATTGTGCAATAAATAAAACAAAATGTATCGGAATCTTTGTGAACAATTATTGTCATCATAAATATATATAATAAGAAGTATATTGCAATGAGAAATAGAAACATTGACGCCCATTTCTAACAAGATATAATAAAAGCGAGATATGTATTGCAATAGAGAAGATATAGTATAGATTGAAAAAATTTCAGTCTATTATTTTTTACGGCTTTTAGAAAACGTTTACATTTAGTGTGGAGGGGAAACCATGTCTAAGTTCACGAAGTATTTTTTAATGGAAGCTAAAGATGTGATTGCATATGTGCAAGAGAAATTACCTAAGTTCGAGCATGCAAAGGGGCTAAAGTGTAAAGAAATAGGTGATGGTAATTTAAATTATGTGTTCCGCGTTTGGGATGAACAAAAGAACATTTCTGTCATTGTAAAGCAAGCTGGGGATACAGCGCGTATTTCAGATGAGTTTAAGTTGTCGACGAATCGAATCCGTATAGAATCAGATGTTTTGCGATTAGAAGGAGAGTTAGCATCTGGACTCGTGCCAAATGTATATTTGTTTGATAGTGTGATGAATTGTTGCGTGATGGAAGATTTATCAGATCACACAATATTGCGTACAGCACTCATAAATCATCAAATGTTTCCGAGGCTTGCTGATGATTTAACTACTTTTATGGTAAATACCCTTCTATTAACATCAGATGTTGTAATGAATCATAAAGAGAAGAAGGAACTCGTGAAGAATTATATAAATCCTGAGTTATGTGAGATTACAGAGGACCTCGTATATTCAGAGCCATTCACAAACCATAATAAACGCAACGAATTGTTTCAATTAAATGAAGGATGGATTAGGGAGCATATTTATAGTGATAAAGAGCTTCGTATGGAAGTAGCAAAACTTAAGTTTTCGTTTATGACGAATGCACAAGCGCTACTTCACGGTGATTTACATACTGGTTCTGTTTTTGTAAAAAGTGATTCTACAAAGGTTATTGATCCTGAATTTGCTTTTTATGGACCTATGGGATATGACGTTGGGAATATAATGGCGAATTTAATGTTTGCATGGGTGAATGCAGATGCAGTGATGCAATCTGGTATTGAGAAAGATACATATATGAACTGGATAGAATCTACCATGATAGATGTAATTGATTTATTTAAGAAGAAGTTTTTAGATGCTTGGGATATTCATGTGACAGAGATTATGGCGAAGGAAGAAGGCTTTAACCGAGTTTATTTACAATCTGTATTAGAGGATACAGCTGCAGTGACGGGTCTTGAGTTAATTCGTCGTATTGTTGGTCTAGCGAAGGTAAAGGATATGACTTGTATTGAGAATGAAGAGGCGCGTGCTAGAGCGGAGCGAATTTGTCTTCAGACAGCGAAGAAGTTTATTTTACAAGCGAATCAATATAAAACAGGTAGCAGCTTTGTAGAAACGTTAAAAAAACAGTCAATGCATAGTGCGAAATAAGGGGAGAAGATGATGGCAGAGCAATTAATACCAATTCAGTGGAAAGATGATGCTTTAGTGTTATTGGATCAAACGGTATTACCGAACGAAGTAGTCTATGAATCTTTTAAAACGGCTGAGGGTGTGTGGGATGCGATTCAAGTAATGAAAGTACGAGGAGCGCCGGCAATAGGTGTTTCAGCAGCCTACGGTGTGTATTTAGGAGTAAAGGAAGTTGCGGAAAGTTCGGCGGAAGAATTCATAGCGGAAGTAAAAAAGGTATGTGCATACTTAGCGACATCAAGACCGACGGCAGTAAATTTATTTTGGGCGCTTGAAAGAATGGAAAGTGTCGCGAAAGAGAATGCTCACTTATCAATTGCGCAGTTGAAAGATAGATTATTAGAAGAAGCAAAAGAGATTCATAGAGAAGATGAAGAAATTAACCGTCAAATTGGAGAACATGCATTAACATTATTCCATGATGGCATGGGGGTATTAACGCATTGTAATGCAGGTGCGTTAGCAACGACTAAGTATGGAACTGCGACAGCTCCAATGTACTTAGCGAAAGAAAAAGGATGGGACTTAAAAATCTATTCCGATGAAACACGCCCTAGATTACAAGGTTCAACGTTAACGGCATTAGAACTGCAGCGAGCGGGAATTGATGTAACGGTCATTACAGATAATATGGCGGCAATGGTCATGTCACAAGGGAAAATCGATGCAGTAATCGTTGGATGTGATCGTGTAGCAGCAAACGGGGATGTAGCAAATAAAATTGGAACATTAGGTGTTTCGATTTTGGCTAAATATTATAACATTCCATTTTATGTAGCAGCACCAACGCCGACAATTGATTTGAAAACACTGACAGGAAAAGAAATTCCAATTGAAGAAAGGGATGCTTCTGAAGTGATCAATCGTTTCGGACAATACTCTGCTCCGCAAGAAAGTAAAGTATACAATCCGGCATTTGATGTCACGCCATATGAAAATATAACAGCGATTATTACGGAAAAAGGGATTGTAAAAGCACCGTTTATGGAGAATTTAAAAAAGCTATTTCAATAAATAGATAGTTTTTAGAAAAATAGTCATCATAAGTTTCTTACTAGGGGGATGTATATGTTACTGCAAAAAGAAAGAGAAGAAGTTGTAGCGTACGGAAAGAAAATGATTTCTAGTGGTTTAACAAAGGGGACTGGCGGTAATATTAGTATTTTCAATCGTGAACAAGGTCTTGTTGCAATTAGCCCAAGTGGTCTAGATTATTATGAAACGACGCCTGAAGATGTAGTTATATTGAATTTAGATGGTGAAGTGATAGAAGGAGAGAGAAAACCATCAAGCGAATTAGATATGCACCTTATCTATTATAGAAATCGTGAAGATATAAATGCGCTTGTGCATACACATTCTCCTTACGCGAAGACAATCGCATCATTAGGGTGGGAACTTCCTGCAGTATCGTATTTAATTGCTTTTGCAGGCCCGAATGTACGCTGTGCACCGTATGAAACATTTGGTACGGAGCAATTAGCAGAGGCTGCTTTCGAGGGCATGATTGATCGCCGTGCAGTTTTACTTGCGAACCATGGTTTAATGGCCGGAGCGAATAATATAAAAATGGCGTTTACTATTGCAGAAGAAATAGAGTTTTGTGCTCAAATTTATTATCAAACGAAAAGTGTCGGAGAACCGAAATTACTGCCAGAAGACGAGATGGAGAATTTGGCGAAGAAGTTTGAAGGGTATGGGCAGCAGTAGAATGAAATGAAAACACCCTCAAGAAAAAAATCTTGAGGGTGTTTCTCTATACCTTCTTCAATAACAAATACATAAAGTAAGGTGCACCAATTAAAGCAACGAAAATACCAGCTGGAATACCGCTAGGTTCGACGATATTTCGTCCAATTGTATCCGCTAGTAGTAATAACCATCCGCCGATTAAAACGGCGATAGGGATGAATATTTGATGCCTTGGACCTACTAAAGATTTGGCGATGTGAGGAGCCATAAGTCCGATAAAGCTAATGCCTCCTGTTACGGAAACAGCAGCGGCAGCAAGTGCAACGGCTGCGATTAATAAGTATCTTCGTTCTTTTTCAATTTCAATTCCAACACCGATTGCTACTGGCTCGTTTAATGCTAGTATATTTAATCTATTTGCCTTATAGAAAACAAATGGGATTAATACGATTAGCCAAGGAAGCATTGCTAAAACAAATGTCCAGTCATCTCCCCAAATGTTTCCGGCAATCCATTTAGCGATAAAGTCTACTTTCATACGATCTGCAGATGAAATAAGTACAATCATCGCGCCAGATAGTGCAAAGGAAAAACCGATGCCGGTTAATGTTAATCTTATTGGCTGAAGGCCTGTGGATTTGCTATATGAAAATACGTAAATTAGAACAGCTGTTAGAAACGCACCGATAAATCCAACGACTGGTAGTAGGTAAAGGAATGAACCTACGTCTATCGGGAAGTATAGAAAGAAAAAAGCAACTGCAACACCAGCACCAGCGTTAATGCCGAGAATACCAGGTTCAGCTAAATCGTTTCGGGTAATACCTTGTAATACAGCACCTGATAAAGCGAGTGCCATACCAGCTAATAATGTAATGACGATTCTAGGTAGCCTTAAAGAATATAAAACGAATTCTTCTTTAAATGAACCTTGTCCCATAAGTGTTGGGATTAATCTGTCATAGGAGAGAGCGGCAGAACCGAGCCCCATTCCAATTACAATTGTTGTGATGGTAAGTATGAGTAATGCAAGTATGATAAGGCGTTGTTTCTTTAGAATAGATTGCATCATGAGAAAGATCTTCCTCCTTTACGTACAATAAATAGGAAGAATGGTAATCCTACAATTGCGACGATTGCAGCAACTGGTGTTTCATACGGAGCGTTAATTGTGCGTCCGATTGTATCTGCGAGCAGCATAAAGGAAGCACCAGCGATCGCTGACATCGGTATAACAAAACGGTAATCTGGTCCAACGATTGGACGAACCATATGGGGTACCATAAGGCCGATAAATGCCATGTTTCCGACAAGCGCTACAGAAGCACCTGCAAGCAAGATAATAATGATAAATAAAATTGTTTTAATGACGATAATTTTTTGACCGAGTCCAACAGCAACTTCTTCACTGAAACTAAGAACTGTTAATTTCTTTGCAAGTAAGATAGCGATAAATATACTTATTGAAATAACCGGAATAATAATTTTTAATTGGCTCCAACTCGTTCCAATTACGCCCCCAGCCGTCCACATTGATACATCTTGTGAAATTTTAAAGTAAATGCCAACACCTTCTGAGATTGCAAGTAGAAATGCTGAAACAGCAGCACCAGCTAATACAATTCGAAGAGGGGAAAGTCCGCCCTTTTTCACCATGCCAATTCCAAATACCATAATAGCGCCAATTGCAGCACCGATAAAGCAAGCTAGTGTTAAGTAAAGATAGCTTATAGAAGGATTGAAGGCAAGTGTTAGTGCAAGTGCAGCATTTGCGCCACCAGTTAGGCCAAGTAATCCAGGATCGGCAAGTGGGTTTCGCGTTAATCCTTGCATAATTGCACCAGAAACAGCGAGTCCAGCTCCTACAAAAATAGCAGCAACTTCACGTGGTAAACGTATTTCACGAAGGATGGATAGCTTATCTCCTTTAGCAGAGGAAGTAAGTGCTAACCATACGTCTTTTATAGAAGTATCTGCAGCGCCTAACACCATTGCAAACATAAAAATAAGAAAGAATGCAATGATACTCAAAATTAATTTGTATGTAAAAGCGTTGGAACGTAGGTTGTCTTGCTCTTTTTTCATTCGTTTCACATCTTTTCTTTTCATAGAATAAAGGAAGAGGAATTCTTAAATTAAGAATTCCTCATGTTTGTATTATTGACCAAGAAAGCTCTTCTTGAAGAAGTCTAGTTGGAAATCTAATGTAAGTGGATCATTGAAATAGAATTCCATCATGTTTGCTTCATATACACGATTATTTTTTACTGCTGGAATATTTTTATATGATTCTGTCTCTTGGAATGAGTTATCAGTATCTTTGTTTTTACTTACGATTAAGTAATCACCAGCAAACTCAGGTAATACCTCAGTAGATAATGCGTAGTATCCTTCTTTTAAAGCTTTTTCTTTTACTTTTTCAGGCATTTTTAATTTCATTTCTTGGTAAAGAATTTCTGTTCCGCGGCCCCAGTTTTCGCCGTATACGTAAAGCTGTTTGTTGAAGTTTTCAACAACAGAAACTGTTGCATCTTCACCAATCTTCGCTTTAATGTCTTTTCCAGCTGTTTGTGCGCGTTTCTTGAAATCATCAACCCAAGTTTTTGCTTCTTTTTCTTTATTTAATAATTTACCGATTTCTAAGTGTTGTGTTAAGTAATCAACTTTTCCGTAAGTGTATGTTACAGTAGGAGCGATTTTCTTTAACTTATCAACATTTTTAATATTTGATAAACCAATGATTAAATCTGGATTTAATTCTGCAATCTTTTCAACATTTTCATCTGATACTTCAGCGACATTTTTCAGTTTGCTATCGAAACGTGGGTTTTGTTTAGACCATGAATCTACCCCAACAAGATTTACACCTAATGACATTACGTTACCAGCGAATGATGATAGGACAACAACACGTTGTGGATTTGCTGGAACTTCTACTTTACCATTTTCAGATTGGTATGTAATTGTTTCTGATTTCTTACCTTTTGCGTCGTTCTTCTTGTCTGTTGAACCGTTGCTACAAGCACTCATAACAAGGACGAACAGAACTGTTAGTGAAATAAATAATTTTTTCATCGTCTTTCTCCTTTAAATAGATGATATGTGTATACAATAATTTGTTTAACTGCAATCTTTTTGAAAGAGTAGTGGTAATACAGAATACAAAATATTTATTAAAAATCTTGAATATGAGATTTCATAATATAGTATTGACCATATTAATGAAAGAAGATGTAATCCCAAATTTGCTAATTATTAACAAACTGATAATGATTATCACTATTGATTCTTTAAATAATATAATTTTATATAGGTGTATTGTCAATAGTAATTTTGATTGTAAATTTTGCGGAAACAGGTTATATTTTATTGAGAATGATAATCAATTGCTAATAGCTGAGGAGTGGGCACGAATGAATCGAGAAGAATTGTTTGATGTAACTGTGATAGGCGGAGGACCTGCAGGGCTTTATTCAGCTTTTTATAGTGGACTCAGAGAGATGAAAACGAAAATAATAGAATTTCAACCACAGTTAGGTGGAAAAATACATGTTTATCCGGAAAAAATGATTTGGGATATTGGCGGATTGTTACCGGTTACTGGTGAGAAATTAATTGAGCAACTTGTACAACAAGGATTAACATTTCAGCCTGAAGTTGTATTGAATACAAAAATAGAATCAATTATTCGTAATGAAGAGGGTATTTTTACGTTGAAAACAAGCTCTGGGGAAGAACATTTTTCAAAAACAGTGATCGTCGCAACTGGGAGTGGTATATTGAATCCACAAAAGTTATCAATTGAAGGTGCTGAGAGATTCGAAGTCTCAAATTTAAATTATACAGTTAAATCGTTAAAACGTTTCAAAGATAAAACGGTAATTATTTCAGGCGGAGGGAACTCTGCAATTGATTGGGCAAATGAATTAGAACCGATTGCGAAAAAAGTTTATTTAACATATAGAAAAGAAGAATTATCTGGTCATGAAGCACAAGTAAAACAACTTATGAACAGTTCGGCAGAATGTTTCTTTAATACATCGATTACAAAATTAATTGCTGGTGATAACCATGAAGCGATTGAATATGTAGAATTAACAAATCATGAAACAGGAGAGATTTCTCATTTATCTATCGATGAAGTTATTATTAATCATGGATATGAACGTGATATTACATTATTGGAAAATAGTGAGTTAGATGTTGCTATTGTTGATAATTATTATATTGCAGGGAATGCAAATAGTGAGTCGTCTGTAGATGGATTATATGCTGCTGGAGATATTTTAAAGCATGACGGGAAATTACATTTAATTGCAGGGGCATTCCAAGATGCTGGAAACGCTGTGAATAAAGCGAAACAATTTATTCAACCTGATGCAAGTGAGTACGGAATGGTTTCTTCCCATAATGAAGTATTTAAGAAGAGAAATCGAGAATTGATTAAGCAGATGATGAAATAATAAAGGAACAAGTATACCCCCATTTACATCTCTATTTCTATGGACGAGAGATACAAATGGGGTTTTTCCTGTTTACTATATTTTCAATCATTTTCATGACACCGTTTTCATTAGTTCATGTCATATGAATGTATTTCTATAAAAAGGGAACACAAAGACTTGAACATTTTATTTGTAAATATTTCCAGGAAACAATGAATCTATAGTTGGTTTGTGCGGACCATTATTAAATTATGCTGTCCCTTTTTCCTGTTCATTAGGAAATGGGATATTTTGTATAGAAACAATATATTGTTTTCCATGTTGTCGAGCTAATGATTCTAATATTTGACGAACGCGTTTTGTAAGATTGCCTTGTTTTTTTATAGCTTCACAATATGCATCATAGAAAACGTATTTAGCCCAAAGGAAATCATCTTGTTGGAATAAGAAATGATTTTTGTACCATTCACCAATCGTATGATAACAATTATTTTCATGTACTGCTGCACTTTGTGAAAGAATACGATCGGATAAAGACTTAGATAGATGAGAAATTGTGTTTTCTGTTTCAACTCGTAATGTTTTTTCTAACATTGTAATGATGTGACGAGTAGCCATATGTTAACTCTCCTTTGTGTAAATGGGTAATACCATTCTATATTTAAAAAAATACTTACTATACTATTATACAATATATGGAATGCATCTACCTGCTTTTTAATTTGTATTTACAAAATCTTTTTTATTTGTTTACAAAAATAAAGTAAGATACATTATGTATATGAAAAAATAATAAAGGAATGAACACATTGTATATAACGATAGAAGAGGCTGCGGAGTATTTGAAATTACCAAAATCGTATGTTGAAGACTTAATTCAGCAAAAGAAAATTCGTGCACTGTTTGATGGAGAGCAATATTTAATAAATAAGGAACAGTTTAATACACATTTAGAACAAATGGAGAAATATAAGCAGTTAGTGGAAGAAATATTAAATGAACCAATTCCAGAAGATATGGATGTTAAAGACGAAGATTAAATTTATAAAAAGCCCCCGTATTAAGATATGCAGAAATGTATCTTAATACGGGGGCTTTTTATATTAAGGGATGAAAAAGTCATCCGAAATCCTAGAGTTACTTTAAGGGAAAGAAGATTTTATGGGGATTAGTATTATTGGTTAAAAGCATATTTTTTCATAGCGGGGACAAACATAGCGAACATAACCTGTACAGATACATATACTATCAGTGCAAAAGCTTATAAATTAATGGAAGGGGTTTTCTCGTGAGTTTATTTCATTGGGATTTTTTGAAAGAATTAATTGGATCTTATGTAAGAGTAAACAGAGGTGGACCGGAATCTCAAAAAGGAATAATAGTGTCAGTATGTACGGACTACGTCGTATTACAGAATGAAAAAGGAGAGTACCATTACTACCAGCTTCGCCATCTGAAAAGCATTACAAAAAATACGAAAGATGGTGGGATAGGTGATTCTGTATGGTCGGAAGAAGACAGTGCAGAAGACTTTGAAACGCTACTTCAAGGCTTCAAATACCGCTGGGTGAAAATTAATCGTGGTGGTCCAGAGAAAGTTGAAGGTATTTTACAAGACGTTTCTTGCGATTATGTAACGTTAATTATAAAAGAAGAAGTGGTATTAATTGCACTATCTCATATTAAGAGTGTTAATTATAATGCACCAGTAAGTGGAGAGAATAGTGATGAGAGTAGCGATGAGAAAAGTAATGAAAACAGTAATAATTCAAGTCGCGCTCGTGCACAAAGACAATCAAGTAGAGGAAGATAATAAGAAAGGAGGGTACAAAATTGGAGAGTGTATTATGCTGTGATCAAATTAAAGGTTTAGTCGGTGAAAATGTAAAAGTAAATCTTCGCGGACCAGAAAGTAGAGTAGGTGTACTCGTATCATTAGGAAAAGATTACCTTACACTACAATTGCCTCTTGGAGAATTAGTATATTACCAGTTGAAACATGTGAAGAGTCTAGTTAGGAAAGTGAAAGAAGCACCGGGAGAATATGGTTCATATTTCTATGCTGATGAAGATACTTTTTTAGATGTATTAAATGACTTGAAGTATAAATGGATAAAGATTAATCGTGGTGGACCAGAGTGTGTGGAAGGTTTATTAAGTGATATACATGATGGAAGTATTACACTAGTAAACGGTGATGAGGTCATTTATATAATTAATTCTCATATTAAGAGTGTGAGTCAAATAGTTAAAAACAAAAAGAATGAAGAAGAATAATGTTTAATAAATAAAAGGGGCATTATGATTGAAAGTGAAGAACGATTTCATATTTTGCTGCAATAATTTCGCGGTATATGAAAAAGAATTCTTACTATTAAAAGACGGAACATTGCCCCTGATTATTTTTTTGAAATGGAAGACAGAAAAGCGCAATTTCATAGAAAGGAGGATATAGATGAATGAGTTAAACAAGAATATTGGAGAAAACATATACGTTAAATTGATCGGTGAAAAAAAATTTAAAGGTGTATTAATTGATGTAGGAAATGATATTGTAGTTCTTTACAATGGACAAGACTATGTATATATATCTTTATATCATATTCAATATTATAGATTTTTAAGAGAGTATGATGAAGAAATATTAAAGCCTGGTGTGGACTCTGTAATTAAGAGGGAATCACCTTCAATTTCTTTGAGAAAAGTATTAATCACATCTAAAGGGATTTTTACAGAAATTTATGTGGCAGGAAATGTTCCGATACACGGTTATGTTACAAGTGTAATGAACGATTATATTGTTTTTTATAGTCCAGTTTATAAAACGGTATATATATCTTTAAAGCATTTGAAATGGCTAATTCCTTATAAAGAGAACCAAGTCCCTTATTCCCTCAATAAAAATGAACTCCCCGTAAATCCATTAAATATTACTTTAGCGAGAACGTTCGAAGAGCAGCTTATTAAAATGTCTGGGAAAATTATGGTGTTTGATTTAGGTGAAGAATCTAATAAAATCGGAAAGATGGCGAAAATTGATGAAGGGCATATTGAAATATTAAAAGCACGTGATGCAAAAATGTATGTAAATATTCAACATGTAAAATCTGTCCATTGTCCGTAGACTAGTTGAAAGGGCTGGCTTTTTCTTTTATATATAGGGAAGAAAAGGTCGAGCCTATTTGTTTCATTCGATTTGGATATGAGGGGGAAATGAATTGAATATCATATAGGTATGTTAGTGTGATCTTTGAAGGGGCAATCTTGTACTAAAGGTGTACGAGCTACCTTTTTGTGTATTCAACTCACTTTTGAGGAAGTGCTGCTCAACTACTTTATTAAAGGGGTTTTGTTTGTGGAGCAGTTTCCAGATTCGTTTTCGATTACATTACTTGGCAGTGCGGGTGGAGCAGCAAAAGCAGTGTTAGCAATTTTGAATCAAGCGGTAGTAAATGAAAAAGATCCAATTTATGAAGTGATAAAGAATGTGAACTTCCATTTAGTGGATATAAAACAAAAAGATAAAAGTTATTATGATGAGTTGTTTCCAAATTTGAAAGAGCAATTTTTTTTATATGAAATAAACCTTCAAGATGTAGTCAAATTTAAACATCATTTAAAGGAAAAAAGAACGAAGGTTGTTATTGATGTTTCAGGTGCAGATACAATTAGGGTACTGAGTTGTTGTAATGACCTTGGCATTTGTTATATTAATTCGGCTTTGGAAAATGAGGCAGTAGATCAAGACGATAGTTTACTTGGTTTTCAGCTTACGGAAAGGTATACGAGGTTTGAGAAGGAGAAAGAAACATTTACAAATACAAGAGCGATTATAGGCTCAGGTATGAATCCTGGTGTTGTTCAATGGATGGTTGTTGAGCTTATGAAAGAACGTCCAAATGAAAAGCCGCGAGCATGCTATATTGTAGAACATGATAATTCATTTTTGAATGATAAAGAGCTTATAAAACCTCATACACTTTATGCATCATGGGCAGTTGAGCGTTTTCTTGATGAAGCGATATGGAGTTATCCTATGTATATGAGTCATCATCGTCCACTTTACTTTTATGAGGATGTATATGCTTCAGAGTATAAAGTAAAGTTAGGTGAAAAAGAATTTTATGGTTGCTTAATGCCACATGAAGAAGTTTTAATTTTAGGGAAATCTTTTAATATGGAAGTGGGTTTTCTTTATCGGATCAATGAGTATACAACAAACTTAATTAGACAGAACTTAGATAAAGTGGAAGATTTACGGAATTGGAATCGTAAAGTATTTAATCCAGCAGAAGATGATATTATAGGAGAAGATTTAGTCGGTGTGTTACTCGTTTATGAACATAATGAGACATACATGTATAATGTAATGAATAGTAGCCAAGTTTTTCAAAAATATAAAACAAATGCGACGTACTTCCAAGTAGGGTGTGGAATTTATGCTGGCTTATGTAGTTTACTGTTAGATACTTTTGGACAAGGCGCTTATTATGTAGAAGAATTATTATTAAATACTGAAAGTAAGTATGGGGAATATTTAAATTTATATATGAAGGATTTTGTAGTAGGACATAATAATTTTACAGATGGATTGCTAAATGATAGGGTAAGATGGATATAAATTGTAACTGAAAAGGAAGGAGCTGTATCTCCTTCCTTTTAGTATTAGAAGGTTACATGTTGCCCTGAAAGCAATTTCATAATTATAATTTAAAGAGATAACACTTGAAATGTTTTTTTGTATTGATCAAGAGGAGTTTTTATATGAACAAATACAAGAGCTTGATTTATGAAGAAAGAGAAGCTTTAAAAGTATTTATATTATTATTCTATATTATATTATTTTTATATGACGTTATCTATTATTTTGTTTATCCCGCTATGAATATTAATGAAGCAAGGGTAGGGTGGCCAGAAGGTGGTATGGGAATAGGTGTATATATATTAGTAATATCTTTATTTCCTATTTCAATATATCTTCAAAAACAAGGTTATGTATATTTTGTGAAATACTTATTTTTAATTGGGTACATGCTTATTGATCTTATTAATAACTTAATGATTTATTTACACAGTGATCGTGTTTTTGAAAATGGAAATATGGTTGAAATATTTTTAATTCTATTTGCACCGATTTTCGTGAACAGAAAATATTTTTATTTCGTTTCCTGTAGTGTAATTGGAAAATATGTATTTTTTACTTTAATATTACAAGATGTAAAAGTTGTGATTCCGCTTGTATTATGTATATTCTTTTTCATCATTTCGCATTCTTTATTAAAGAGATTTCAATCTTATGTAAGGACAGTTGTTGAGATGATGAACAGTATGAAAGAGACAGAAAATTTAGCGGTTATTGGGACTATGTCTACAACAATCGCTCATGAAATTCGAAATCCATTAACAGCTTTAAAAGGATTTACACAAATTCAAAAAGAAAGAAATCCTGAAGATACGATGAGCTATGAGATTATGCTGCAAGAAATTGAGAGAATTAATGGGTTTGTTAGTGAATTGATGTTATTAGGAAAACCGAAACCAACAAATTATGAATGGTGTAATATAGGGGAAATCCTTTTATATGTTGTACAGTTAATGGAAAGCTATGCGACTCAATATAAAGTTAAATTTAATTTGCAAGTAGATGGAAATTTACCCGTTATAAATGGTGATGATAAGCAATTAAAACAAGTGTTGTTAAACATCATCAAAAATGGAATTGAATCGATGCCAGGAGGCGGGAATATTCGGATTCTGGCATATGAAAAGGCTGGAGAGAACTTGTGTATTTCTGTTGAAGATCAAGGTCTTGGGATAGAAAATGAGAAAATAGAAAAGATCGGAAAAGCTTTTTATACAACAAAAGAGAATGGTACAGGTCTTGGATTAATGATTACATATAAAATTATTGAAGAACATCAAGGGAGTATCGCGATTGAAAGTAGTATGGGGATAGGAACGAAAGTGGAAATTTATTTACCAACAGTGTAGTGCATTAGACGAAATTACTTTTCAGAAAAGTGTTCTTGTTGTGTAAATATAAACATTTTATAAAATGTTTCAAGAAGGGTTTTTTTTATAAAAAACTTCGTTTATAATGGAGGAAAATATCGACATAGAGCTTTTAGCTCATGTAACGGTTCAGTAGTGTTATGAAAAGAAAAGAAGGGGTGCACGCGCATCCTTTTTTCTATGCGGATATGATGAAAGGGGTGGTATGATGGAATTAACATTAAATTCGACTGTATGTTTACACACGATTCAATTTCGAAAAGAGCAAAAGAACTATATTGTAAAAGATACGATTACAGGAGAGACATATGAAATGCCGCCACTTTGGATTGATGCACTAGCAATGATGCGTGACGGTTTTTTATTGGGAGAAATTGAGGAGAAATTAAAAGAAGAATATCCAGCAGAAGAAGTAAATATGGTAGCATTTACGAGGCAACTGTTAGAGCTAGAACTTGTCGAAATGGTAGATGGAGAAGAGATAGCTTGTACAAAGAAGAAAGATAAAGATTATTTAGCTTGGATACGACCAAGGGTGGAGCAATTCTTTTTTAACTTAAATAAAAAATATAAAAGCAAAGGTCAAAAGTGATCTTTGCTTTTTTTGTAGACCATGTTTAAAAAATAACAGCGAATGCCCTTGCGAAAGCACCGTCACTATTTTTAATTTTTAAAGGTGCTGCTGAGAAAAAGAATCGTTTCGCTTTAATGGCATCTAAGTTTGTTAAGTTTTCAATTAAGTAAATATTATTTCCTAACAGTATGTGATGAATCGGTGATGTTTCTGTCGTTACCTCATCAGGAGAAATAAAATCTAAACCGACAGATTTTACTTTTAATTGAACTAGTTCTTCAGCTAATTCTTCGGAAAGATAAAACGCTTCTTTCTCATAAGCTTCGGTATTCCATTTATTAGATAGATTGGAATGGAAAATGACAATATCGCCTTCTTTTATGTCGACAGTATGTAATACTTCCTTAGGTAATTTTCGCTCTTGAACATGAGTCACATCGATAAGAACAGCTTCGCCTACAAATTGATTTAGGGGTAATTGATCAATAGTGGTTGCGCCTGAAATGAAATGAGCAGGCGCATCACAATGCGTACCAACATGAACGACAGAATGAAAATTCGTAACTTGATAACCTGTTTCTTCAACGCTTGTAATGGCTTCTAGTTGGATTTTTGGTGTTCCAGGAAATTGAGACATATTATTTTCAAACGTTTGTGATAGATCAATTACTTTCATTTTACATACCTCCAATATATTTTTTTCAAATAATAAAAAGCCCATCCTTCATAATCAAGAAAGATGAGCTTTACATACTAGTTGAGTTTTATCTTCCAAAATGCAATGCATTTTGCAGGAATTAGCACCTATTCAGTTTGCATAAACTGAGGTTGCTGGGCTTCAAAGGACCGGTCCCTCTGCCTCTCTTGATAAAGGTTTATTCGATTTTAAATTCGGAATATTCGTGATATTTAAATTGTAATTCATTTCCTTTTTTCGCGCAATACAAATTAGGTGTTCACCCAAATAAAGTTGCTCGCATATTGTAGCTTATGTAAGTAGACTGTTGCGAAGGAGTGAGTGCAGTGACAGGGAATGTATTAAATTATTATGCCGGTGGAAATACAGCTAGAGGATTTCACAGCTTATACGAAGAGAATTTGAAGGGGCTAGACAGGTTGTTTATTTTAAAGGGAGGCCCAGGAACGGGAAAATCTTCTTTAATTAAGGCAATAGGTCGTGAATGGGTTGAAAAAGGATATGATATTGAACTTTTGCATTGTTCTTCTGATAATAAGTCAGTTGATGGGGTGATTATTCCGAAATTAAAAGTAGGAATTGTTGATGGAACATCACCGCATGTTATTGAGCCGAAAATGCCAGGAGTTATTGAAGAGTATATAAATTTAGGAGTTGCTTGGGACTCAGATAAATTAAGAAAGCAGAAGTTAGAAATTGAACGATTTGTATTAGAAGCGGGCAAGGCTTTCAAATCTGCTTACGGATGTTTTAAAGAGGCGTTAGTTATACATGATGAGTGGGAGAAAATATATATTAATAACATTGATTTTAATAAAGCAAATGAACTAACAGAACAGCTAATTCAGAAATTATTTGCAGATAAAAAGGGAAAACAATCGATTGTGAAACATCGTTTTTTAGGAGCTGCTACACCGAAAGGAGCAGTTGATTTTGTTCCTAATTTAACAGAAGGATTACCACATCGTTATTTTATAAAAGGACGCCCGGGTTCTGGAAAATCAACAATGCTTAAAAAGTTATCGAAGGCAGCAGAAGAAAAAGGTTTTGACGTTGAAGTATATCATTGCGGATTTGACCCGAATAGTCTTGATATGGTTATCGTAAGAGAATTAGGATTTGCAATTTTTGATAGTACCGCACCACATGAATATTTTCCAAGTCGCGAAGGTGATGAGATTATAGATATGTATACTCTTATTGTTAAACCGGGGACGGATGAGAAGTATGCTACAGAAATTCGTGACGTTTCCATTCAATATAAAGCAAAAATGAATGAGGCAATGTCTTTCTTAGCAAAAGCAAAATCAGTTCGTGATAAATTAGAACGAATTTATATTGCTGCTATGGATTTTTCAAAAGTGGATGCATATAAAGAGGAGATTCAAAATGAGTTTGAACGCATTGCGGCTACTGTAATGGAAAAGAAAAAATAGGTGCTTTATTGAGCTGTCAGAAATTTTCTGACAGCTGTTTTGGTATATAGTAAAATTAGTCGTATATTTGTCGAATTACCAGGGAAATAATCAAAAAATGGAGATGGTATGAAATGAGAGAGAAAATTGAATTAGAACTAGAACGAATTGAAAAAGAGAATGATGTGAAAATTTTATTTGCAGTGGAATCAGGGAGTCGTGCTTGGGGATTCCCATCGAAAGATAGCGATTATGATGTTAGGTTTGTTTATATACATCCAGTAGAATGGTATTTATCAATTCATGATAAGCGTGATGTAATCGAATATCCAATTAGTGATGATTTAGACATAAGTGGTTGGGATATTAAAAAGGCATTGCAACTGTTTGCAAAGTCAAATCCAGCGTTACTCGAATGGATTCGATCGCCGATTTTTTATTCGAAAAACTCGAACCTTCCAGAACAGCTTCAGCAAATGAGTGAAAAGGATTTTAATCCGAAATCAACGATATATCATTACTTACATATGGCTTCAAAAAACTATCGTGAATTTTTACAAGGTGAAAATGTAAAGTTGAAAAAGTACTTTTACGTATTACGTCCTATTTTAGCTTGTAAATGGTTAGAAGAGAAAGGGACATTGCCCCCAGTAGAATTTGACCGGTTAATTATGGAACTATCAGTCGAGCCTAGTGTATTAGATGAAATTGAAAAGTTGTTAATAAAGAAAAAAGCAGGTACGGAATTAGATGTTGGATTGAAAATTGAGGTGTTAAATCAATTTTTAGAAGAACAAATTGATTATTATGAGCAATACGTGAAAGGGATTGAAAAGGGATTAGGGATTGATATTGAGAGTTTGAATACATTATTTCGAAATATGTTGTTTGAAGTATATGAAAAAGAGCACAAGTGAGTTTGTGCTCTTTTTGTGTTTTAGGAATAAAGAAAACGGTGCTAGTTACGATTATTCTTACAAAAGGGAGTAAATGAAAACTCACGCTGAATCTGTAATTATTCGTTATCAACTCGCTTTAATGGTTGATCTGCTGGACCTTCCATAACATCCCCATCAATTGAAAAACGGGAACCGTGACAAGGGCAATCCCAAGTACAATCACCGCTATTCCATTCAACTTCACAACCGAGGTGTGTGCAAGTTGTATCGACGATATGTAATTTTCCTTCTTTATCTTTATAAGCACCTGCTCGTTTACCGTTGACATGTACAACAGAACCTTCGCCAACTTCAAGATTTTCTGGCTTACGTAATGCGGTTTCAATTTTTCCTTCAATTAAGTGTTTAGCAACATCAATGTTCTGAGAGAGGAAAGTTTTTATATCCGGATTTGCATGAAAGCGTGATGGTGCAAACAGTTCTTTATATGGGCTGTGGACTTTTAGAATGGAGTCCTTCAGTAAATGAGCTGCTGCAGTTCCAGTCGTCATTCCCCATTTACGATATCCAGTTGCCACAAATATATTTGGATTCCTTTCGTTAATATGTCCGATATAAGGGAGTTTATCTAGCGTGATTAAATCTTGCGCTGACCATCTATAAGGAATTTCATCTACTCCAAAAGTAGATTCAGCAAAGGAATATAGTGCATCATAATGAAGCATCGTATTAATTCCTTGGCCTGTTTTATGGCTCTCTCCGCCAATCAATATCAACTTTTCTCCATTGCTTGTCGTATAACGTATGGAGCGTTTTGGATCATCGATACTTAAATACATGCCCCCTGGATAATCCGTTTTTGCTTTTATTGCGAGGGCATAGGAGCGTTCTGCGTACATTCGCGTAAAGAAAAAGCTATTAGCATCATAAAAAGGAAAATGTGAACAAGAGACAATATATTTACAAGTGATGCGATGGTCACCCTTTGTAATAACTTGTGGATAATCTCCTTTTTCCACATCAATAGCTGTTGTTTGCTCATAAACTTTTCCACCCATTTCCACAAACTTTTCTAAAAGTGTTTTTAAATAAAGGAGGGGATGGAATTGCGCTTGATTTTTCATCACAAGTGCAGATTGTACGGGAATAGGAATCGACAGGGATTGAACATAGTCACAAGGAATATTTAATTTTTGATAGGCTTCATATTCTTTCGTTAAATTTCGCAAGCCATTATTGGTAGTTGTATATAAATACGAATCTTCATTTGTGAAATTACAGTCGATTTTATATGTTTGTACAGTCTCGTTTATGAATTGTAGAGCTTTACTATTTGATTCGTAGTAAAGCCTGGCTTTTTCAACACCAAAATTGTTTATTAATTCATCATAAATAAGATCATGTTGAGCTGTTACTTTTGCGGTTGTATGCCCAGTTGTTCCATTTAAAACAGAACCAGAATCAATTAAAACGACTTTCATTCCTTCTTTAGCGAGTAAATAGGCGGTGGTAATGCCTGTAATACCAGCTCCGATAACAGCAACTTCTGTCTTTATATTTTCGGATAAATGAGGAAAAGTAGGAAATTGAGTAGATTCAATCCAATAGGATGATGGTAACTGCGGAAATGTGTCATCTGTCATTTTGAAAACCTCCAAATTAGAACAATTTTCCTTTTAATATTTCCATATTATATGGAATTCATGTATGTTGTTTTCGTAGCGTTCTATTCTTACTAAACGAAAGAAAAAATATTTTAATATAATTATTTTATTGGGGCAGTATGAAGAAGTAGGATTTATATAAAGCTAAATTCAAGTGATTCCATTTGTTGATTACATAGAGAGTTCTTGAATAAGATAGAGTCTATGTTGTTTAAGTGGATATGTATATATACCTGATAAAGCCTTATGAAATCTATGCTTTTTCTTTAGTGAAATAAAGTATAATTATAAAAATATAACCAACTTTTATTACTAGGTCATAAAAGTTGTTGACAATATAGAAATTCTATTGTTATGATTCATCATGTGGAAAGGTTGATAGAGAGTAAAAAGAGAAATGTTTTTCATTGATAATAAAAGCGAAAATTAAGTGACGATAGAGTGAGTATATTTTCCTTATGATAAATGCTTTTTGGATCACGTAGTAAAATCAATCTGGAAGCAAGAATTGATATATGCAAGTTGCGCGGGGCGCGGCATAAGAAAGGGGCAAAAGGATGAAGGAGCTTCATACGTTTGGGTGGTATGCAGCACGTGTAGCACCACATTTGCCGAAAAAAGCATTTAAACCAGTTCCTAATCGATTATTTGGTGGACTGGCTTATTTACTTGTGGCATTGGCTGGTTTAATAACGATCGGTGTATTTGAATTGAATGTGTGGGCAAATCTAGGAATTGCAATTGTTCTTGGATTATGTTTTGCTTCACTTGGATTTTTAGGACATGAAATTTTACATGGAACAGTTGTAAGAAAGGCATGGCTTCGTGATTTTTTAGGTGCGATAGCATTTATGCCATTATCAACTGGCCCAAAACTTTGGAGAAAGTGGCATAATGCAACGCATCATGTTCACACACAGCATGAAGAGAATGATCCAGATGCATGGCCGACATTTGAGAAACTGAAAAAGAGTAAGTTTTTGAGTTGGGTATATCGCATGCCTCTTCATGTACGTTCATTCTTTAGTTTCCTGTCACTAACAATTCAATTTACGTTACATTCGACTCGAATGTTCTTTCATTTTATAAAAGAATTTAAGTCATCCAATCAAAAATCTGTATGGCTTCAACTTCTTTTACCCTGGACAGTTTGGATTAGTTTATTGTTTATTATGGGACCTACAAAGTGGTTCTTTGCATACGTGATTCCGTTGTTAATTGCTAACTTTATTGTAATGGCGTATATCGCAACAAATCACCGCTTAAATCCTATTGTTCCAGTAAATGATCCTTTAGCAAACTGTTTATCAGTAACAGTACCGCGCTGGGTAGACGTTTTACATTTCAATTTCTCATACCATACAGAACATCATCTGTTTCCTGCTATGAGTTCTAAATACTATCCATTAGTAAAAGATAAAATTAAAGAAATGTGGCCGGAACGCTATCACGAAATGCCGATGACAAAAGCTTTGGCAGCACTTTGGAATACACCACGTGTGTATTATCACGGAAGTGAATTAGTTGATCCGCATAGGGAGCATTTCTATGGTTCTTTAGGAAATGGATTGGATCCTCATAATATTTCATATCGTGAGGAACATATAGAGGAAAAAGAGACTATAAAAAAAGTAAATCAATAATAGACATATTTTACGATGAAAAAGCAAGCTCTCTTAGAGCTTGCTTTTTGTTATAAAGAGACTTCTTTCTTGTTCTTCGTCTTGACCTGGACAGAGTTATTTTCTTTTCGTTGAAGTCGTTTTTCTAAAAGATTAACAAAATAAGTAAATAGAAGAACAAGTACGAGGTAATATAAACCAACAATTATGTATGTATCTAATTGTTGGAAGTTACTTGCAGCAATTGATAAACCTGATCCCCATAATTCGGACAATCCTACGTAAGCAACAAGAGAAGAATCTTTTAATCCAATAATAAATTGGTTCCCTAGAGGGGGAAGAGACAGACGAAATGCTTGTGGTAATATAATTCGGCGCATAGCTAAAGGGTAAGGCATACCTAAAGAGCGAGCAGCTTCCAATTGTCCACGGTCAACGGACTGAATGGATCCGCGGAAAATTTCAGTAATATATGCACCGTTATGGATTGCTAAAGCAATTGCTCCTGCCCAAAAAGGAGTGAAGACAATAATCGATGTAATACCGAAATAGAGAATGGCAATTTGAACAATTAAAGGTGTACCACGAATAATGGCGATATATACATGAGCAATACTATTTAAAATCTTATTGTTAGAGATTCGAAAAAAAGCGAATAGTAATCCAATTAGTGAACCGAGTAATAGGGATGTTAGTGTTAATTGTAATGTGACAATAGTAGCCTTTAAGAGTGTGGGATAAGTAGACATAAAAATTTCAAACATATGTGTCACCTCATATTGTATGGATTTTAGTAGGGAATGAAATACCCCACATAAAAAGTGGGGCATAATGTATGAAACATTTGACTAGCTAATTTACTTCGTTTTTTCCTCTTCACCGAGAATATTACGCCCAAACCATTTTTTACTGATCTTTTCATACGTACCATCTTTAATGATTTCATCTAAAGCTTTATTTACTTTCTCAACCATTTCTTTATCATCTTTACGAATAGCAATTCCCATTTCATCAAGATTTAATGGTTTTCCAGCTTCTTTTATATTTGATTTACCTTCTTTGATCATACGTAAACCGACCATTTGATCAGTGATTACTGCATCAATACGTCCAGGCTCTAAGTCCATAAGTGCAGTAATATCGCTATCATATTCTGTGATTTGATCTGTATGTTTTGCAACAAGGTCTTTAAAGGTACTAGCTTTTACAACACCAATTTTCTTACCTTTCAAATCTTCTGGAGAAGAGATAGATGTATTCTTTTTAGCCACAAAAATTTGGGCACCAGAACGATAATAAGGATTGGAGAAACTAACAGCTTTTAAGCGTTCTTCTGTAATTGCCATACTGCCCAATATAGCATCATATTTTTTCGATTGTAGACCTTGAATTAGCGTTTCCCATGGATTTGTAATAGGAGTGGGTTTCATATTCATTTTTTTCGCAAGTGCCTCACCAATTTCCACATCAAAACCGGCAAGCTTTCCGTCATTTTCTTTATAGTTAAAAGGTTTATATAAGCCACTCATCGCATAACGAAATTCTTTTTCACCATTTGAAGAAGTAGTAGCACTTTCCTTACTACAGGCTCCTAGTATGAAGGATGTACATAATGTAATACTCGCAACAATGGTTAATAGTTTTCTTTTCATAAAACCCCTCCTATATATTGATCATACGGATGGTTTTAAGTATGTTACTGAGATATTTTATTTGGACAATTAGTTGTGCACCGTATGGATGTATTTCTTTTCATTTGAAACAGAAGTTACATTATAAAACGTTGCGTAAAAATTGTTTTGCTCGTTCATGTGATGGAGCTGAAAAGAATTGTGCTGGCGGAGCGTCCTCTACAATCTTTCCGTCATCCATAAATATGACGCGATCAGCTACATCTCTTGCGAAATTCATTTCATGAGTAACAATAATCATGGTCATTCCTTCTTCAGCAAGTTCTTTCATAACTTGCAATACTTCTTCAACAAGTTCAGGGTCTAAGGCTGAGGTAGGTTCATCAAATAGCATAATTTTAGGATTCATAGCAAGAGCTCGTGCAATGGCAATGCGCTGTTTTTGACCACCTGACAGGAGGTGAGGAGTTACATCTGCTTTATCTTGTAGGCCGACTTTTTGCAAAAGCTGATTTCCGATATCCTTTGCATTTATTGTTTCTAATTTTTTTACATGGATAGGTGCTTCTATGATGTTTTCTAGTGAGGTCATATGAGGAAAGAGGTTAAAGTGCTGAAAAACCATACCGACATTTTCACGGACTTTGTTTAAATTTGAATGCTTTGGATCAATTCGTTCACCTTGTAAGTGAATTTCACCTTCATCGTACATTTCTAAAAAGTTAAGACAGCGAAGTAATGTACTTTTACCGGAACCACTGGCACCAATTAAAACAACAACTTCTTTTTCTTTTACTTCTAAATCAATTCCTTTTAAAACATCAAGTGAGCCAAATGATTTTACTAGATTTCGAACTTGAATCATACAAAACCCCCAGTCAAAAATATATTTTACAAATGTTTCCCCTTATTTCTGTTATTAGTCATAAATTGTCAGAATCCTTTATTTTTTTGACGGAATTTGATATTCAAGGGAATTATGATTTTTAAAATCTCTATATCTTTCTATAACGAAAATATGGATAATAATATATAGGTAGCACTTATATTGCTTATAAGAAGGGGGAAAGAAGAGATGGAAAAAGAAAGGAAGACATTTTCCTTTGGCTTATGTACACAACTTATGCTATTCACTACAGTTTTAGCTTTAATTACATATTCAACAAGTTTATTTTTTATTTACGTTATATATGATTATTTTCAAAGTTATGTAAGTCAAACTGTTTATAATATTATCGTTATGTTATTAGGTGTAGTATGGTCTGGAATTTTAGCGTATGGGGCAGCAATATTTTTAATTAAACCACTTCGAAAGTTGGAAGAAGCAGCAAGGAAAGCGGCTGATGGTGATATTCGTGAAGATGTCCCGTTGCCAAAAGTAGATGATGAGATTAAATCTTTAAGTGTTGCATTTAATATGATGCTCGAGAACTTAAGAGGTATGGTAAAAAATATCGATACTACATTTTCGTATACAAATAATCAAGTTCAGCAAATTAGAAGACAAACAGGGGAAGCGACAAAGCAAGCACGCGGTGTGTCTGAAACTCTTGCAGAGATTTCTTCTGGCGCCGAGCAATCAGCAGCTTCCATTCAGGCGATTGTTTCAACTGTCGATACAACAACCTCTATTGCGAGTGAAGTAGAAGAAAAAGCAAAAAAGTCCGACGAATTGTCTTTAGAAATGGTTCAAGCTTTAGGACAAAGTACACGTGTCTTTACTTCTTTAATTCAAGGCATTCAAACATTGGCAAAAGAGAATGAAGATTCGATGCAAAATGTACAGAAGTTAGAAGAACGAATGAAACAAGTAGAACATATTGTTTCTGTTGTGAGTGAGATTGCTAGTCAAACGAATTTATTAGCATTAAATGCTTCTATTGAGGCAGCTCGTGCTGGAGAGCATGGAAGGGGCTTTGCAGTTGTAGCTGAAGAAGTACGTAAACTTGCTGATGAAAGCGATCATTCTGCAAGAAATATATCGCAGTTATTACGAAATATGCAAGAGGAAGTGCAACAAGTCGCATTGAAAATGACGGAGCAAGTGAAAACAGCTAAAGAAGAGGCAAAACGAGGAGAAGCTACTGAATTAATTTTAAAAGAAATGTCATCAAGCATTATGGAAGTTGCCGATGCAACTAAGCAAATTAGTAGCTATATGAACGAGCAAGTGAGTCACATTCATCAAACAGGAGCACAGACGAAGGCTGTAGCAGCAATTGCTGAGGAAACATCAGCTGGTTCACAAGAAGTGGCACGTGTGACGTTGCAACAATCTAAAAATATGGTAGTAATCGATCAATTATTAAAGGATTTAGAGAAGCAAGCAGCGGACTTGAAACAAACCATTGAACGATTTTCAATGTAAAAAGGAAGAACAGAATTCTGTTCTTCCTTTTTACGTATGGACAGGAGGAATGCTTTGTTGAAAACGAAAAACATTACAAGGGTCATATGCTGTCTTCACTTTACGCAACCTTTGAAAATTAGAGCCATAATAACTAGTTTGCCAATTTTTTATGTCGATATCGGGCCAATTGACATAGTCTCCTAGTGTGTAAGGATCTAAGCTTTCCCGTAAATCTTTAACCCAGCGTATATTTCGATTTTCTTCATCGTTGCATTTCCAAGAAGTAATATATTCTTGAGCAATAATTGCCTTGCGGTGGAAATAAGCTGTTTCATTAGGCGAAATGTTTTCTACAGCACCTACGAGTGATTGGTGCCAAATACTCGCATCTTTATTTGGTGCATGAGAAAGAAAATATTGTAAGATTTGAATACCTTTAAGAGGGATAGGTTTATATACGTAGGAACCAGAGCGTTTGAATTTTTCAGGAATATTGCCGCTATTAAAGAATTGAACAGCCTTTATATAAGGGACTTCATCTATAAAGAGAGAAGGATTACCAGTTTCAAGAAGAGGAGATAATAGATGATAGAGTTCAGAAGGAGAGCCGACAAATTCACCTTTCACCTCGATTTTATTTCGTTGTTTAGAGAATAATTCAATTGATGAAGTGAGACGTTCATCTATATAAGGTGCCCAGTTTTGCCAAGCTTGAAATGCAGCAATAAAGTCTTTCCATTCCCATGTAAGTGAGAAAATTGATACGTTTTTAATAGGGTGGACTCGAAAGGTTAAGGAAGTAATAATCCCGAAATTTCCACCGCCACCGCCACGGCATGCCCAAAATAGGTTAGGGTTTTCTTGTTCATTTGCACGAATGATTTTTGCACCAAATTTCCCTCACGCTTGTACCTTTTCGACTTCTACTAATTGATCACATGTTAGTCCAAATAAGCGTGAAAGCATGCCAATGCCACCGCCGAGTGTTAACCCCACAATTCCGACACTTGCACTTGTGCCAGCTGGTATTGTAACACCATATTTCCAAAGTTCTTTATACACAGTGCCAAGATTTGCACCCGCTTCAATTGTTGCTGTTAATTTTCCTGTACTAACCGTAATTTGCTTCATTTCACTCACATCAATAATAAGCCCGCCATTTAAAAGAGAGAAATTTTCGTAGCTATGCCGTCCACTTCTTAAGCGAAATGGTATATGACGCTCACGTGCCCATTTTAAGGCGTTACACACATCATTTTTATTTTGACAAAAAACAATAATACAAGGAAATTTTGGAATGCTTAAATTTAAATTTATTCGGGCTATGTCATACCCAGGATCCGAGGGAACGACGATACGACCAGTTAATTTTGTTTGTTTCAATTTATATCTCCTTTCTGGAATAATATGAGCTTGTATTAGTATATGAAGAGTGTATTTAACACGCATGGACGAGAAGAAGAGAAGGGTTAGATTTATCCCGTTATTTGCGAGCAGTAAGACAATCCGGCTGAAACAAAGAAGATAGGGCTGCTCGTAAAAGCTCGATTGGTAAGGGCTAATAATCAGCGGGGAATGGACATCGCCTTAACGATTAAAGTTTCACTTTATCTTTGTGAGAAATAAATAAGGCATAAGAATAAGGAAACTACATAGAGTTCAATGAAAACAGTTGCAAACTATTCATATTTTGTTATGATAGTGTTACGAAAACGTTTGCATAAAAAATCCGATGGGATGCAAAAGGAGAGAATTATTATGAATAAGACATGGTGGAAAGAAGCTGTCGCTTATCAAATTTATCCACGTAGCTTTATGGATTCAAATGGTGATGGTATTGGAGATTTACAGGGGATTATTGCAAAGCTGGATTATTTAAAAGATTTAGGTATAGATGTAATTTGGATTTGTCCAATGTATAAATCACCTAATGACGATAATGGTTATGATATTAGTGACTATCAAGATATTATGGATGAATTTGGTACGATGGAAGATTTTGATATGCTACTAGATGAAGTTCATAAGCGTGACATGAAGCTTATTATTGATTTAGTTATTAATCATACAAGTGATGAACATCCATGGTTTATTGAATCAAGTTCTTCTAAAGACAATCCGAAGCGTGATTGGTATATTTGGCAGGATGGTAAAGACGGCGCGGAACCAAACAATTGGGAAAGTATCTTTAATGGTTCTGCATGGGAATATGATGAAGTGACAGAGCAATATTATTTACATTTATTCTCGCGTAAACAACCAGATTTGAACTGGGAGAATAAAGAAGTTCGTGAAGTTTTATATGATACTGTTAATTGGTGGCTTGATAAAGGTATTGATGGTTTCCGCGTCGATGCGATTAGTCATATAAAAAAAGAAGATGGCCTCAAGGATATGCCAAACCCAAAAGGGTTAAAGTATGTGCCTTCTTTTGACAAACATATGAATGTAAATGGTATTCAGCCATTACTAGAAGAATTAAAAGAAAACACATTTGCTAAATACGATATTATGACTGTTGGAGAAGCAAATGGTGTGAAAGTTGAAGATGCTGATCTTTGGGTTGGAGAAGAGAATGGTAAATTCAATATGGTATTCCAATTTGAGCATTTAAGCTTATGGGATGCAGAAAAGAAGAAAGATCTTGACGTTGTTGAGTTGAAAAAAGTATTAACAAAGTGGCAAAAAGGTTTAGAAAATAAGGGATGGAATGCTTTATATATTGAAAATCATGATAAGCCACGTATTGTGTCTACTTGGGGAAATGATAAAGAATATTGGCGTGAAAGTGCAACGGCTTTAGGAGCGATGTATTTCTTTATGCACGGCACACCGTTTATTTATCAAGGACAAGAAATTGGTATGACAAATGTTCAGTTCCCAAATATTGAAGATTACGATGATGTAGCAATTAAAAATTTATATCGTGAGAAAATTGCAGAGGGCGTATCACATCAAGATATGATGGAAATTATATGGGCTTCTTGCCGCGATAATTCACGTACACCTATGCAGTGGAACGATGAAATGAATGCTGGCTTCACAACAAGTACACCTTGGTTTAGCATGAATCCAAATTACAAAGAAATTAATGTTGAAAAGCAAAAAAATGAAGAAAAGTCTATTTTCAATTTCTATAAGAAAATGATTGCCTTGAAAAAAGAGCACGATGTACTGAACTACGGTACGTACGATTTACTATTAGAAGACGATCCACAAATTTATGCATATACACGTACGCTACAGGATGAAAAAGTCATTGTAATTAGTAATATCTCAAAAGAGGAATCTGTGTATAATGAGAGTTTATTCGCATTAGAACGCAAACGTTTGCTTTTAAATAACTATGAAGTTGCGGAACATGAACAAATAACTACAATCACGTTGAAACCTTATGAAACAAGGGTTTATCGCATTTTATAATGAAAAAGGATGCTCCTTGAGCATCTTTTTTTATGAAAAAAAATAAATTTCTATTGCAATGTGAAAACGCTTTTATTAAAATAGATTTATGAAAACGGTTGCGTAAAGGGAAAAAGAAACATAAGGAATCGTTTTCATAAGAGAAACAGAAATTATAATTTAAATCATTATGTTGTTATAAATAAAGGGGAGGAAAAACAGATGAAAATTACGTCTTTTGATTTTTGGCAAAAGTTCGGGAAAGCGTTACTAGTTGTTGTAGCTGTAATGCCAGCAGCTGGTTTAATGATTTCCATCGGTAAGTTAATTGGGATGTCTGCTGGGGATGTTAACGCAGTTCATACCATTGCTCGAGTAATGGAAGACATCGGTTGGGCAATTATTACAAATCTACACATCTTATTCGCAGTAGCAATTGGGGGATCTTGGGCGAAGGATCGAGCAGGTGGTGCATTTGCAGCACTATTAGCATTCGTCTTAACAAACAGAATTACAGGAGCTATATTTGGCGTAAACGCTCAAATGTTAACGGATTCAAAAGCGACAGTTTCTTCATTTTTAGCAGGAGATTTACTTGTAAAAGATTACTTTACTTCTGTACTTGGTGCACCAGCATTAAACATGGGAGTTTTCGTAGGGATTATCACAGGTTTCTTAGGAGCTACTTTATATAACAAATACTACAATTATAATAAACTGCCACAGGCATTAGCATTCTTTAATGGAAAACGATTCGTACCATTCGTTGTAATTGTTTGGTCTACAGTCACTGCGATTGTATTATCACTTGTATGGCCATTTATCCAAAGTGGATTAAATGAATTTGGTCGCTGGATTGCAGCATCTAAAGATAGTGCACCAGTTATTGCACCGTTTGTATATGGAACGTTAGAACGTTTATTATTACCATTTGGATTACATCATATGTTAACAATTCCGATGAACTACACAGAGCTAGGCGGAACATATACGATGTTAACTGGCTCAAAGGTTGGACAAATTGTAGCGGGACAAGATCCGTTATGGCTTGCATGGATTACAGATTTAAATAACTTATTAGCAAATGGAGATACGAAAGCATATAACGATTTATTAAATAACGTTGTACCAGCTCGTTTCAAAGCTGGACAAGTTATAGGCTCAACGGCAGCGTTAATGGGGATTGCGTTTGCGATGTTCCGTAATGTTGATAAAGAAAAACGTGCAAAATATAAACCAATGTTCTTATCAGCTGCATTAGCAGTATTCTTAACAGGTGTAACAGAACCAATTGAATTCATGTTCATGTTTATTGCACCAGTATTATATGTTGTGTATGCGATTACAACAGGACTTGCATTCGCATTAGCGGATTTAATTAATTTACGTGTTCATGCATTTGGATTTATTGAGTTAATTACACGTACACCAATGATGATCAATGCAGGTTTAACGAGAGATTTAATCAACTTTGTCATTGTTTCATTAGTGTTCTTCGGCCTTAACTTTACGTTATTCAACTTCTTAATTAAAAAATTCAATTTACCAACGCCAGGGCGTGCAGGAAACTATATTGATAATGAAGATGAGTCAACAGAAGGAACAGGAAATGTACAAGATGGTTCATTAGCAACAAAAGTTATTGATTTATTGGGCGGAAAAGATAATATTGCTGACGTAGATGCTTGTATGACACGTTTACGTGTAACAGTAAAAGATTTAGATGCCGTTGCACCAGAAGCAAAATGGAAACAAAATGGTGCTTTAGGACTTATTGTAAAAGATAAAGGTGTACAAGCAGTATATGGCCCGAAAGCTGACGTATTAAAGTCAGATATTCAAGATATGTTAGGTGCGTAATAATATGAAATTGCTAACTTTAAATTGTCACTCTTGGCAAGAAGAGAATCAAATTGAAAAAATAAAGTATCTTGCTAAAGCAATTCAAGAAGAAGATTATGATGTGATCGCATTGCAAGAAGTAAGTCAGTCTATACAAGCTGAAAATGTATGCGGTAACAAGAAAAAAGATAATTTTGGACTTTTACTGCTAGAAGAGTTAAGAGCATTAAATGTAAAAGAATACAATATTATTTGGGATTTCTCTCATATTGGATATGATGTGTACGAAGAAGGATTAGCAATTATAACAAAGCACAACATTGTAAAGGAAGATACGTTCTTTGTCTCAGAAAATAAGGATACAATGTATTGGAAAACACGCAAAATTGTAAGTGCAACAATTGCTTATAATAATAAGAATATAACGTTTTATTCTTGCCATCTCGGTTGGTGGAATGATGAAGAAGAATCATTCAAAGACCAAGTTGATCGTTTAATGGAGCGTGTAAATAGCAATGAACTTTCCTTCTTAATGGGTGATTTTAATAACAATGCTCGTTTGGAAGGAGAGGGTTATGAGTATATGATGCAAAAAGGTTTATATGACACATATGAACTAGCGATAGAGAAGGATGAAGGAACAACTGTCCAAGGAGAGATTGCTGGTTGGGATGAAAATAAACAAAACTTACGAATCGACCTAATATTAAGCAATCAAAGTAAAACAGTTAATTCTTCAAAAGTCATTTTTAATGGAACAAATCGAAATGTAATTTCTGACCATTTCGGTGTAGAAGTACAATTAGATATATAATAGAAGAAATCCTCACAGATAATGAAAAGCTGTGAGGATTTTTTGATAAATACAAGTATTCCCAAGAGAAAATACTTGTATTTTTTATGACATTTCCTATATATTTGTTATTATTGAATGTAAAACTAATTTGGTCATTTTGTATGCATACTTTTTTTACTTCGTTATATAATGAAGTAAGTGAAATATTTAATGGGAAAAATAGTATGTTTTCGTTTAATCCACGATGTAGAAAGTGATATAATTACAAAATGTATGTATCATTTTCTAAAGAAGGAAAAATATATAATTAGGTGATAACTTTTATGAAACAAATTTGGCGTATTTATAAGACAGATTTACGGAATGTAGCCAAACATTGGGCTGCAATTGTTATTGTTTTAGGGTTAATGATTTTACCATCGTTATATGCATGGTTTAACATTAAAGCTTCTTGGGATCCTTACGGAAATACGAAAGGAATCCAAATTGCAGTTTCTAACCAAGATGTTGGATCAAATTTAAGAGGGAAAGATATTAACATCGGGGAAGAAATTGTAGATTCACTTAAGAAGGACAAAAATTTCGGGTGGAAGTTTGTTGATGAAAAGCAAGCAATTTATGGAGTAGAGCGTGGAGATTATTCCGCAAGTATTACTATTCCAAAAGATTTTTCTGAAAAGATTGCAACGGTCTTGAATGAAAATCCACAGAAACCAGAACTTGATTACTATGTAAATGAAAAAGTAAATGCGATTGCACCGAAAATTACAGCTAAAGGTGCATCGGGTCTTACAGAAGAGGTCAGTAAAAACTTTGTTAAAACAGCAAACGGTGAGATTTTTAAAATCTTCAATGACCTTGGAATCGATTTAGAAACAAACTTACCAAGCATCGAAAAAGTAAAAGATCTTGTATTTAAATTAGAAGCGCAGTTCCCAGAAATGAATACACTTATGGATAAGGCGTTAGATGATGCGACTCGAGCGGAAGATATCGTGAAAGTAGCACAAAAAGATCTACCTGTTGTAGAGAGTGTAATAAATGATGGGCAGGAAGCATTGGCAAACTTAGATAAGTTCTTTGCGAATCAAGATCAAACATTGAAAAATGCTCCAGGGACGATAAGAAATGATTTAGTAGTAGTCCAAGGTGTTATGGATAGTGCAGCTGCATTTACTGACTTTTTAATGAATCCGGGTGTAGATTTAAATATCCCTGATTTGTCTGGAAGGAATGGATTACCTGAATTCCCGGCGAGACCGGATCTTTCTAAGTTGAACAATGATGGTTACAAAAGTATAGCGCAAAATATTAATCAAACAGTAAATAATGTTTTAAGTTCATCCCGTGCAGGAACGGCTTATGGGAAAAGTGTTGTAAATGGATTGCAAAATGGAAAATTTGATCCGGAACAAGCAAAGAAAGATTTAAATGCGGTATCAGATCAATTGCAATCGCGTACAGAGGGTATTTCGTATCTTATTAATGTATTTACCGAACTTCAGAAATCAGTAACGACTGATTTTGGTAAAAGCTTTTTCCAAGGACGAGTGGATCGCCTGACGAAGCTTAAAGGCGGTATGGAAAATGCAAATAACGGTATTAAAGATATTGTAAATGCTATTGGTACAGGACAAGAAGTAAAGAAAGATGTAACAGATGTAGCTAATCAAAAATTAGATGCAGCAAATGCGTTAATTGATCAAGCTGAAAAAGATTATAATGAAACATTTGTAGCAGATTATAAAAAAGCAGTTAGCACAGTAGATCAAGCTAAAGCTGATGCAAATGAATTATATGATAATGCGAAAGCAGATTACGATAAAGCGAAAAATGGTTTTGAAAGTACTAAATCTAGTTTCCAAAAAGCACTAGAGGATGTACAAAATAGAGGCGTTAACGGTTTAGAAGGTTCGAAGGAAGCCTTAAAAAGTTTGAATGGTCAATTCCAATCTGGAATCGGTTTAATTGATGATATGATTCCAGTTCTAGAAAGCACAAATAAGGTTTTAGCTGATGTAAATAGTGATAAAAACCTTAATAATGGAATTGCAAAATTAAATAAAGCGAAAAGCAGTTTGCAAAAAGGTGTAGAGGCAACGAATAAGGGGATTACACTTCTTAACAATGGCCAGAAACCTACAAAAGATGTAATTGAAAGTATTAACAATGCAGCTAAAGGTGGAGCTGCTCAATTAGCAGATGTATTGTCCACGTATGATTCAGAAATTGTTCCGAACTTTAATACAGCAATTGCTCGTACAAAAGAGATGTCGAAAAATACAACTCAAATTTTAAATGATGCAGACAAAAAGCTTCCAGATGTTAAAAAATTACTAGAAGATTCATCCAAAGGCTTAGTAGACGGTAGAAAGAAATTAGCAGACATTAAAGCTGAAATGCCGGTGACTGAGAAAAAGATTAAAGAATTAGCAGATAAAATTCGTGATTTTGAATCTGAAGAGGATATAAAAGACATCATACGCTTATTAAAGAATGATGTTGAAAAGCAAAGTGACTACTTTGCAAATCCAGTAAATTTAAAAGAGAATAAATTATTTGCAATGCCGAACTACGGTTCAGCAATGTCACCATTCTATACAGTGCTTGCATTATGGGTAGGCGCATTATTAATGGTTTCATTATTAACGGTAGAAGTACACGAAGAGGGCGCGAATTATAAGAGCCATGAAGTTTACTTCGGACGTTTATTAACATTCTTAACGATAGGTCTTTCACAAGCGTTTATCGTATCAATGGGAGATATATTCTTACTCGGTACGTACGTAGTCGATAAGTTCTGGTTTGTGTTATTTAGTTTATTTATTGGGGGAGTCTTTGTTTGTATCGTATACTCACTCGTTTCTATTTTCGGAAACGTTGGGAAATCGATGGCGATTATTTTACTTGTACTACAAGTAGCAGGATCGGGTGGTACGTTCCCAATTCAAATGACACCACCATTCTTCCAAGCGATTTATCCGTTCTTACCATTCACATATGCTATTAGTGCAATTCGTGAAACAGTAGGTGGAATGCTTTGGGATATAGTAACTAGAGATTTACTTGTGTTAAGTGCTTTCGTAGTAATCATGGTTGTGGCTGCATTATTACTGAAAACACCAATTAACAAATCAAGTGAAAAGTTTGTTGAGAACGCAAAAGGAAGTAAAATTATTCATTAAAAATAAAAGGTTCCTACCGATAGTGGTAGGAACCTTTTTGTTTAATCAAATTTTAATTTCTTTAATGCTTCTGCGAATGGATTGTTTAATGGTTCTTCTTCTTTGTTCTGCTGTTTCATATATTTTTGAACGTCGCGTTTATCAGCTTTGCTGCCGGATTCTTTTTTACGTCTCTCTTGGAATGTAGAAAGTTTCTCACGATAGCCACATTTACATGCGAAAATTTGGCCTGCTCCTTCACCACGAAGTTCTAGTTTCTTTTTACACTGAGGACAGCGTGCATTTGTAGTGCGGGATACATTTTTACGGTGACCACATTCACGATCTTGGCATACAAGCATTTTACCTTTTTTACCGTTTACTTCTAACATTGGTTTACCACAGTCTGGACAAGACTTCGTTGAAATGTTGTCGTGTTTATATTTCTTATCACTCGATTTAATTTCAGCAACAATTTCTTTCGTATAGTTCTTCATTTCTGAAATGAATACTTCTTTCTTTAATTTTCCTTTAGCGATAGCTTCTAACTTTTGCTCCCATTCACCAGTTAGTGTAGGAGATTTCAGTTCTTCTGGCACTAAATCAAGTAACTGACGGCCTTTTGAAGTAATGTGAATATCTTTACCACGTTTTTCAAGCAAGAACGAATTGAATAACTTGTCGATAATATCAGCTCGTGTAGCTACAGTACCTAATCCACCAGTTGACTTTAACGTGTCAGCAAGTTGTTTGTTTTGCGTATCCATGTATTTTGTTGGGTTTTCCATCGCTGAAAGTAATGTTGCTTCATTAAAACGTGCAGGTGCTTTCGTTTGACCTGATGTTTGGACAATTAGTTTTATGTTTAATGTATCGCCTTTTTCGATGCGAGGTAAGATTTGTTCTTTTACATCATCGCTTGCATCATCATCTTCAAATCGATTTTCATAAACCTCTTTCCAACCAGCATGTAAAATCGTTTTTCCGCGTGCGATGAACGTTTCGTCACCAATTTTCGTGCGCAATGTTAGTTGTTCATATTCAAAGGCCGGGAATAAAACAGCTAAGAAACGTTTTACAACTAAGTCATAAATTTTACGTTCTTTATCTGTGAAAGCTGAGAAGTTTACATAGCTCTCTGTTGGAATAATTGCGTGATGATCACTTACTTTACTATCATCAACAAATGATTTATTAGATTTTACAGGTTTCTGCAATACTTTATGTGCTAAAGGACGGTATTCTCCAACTCCGCAAGCCTTCAGACGCTCTGGAAGTGTTCCGACAATATCAGATGAAATATAGCGTGAATCTGTACGAGGGTACGTTAAAACTTTATGCTGTTCATATAATTTTTGCATAATGTTTAATGTTTCTTTCGCAGAGTAACCAAATATTTTATTCGCATCACGTTGTAGCTCAGTTAAATCGTAAAGACCAGGAGCGAACGATTTCTTTTGTTTTTTATCAATGTCTACAACAGTAGCATTTTGTTTACTAATTTTGTTCACGATTGCATCAGTTTTTTCTTTATTAAAGCTACGGCTATTTCCTTTTGTATCTTGCCAAGTTAGCTTTAATCTCTCAGCTGTTTGAGCTTCGATACCATAGTAAGTTTGAGCTTTGAAATGTTTGATTTCATCTTCACGGCTTGCAATCATGGCTACAGTAGGTGTTTGCACACGACCACAATTTAGTTGGGCATTAAAGCGAGTAGTTAATGCTCGAGTCGCATTAAGTCCGATATACCAGTCAGCCTCTGAACGTGCGACAGCTGAAGCGTATAGATTGTCATATGCTTTTCCTGGTTTTAAATTTGCGAAGCCATCTTTAATTGCTTTATCGGTAACAGATGAAATCCATAGACGTTTAATCGGTTTCTGCATTTTAACTTTATCGATAATCCAGCGTGCGACCAACTCGCCCTCACGACCGGCGTCAGTAGCTATAATGATTTCATTTACATCTTTTCTAAGAAGCTGACTTTTTACAGCGTTAAACTGTTTCCCTGTTTGTTTAATAACGGTTAGTTTTAAACGCTCCGGTAGCATTGGTAAATCTTCTAAATTCCACTGTTTATATTTCACATCATAGCTTTCTGGATCAGCTAATGTAACGAGATGACCTAAAGCCCAAGTAACAATATATTTACTACCTTCAAGATAGCCGTTCCCTTTTTTATCACATTTCAGTACACGTGCGATATCACGTGCAACAGAAGGTTTTTCAGCAATTACAATACTTTTTGCCATATTTAAAAACATCCTTTCAAATTTCCATACGTTAAATATAGCATACATCTTTGTTCTATTCAGTCTTGCTGACGGTTTGAGTTATTTGTGGTGAAATATACGTGTGAGAGTTTTACTTATATAAAGGCGAAGAATGGTTGAACCAGGAGAGTTCTGATCTCTATCATTCTATAAAAGTAAAGAACTTGTTATTTTACTAGAATAAGAGTAGACTTTGAAGTAGATGAATAATAAACACATGGGAGTTTGTGGATGCAAACTGAGAGTATGACTAGTCCGTCATTGACCATTTGAACCTGTTGGATAATGCCAGCGTAGGGAGAGTGTAAAAGCACATGTTCAGGCACTTTGCGTACGCGCAAAGTGCCTTTTTGTGTATCTCCCATTACTATAGTTAGGAGATGAAAAGGATGAATATGAAAGAAATTAGTAAAGTAGTGGATTTGGTGAGAGAGTCTAATCCACTCGTGCATAATATTACAAATGTTGTTGTAACAAATTTTACAGCAAACGGTTTGTTAGCATTAGGAGCATCACCTGTAATGGCGTATGCAAAAGAAGAAGTAGCAGAAATGGCTAGCATTGCGGGAGCCCTTGTTTTAAATATGGGTACACTTCGTCCTGAAGAGGTAGAAGCGATGTTACTTGCTGGTAAATCAGCAAATAAGAATGATGTACCAGTATTGTTTGATCCAGTTGGGGCAGGAGCAACTTCTTATCGAACAGAAGTTGCGAGATATATTCCGGCTGAAATCGATTTAGCTGTTATTCGCGGAAATGCAGCTGAAATAGCTAACGTTATTAATGAGAAATGGGAAATTAAAGGTGTAGACGCTGGTACTGGCAACGGTAATGTTGTAAATATTGCAAAACAGGCAGCAGATGAATTAAATACAGTTGCGGCAATTACTGGACAAGAAGATGTTGTTACAGATGGAGAGCGAACTATTCTTATTCGAAATGGACATCCTATTTTAACGAAAGTTACTGGAACAGGTTGTTTACTAACTTCTGTAATAGGAGCATTTGTAGCGGTAGAAAAGGATTATGTAAAGGCAGCAGTAGCTGCATTAACATTCTATGGAGTAGCAGCAGAAATAGCGGCTTCGAAAACAGTAGAGAATGGACCAGGAAGCTTTCAAATTGAATTTTTAAATCAGTTAGCGAATACAACTTCAGATGATATTGAGAAGTATGGAAAGATTGAGCTTATATAGTAAGGAGGGGAACTAGATGCCGCGTATTACAAAGGCTGAAATGTCTAGGTTATTACCAGTATATTTTATTATGGGAAGTAACAATTGTACGAAGGAGCCACTACAAGTATTGAGAGATGCACTAGAAGGTGGTATAACAATTTTTCAACTTCGTGAAAAGGGAGAAGGGGCTTTAACGGGAGAGAAACGTATTGATTTTGCGAAAGAACTACAAGCACTTTGCAAGGAGTACGGTGTACCATTCATCGTAAATGATGATGTGGAACTAGCCCTCGAGTTAGATGCAGATGGCGTGCATGTTGGACAAGATGATGAAGGAATTACTTCTGTTCGTGAAAAAATGGGAGATAAAATTATTGGAGTATCTACACATACAATTGAAGAAGCACGCTGGGCGATTGAAAATGGAGCCGATTATTTAGGAGTTGGTCCAATTTTCCCGACGAGTACGAAAAAAGATACAAAAGCGGTTCAAGGAACGGAAGGTCTAAAGTATTTTAGGGAACAAGAGATTACAATACCGATCGTTGGGATTGGTGGGATTACAATTGAAAATACAGCTTCTGTTATAGAAGCGGGTGCGGATGGTGTTTCAGTTATTTCAGCGATTAGCTTAGCGGAATCTGCGTATGAAGGTACGAAGAAATTAGTTGAGGAAGTAAATAAGAGTTTGTAGAGTCGCAAAATGAGTTGTTTCGTTTATCCTGCTATTTGTGGGAGTCTTACGCCGGTAAAAGCCCGATTGGTGCGGGCTAATAATCAGTGGGGGATGAACAAAACCCACTGATTAAAGTTTCAATTTATTTAAACAAACGTTTGATTAAAAAAGCACAAACTCTTTAAAATTGTAGGTTTGTGCTTTTATCCCGCTATTCGCCGGGCAGTAAAACTCCCACCTCAAAATTCGGCTTTAGCAAAGAGGTTAGGTGGGAGTCGGGCTGCCCGTAAAAGCCCGATTGGTGCGGGCTAATAATCAGTGGGGGAAGAACAAAACCCCCCACTGATTAAAGTTTCACTTTATTTAAAACATAATTGAAATTAAGAGCATTCCAATTCCGATAGAAGTGAATGTTGCGATTAGGCCAGGAATCATAAAGCTATGATTTAAAACATATTTACCAATTCCTGTTGTACCAGTACGGTCAAAGTTAATTGCAGCAACGATTGTCCCGTAGTTTGGAATGAAGAAATATCCATTTACTGCAGGGAACATCGCAATAAGTAATGCCGGCGGAATACCAAGTGATAGTCCGAGTGGCACTAAAGCACGAACTGTTGCTGCTTGGCTATACAGTAAAATAGATAGAATGAATAGTGCAATAGCAAATAGCCATGGTGCACTTGTCACTAAGTGTTGAATTGATCCTTGAATTATATTTAAGTTTCCGTTGAAGAAAGTATCTCCCATCCAAGCGATACCAAAAATAGCAACAACTGCTGTTGCGCCTGCTTTAAAGACGTTACCAGTTACAATGCTTTCCACATTTGGTTTACAGAAAATAATAATAAGAGCAGCAATGGTTAACATGACCATTTCAATTGTGTTTGGCATGGAAAGACGAGCTAACTTCCCGTCAACCATCCATCCCGGACGAAGGGCTTCAAATGAACCAAGAAGTACGACAAGGAAAGTTCCTACTAGGAAAAGGATAACTGATAATTTAGCGCCTTTTACACCCGCAAATTCTTTTTTCTCTTCAAGTTTAGGGATCATTCCCTCTTTTAATCGCTTCAAGTATTCAGGGTCTTCATTTAATTCTTTTCCCATTTTACTAGCAACGAATGCAGCTACCATACAAGCAATAAAAGTAGAAGGGATACTGACTTTTAAAATATCTAACAAGGTGATTTTATAGTCGGCTAACATTGCTAAAAGTGCAACTGTTGCAGCCGATATTGGACTAGCTGTAATTGCCTGCTGGGAAGCGATAACGGCAATTGACATTGGTCGTTCAGGTCTAATTCCTGATTCGCGAGATACTTCGGCGATAACGGGAAGTACAGAATAAGCGACATGACCAGTTCCCGCGCATAGCGTGAATAAATAAGTAACAATAGGAGCAAAAAATGTAATACGCTTTGGATTTTTTCGTAATGCTTTCTCAGCAAGGTAGACAAGGTAATCCATTCCTCCAGCAGCTTGCAAAGCACCGGCAGCTGTAATTACTGCTAAAATCATAAGCATTACATCAATAGGAGGAGCTGTAGGTTGTAAGTGGAAGACGAAAACAAGTATTGCCATACCAACGCCACCCATTACTCCTAGACCAACTCCGCCTAAGCGTGCACCAATAAAAATGCAGAGTAGTAACGTAAGAAATTGTAGCCAAAACATGATAAACTACCTCCGAAATTCGTAAGTTAAGATATATTCGAATAATTTAATTTGAAAGAAAATTAAATTAATATCCGGAATAATCCTTGTGTTGTATACGTTTTTTATTATATAACACAAGAAATGTAACATTCACGAACTTTGTTAAATTATTTCGAAAAAATAATACATTAAAACTTTATATTTAAATCTCTAAATAAGTGGACATTTTAATTTTTATGTTGTAATCTTTGAAAGAGAATATTTAAATTCTCATAGAACTCCCATATCGTTCAACTCGTTCAGCGAGAAAGGCAAACTGATGGAAACATGAGGGCGCAAAACTACAGGGGCTAAGGTCAAATGACTATGCTAGCCAGTTACCGGACGGATAGGGTTGGTTTTGACCAATGCTTTTTCATTGGTCTTTTTTTTATTTGTAAACAAATGAGAATTGTTATCATTTATTGATGAGGTTTATATTTTAATAGTTTTATTTTATACTAAGTTAATTTAGAAAGGTGATGTTAATGGAAAAGTATTGGCACAAGCTATCATTTCTTCAAAAAAATGTATTGTTAACTGTATTAGTTATTTTGACGCTTGTTGGTAGTATGGGGGCGTTAAGTTTTAACATGTTTCAAAATAGTATGATGTCTATATTTGAAAGGCATTCTTTTGAAACAGGAGATACGGTATTACATAAATTAGACGCAGAAATAGTGAGAGATGTTGCAAAAGATCCAACGGCAGAAAGAGAAAAGAGAGAGAAGTTAACAGAGAAATTAGATGAATCAACGGAAGAATTGAACAGTGTTGGACAAACGTATATTGTTGGAGCAAAAGAAAATGAAAAAGGTGAGTTACAAATCGTCGACTTGTCTACAGACTTAGCAAATGTTGTTGAAGTAAAGCCGGGGGACTATTATAAACAACCAGATCTTTGGATGAAAGCATATGATAAGGTAATGAGCACGAAAAAAGCAAACATGACAGTAGTATATGAAGACGCATTAGGATCATGGGTAACGATATTAGAGCCAATTAAAGATGGAGAAGATAATATTGTGGCAATTGTTGCAGCCGATGTAGATGCCTCTATTGTTCCTATTACAAAGGGAAAATTCATTATACAAGGTTTAATGTTTATTTGTATTTCTGTTTTAATTGCAACTGTTATTCAATTCTTAATCGTACGTAACGCACTTGCTCCATTGCGGGATTTACGTGAAGGGTTGCGCAAAGTCGGTGAAGGTGATTTAAGTATTAAATTAGAGGAAAGACCAGATGATATTGGTATTATTAATGCGTATTTTAATAATACCATCGAGAAGTTTAAAGGAATTATAGATAAAGTGAAGCAGACAGCAGAACAGGTTTCCTCATCTTCAAAAGAATTGTCAGTGAGTACGAAAGAGAATAGCATGGCAGTTCAAGAAATCGTAAGTTCTATGGTTGAGTTAAGAGCTGGCGCCCAGTCACAAGAAACTTCAGTACCACAGTATTTAGGTATTGTATATGAAATGGAAGATAAGATGGAAGAGATAACGAATGCTGCAAAACAAATGGCGAAAGAGTCTGAAGGTATAGAGCATCATTCAGGAAAAGAAAATGGTGTTATTAAACAGGCGATTAATCAAATGAACATAATACAAAATGCAGTACAAGATTTATCTTCTATTATTTATTCTTTGGAAGCAAGATCAAAAGAAATTAGTGATATTGTAACTGAAATTACAGGTATTTCAAATCAAACTAATTCGCTAGCTTTACATGCTACTATTGAAGCTTCACGTGCTGAGGAAACTGGAGAGGGATTTGCCGTTGTTGCTGATGAAGTGCGTAAATTAGCAGAGCAGACGGAAGCATCAGCAAAAGATATAGCAAAATTAATTGGGGAAACACAAGCTGGAACGGAAGAAGCTGTTGTTTCAATGCAAAAAGCTTCAAAAGAAGTAGAATCAGGAATTAAACTTGTTGAAAGTAGTGGTGCTTTCTTTGAAAAAATTTCGAAATCAGCACAAACTGTTACCAATCAAGTTAGAGCTGTTTCTAGCAATTCAAGTGATATATTGCAAAATAGCCAAAATATTGTTCGTGTTGTAAATGAACTATCACTTATCGCAAATAAGTATGCGAATAGTAGTAGTAATGTTCAAGAAAGTATGAAAGAACAGGAAATGTCTGTACAAGATATTGCTGAATTAGCTAGTTCTTTAAGTTGGCTTTCACAGGAGTTACAAGAGTTAATTGGGGAATTCAAAAGTTAAATGAAGTGATTATGCATGCTTTTGTTTGTTCAATAAAATAAATCATGCTACAATGAAAACGAATTAAGAACCGGGGAGCCAATTGGCTGAGAGGATGTAAGTATACATCGACCCTCAACCTGATCTGGATAATGCCAGCGTAGGGAGTTACTTTAAAGTGATGTAGCATAAGTTATTATAGAATAACTTGTATACAAGGCTTTCCTACATGGTAGGAAAGCCTTTTCTTTTTTTGAAACCATATTTTGTAAGGGGGATTTTATTATGTCACAACAAGTTACAATTTCATTTTCAGTAGTACCACAAGCGAAGAACAAAGATGTGTATTCCGTTGTTGATAAAGCAATTGAAGTTGTACAACAGTCGGGAGTTCGTTATGAAGTAGGGGCAATGGAAACAACGTTGGAAGGAGAATTAGATGTACTTCTTGACGTCATTAAACGCGCGCAACAAGCTTGCGTCGATGCTGGAGCAGAAGAAGTAATCACTTCTATTAAAATTCACTATCGTCCAAGTACAGGCGTAACGATTGACGAAAAAGTTTGGAAGTACCGTGATGAATATGCAAAACCAGAAGCGATCTAAAATAATCACAACAATTTGGCTTATCCTTCTCATTGCTATATGGGAAGGATCTGTTTCATTATTTAAAATTGAGCCGTGGATTTTACCGAAGCCGTCTGCAATTGTGCAAGAGTTAATTGGAATGAAAGATTTACTATTACCGAATACAGTGCAAACGTTACAGGAAGTAATAATTGGGTTGTTTTTTGCAATTTTACTTGGGACGAGTATTGCTATCATTATGGATGTCATCCCTTTATTTCGGATTTTAATGAATCCATTGCTCGTTATTTCGCAAACAATTCCAATCGTTGTGCTCGCACCATTATTTATTATTTGGTTTGGATACGGAATGTTGCCAAAAGTAATGGTTGTTATTCTTGTTTGTTTCTTCCCAATTGCGCTTAGCATTTTAGAAGGTTTCCAAACGGTAGATAAAAATATGCTGAAACTGTTACAAACAATGAAGGCAACGAAATGGCAAGTTTACCAGAAAGTAAAGTTTCCAGCAGTACTCCCATACTTCTTCTCAGGTTTAAAAATTGCTGTTACATATAGTGTGATGGGGGCGATTATTGGGGAATGGCTTGGTGCCAGCGAAGGATTAGGAGTTATGCTTACAAGAGCAACAAAATCCTTTTTAACGGCTCGAGTATTTGGTGTTGCAGCGATTATCGTCATGGTGACATTATGTCTGTACTTTATTGTTGAATTTATGGCAAGAATAACAGCACCATGGATATACAGAAAGGGCGGCAGAAAATGAAAAAAGGTTTAAAAATTATGTTAGCTGCATTATTAGCAGTAACTGTTGCTGGATGTAATCCGGCGAAGAAAGAAGAAAGTTCAAGTAAAGATAAAAAAGTAAAATTCGTTTTAGATTGGTTTCCAAATACGAATCATACTGGCTTATATGTAGCGCAAACGAAAGATTATTACAAAAAGCAAGGGCTTGATGTAGAAATTATCCAGCCTGGTGATAATGTAACGGCAGAGCAGATGATTGCTTCTGGGAAAGCAGACTTTGCGATAAGCGCACAAGAAAATGTAACATTAGCTCGTGTTGAAGGAATCCCAGTTGTTTCTGTTGGTGCAATTATTCAGCATAATACCTCTGCTTTTGCATCTCTAAAAAAAGATAATATGACGTCACCGAAAGATTTTGAAGGTAAACGTTATGGCGGCTGGGGGGGACCAGCAGAAGAAGCGACGTTAAAGACGATTATGGAGAAACATCAAGCTGATTTTAATAAAGTTGAAAAAATTATTCTTGGACAAACAGATTTCTTTAAATCAATCGGTCGTGATGCAGACTTTGAATGGATTTATTATGGATGGGATGGAATTGAAGCGAAGCGTCAAGGAAAAGAGTTAAATACAATTATGGTAAAAGACTTAGATCCAGCGCTTGATTTCTATAGTCCTGTTATTATTACAAGTGAAAAACATACGAAGCAAGATAAAGATTTTGTGAAAAAATTTATGACGGCAACGACAGAAGGTTATGATTTTGCAATTAAAGAACCGAAAGAAGCTGCGGATATTTTAATTAAAGCTGTTCCAGATGTGAATAAAGAATTAGTACAAGAAAGCCAAAAGTGGTTAAGTACAAAGTATCAAGATGATGCAAAAGCGTGGGGAGTACAGAAGGAAGAGATTTGGACGAATTACATGAATTTCTTATATGACAACAAAGTTATTAAAAAGAAAATCGATGTAAAAGATGCCTTTACAAATGAATTCCTTCCAAGTGAAAAATGAGTGGATTACAAATAAAAGATATTGTAAAAGCTTTCGATGGAAAGAATGTATTAGCAAATATTAGTGCGTCTATACAAGAGGGAGAGTTTGTCTCTTTTGTAGGTCCGAGTGGTTGTGGAAAAAGTACATTATTAAATATGATTGCAAGTGTTGAAGAGCCAACGAGCGGAGAAGTGTTTTATAACGAGGAGTATGTAAAAAAACAAGATGTTGTTAGTTATATGCCGCAACAAGATTTATTACTACCGTGGCGATCGGCTTTGCAAAATATCGTTCTTCCATTGGAAATCGAAGGGAAGCCTAAAAGACAAAGGCTGACAGAAGGAATGGAAGCATTAAAGCAATTTGAGCTAGATGAATACGCAGATCATTATCCAGATGAGTTATCAGGTGGAATGCGTCAAAGAATTAGTTTTCTTCGTACGTATTTATGTGAAAAGCCAATTATGCTGCTGGATGAGCCTTTTGGAAAATTAGATGCATTTACAAAAATGGAAGTACACAGTTGGCTTTTAAATTCTTGGCATCAAGAAAAGCAAACAATTGTTATGGTTACACATGACTTAGATGAGGCAATTTTACTTTCTGATCGCGTATTTATTTTATCTCAAAGACCAGCATCAATAGTTGGCGAGGTCCAAGTAGAATTACCTAGGCCGCGAACGATGGATATGTTAACATCTCTTGAGTTAAAGAAGGATAAGGAAGAAATTTTAAGAGTATTGGCTCCTTACATGAAAAAATAGAAAAAAGTCTTTTAACAGTTTTTTGTATAATTGCTGTTAAGAGGCTTTTTTCTATTGAAGGAGAAAGATGAAATCTATAGGGGAAATAGTGGGTTCATTAACATCGGATAAATTGGAAGAAGGAACAAAAGAAAAAGTAGAGAATAGAATATAACAGAGTGATTTATACTCTTAATATAACAAACGTTAAAGGAGTGAAAGGATAAAATGACTTTATCAACTGTTCTTCAAATGGTTTTAGCTTGATACGGGAGAAGTCTGCCCATTTTTAAAGATGAAGCTAAATTGAAGACAGCAGGTAAAGAACCTTAATCCTTTCTTACGATAATATGTAATGGGTAAGGTGTATTCACCTTACCCATTTTTATATGTATAACTAAATAAGGCTTTATACTGTTGTTCTCTCTATTTAGCTTATGGATCATAAGAAAAGGAGAGAGAAAAGATGAGTATATTAACAGTAGAAAATGTAAGTCATTCATATGGTGAGAAAACCATTTTATATAATACGTGCTTTCGATTATTAAAGGGCGAACATGTTGGGCTAGTAGGGAAAAATGGAATTGGAAAATCAACATTATTACGCTTGTTAACGGGAGAACTTATACATGATGATGGGAAAATTGAATGGTTTCCACATGTGAAGATTGGCTTTTTGCAACAGCATATAGATTTACAAGAAGGCATAACAATTGAAGAATACTTGCAAAGTGCGTTTTCTAACCTGTATGAGTTGGAACGTGACATGTTAAAACTTACAGAAGAGATGGCTGGAGCAGGAGAAGTAGCGAAATTGTTAGTAAGGTATGGAGAGTTACAAACTATATTGGAGAATTCTAATTTTTATCAAATTCATACAGAAATTGAGGAAGTAGCAACAGGCTTAGGCTTGTTTGAAATAGGATTGGAAAAGGATGTTTCAAAGTTAAGTGGTGGTCAGCGGACAAAGTTGTTACTTGGGAAACTCCTTTTAGAAAAAGCGGATGTTTTATTATTAGATGAGCCAACTAACTATTTAGATACAGCACATATAGAATGGTTGCAATCATATTTACAAATGTATGAAAAAGCTTATATTATCATTTCGCATGATGAAATATTTTTGAACAATATTACGAATGTTATTTATCATCTAGAAGAACGAAAGGTTAAGCGCTATGTAGGAGATTATGAAACCTTTTTGCAAAGTTATCAATTACAAAGGAAACAATTACAAGCGGCGTATGCGAAACAACAAAAAGAAATTGTACATTTAGAGGGTTTTATTCAAAAAAATAAAATTCGTAAAGCGAAACAGGCAAAAAGTCGAGAAAAAGTATTAGAGAAAATGCAAAGGGTTGAAAAGGTTAATCATGTAACTCGATCCCGTTTTGATTTCAATGTTTATGAGGAGCCAGGGAGTCGTATATTGCAAGCTGAGAAACTAAGGATAGGTTATAGTGATCCGTTATTTCCAGAGTTGAATTTACAAGTGAAAAAAGGAGAAAAAATAGCGATTGTTGGTCATAATGGAATTGGAAAAACGACAATGTTAAAAACGTTATTAGGACAAATAAAGCCGATAAGTGGTTCAATTTCTGTTGGTGAGCGAGTAAATCCTGCCTATTTTGCACAGGAAGAGTTTGCTTCAGAAACAACACCATTAGAGAAAGTTTGGGCAGAACGACCAGATATGACAAGGAAAGAAGTACGCCAAGCATTAGCAAAGTGTGGCTTGAAAGAAGAGCACGTATTAAAACCTATTCGTTTATTAAGCGGCGGAGAACAAACGAAAGTGCGTTTATGTGAACTTATCGTAACGAAAAGCAATGTTTTAATTTTAGATGAACCGACTAATCATTTGGATACAGAGACTAAGACGGCTTTACAGGAATCGTTAAAACAATATAAAGGTACGGTTTTAATTGTTTCACATGAGCCATCTTTCTATGAAGCATGGATAACGAAAATATGGAATATTGAAGAATGGAACGTTTAAAAATAATCACAAAGAAAAGGCATTAGCTTTTATGAGCTAATGCCTTTTCTTTGTGATTAACATGATTTTCGAGAACTCCCAAATGAGAATTGTATGAAAAAGAACTCTTATGGTGCGCTTATAAGCGCACCATAAGAGTTCTTTTTCTTTGGTTATATTTATAATAATACTAGATGCCTTTCCCTAATAGGCTACTATCTTTTTTATATATATAGATAGTTTGAAACGGAATGGAAATGATTCCTATATGTAAAGGATAATGTGATTAGTATGGGAAGACAATAGAACTTAAAGGAAAGTCATGTAAAATTCAGATGAACTTCACGCGAACTTCATATTAGAAACTAAATATAATTATAATAGGTTATTGTAATATGAAGTGTGATTTTTCATAAAATTAAAAGTTTGAATTTAGGATAGAGCACTCAAACCTAAATTCAAACTTTAGTGAAATAATTAATGGAGGTTACGTTTAGTTTTCGTTAATGGATGCATTTACAAGTTCGGCGGGATTGCCTGTTCCTGCCCCTCCGATTGTAACTGATCCACCAGGAGGAATTTCACCATTCCATCCTGCATTCGTAATTACGTAATGATTATTTATTTTACTACTAATTTTAGAATCCCAAACTTGTGTTAAATTGCCGTTATAATCAAATTCTAATTTCCAGTTTTTAATAGGGGTCGTTCCGCTATTTTTAATTATAATTGAGAAGTTGTAACCACTTCCCCAATTTGAAGTGACTGAAAAGGTAGCATTGCCATTTCCACCAGGAGGTGTTGTGTTAGCATCATCTGTTTTTATAAGAATAGAAGTAGGTTGTGATTTGTTACCAGCAGCATCTTTTGCTAATATTGAAAACGTATATTCTGTATTAGGTTTTAAGTTTTTAATTGTAATACTATTTGTTGTTGTACTCCATTTTTCTTCTCCGGCAGTAATTTCATATTCAGTAACGCCTACGTTATCAGTAGATGCAGTCCAGTTTAATTGAACTGAGTTTGAATTTTTATTTGTAACAGCAATATTTTTTACGTTTGTTGGTGGTTCAGTATCTTTTTGAGTAATAGGTCCACCAAGTAATTCTTTTACTAGCGTATCAAGTAATTTTGGTCCACTGCAACTATATTTTGGACTTGTACGGCAATCCCCGCTTAGTTCCCAAAACATTGCGCCACTTAAACCCTTTGTCTTTATATAGTCTGTTTTATATTTCATAGATTCGTTGTCATCATAGCTAATAAAGGTTCCTGTAGTCGCATTATATAAATAAGGTACTTTCGCTACATCGTTCCATCCGCGAACAAAACCATTTTTATTCACATAATTAGCTGCTAAATCACCATAATCGTACACACCTGTGTCACCGGTAGAATAATCATCCCAAGTACCTTTAGAAGCGAGCTTTCCGTCACTACCTGGTTTACAAGGTTGGTATTGCCCATTATTTTCTTTTCCGCAACTTTTCCATCCACGTCCGTAAAAAGGTACACCTAATACGAGTTTATCCGCTGGAACCCCTTCATTTTTATAAATGTCTATCGCACCATCTACGTAAAATTTCGTATCCGCTGCGGGGTCATTTGGATCTTTGTATAGTGCAGCATTATGGTTAGAAGTAGCTTCCCATCCACCGTGGAAATCGTATGTCATAATATTAATCCAATCCAGTATTTGAGAAATCTTCTTTAGCTCTGTATGATCCGCATAACGCTGGCTTGCACCTGACGCGATTGTTAGTAAATATTGTTTACCATCTTCTGCACCAGCTTTCGTTAATGCATTTCGAACATCTTGAAGGAGAAGGGTGAAGTTTTGTTTATCTTCAGGACGATAACTACCACCAGGAATCGTTTCAACACCCGGGTATTCCCAGTCTAAATCAACGCCGTCAAATCCATATTCGCGAAGAAAAGCTACTGTAGATTCAGCGAATACTTTTCTTGTTTTTTCATCAGCGGCCATATCAGAAAAGCGGTTAGACCAAGTCCAGCCACCAACTGAAATAATTGTTTTTAAGTGAGGATACTTAGCTTTTAATCGTTTCAGTTCTCCGAAATTTCCACAGCGGGCATATTTATCACAATCTTCCCAAGTTGTACCCGATCCCGGATAAGATTTTGTGACATCAGCCCATGGTTCACCGAGTACGAGAGTGCCATTAGGGACCTCTTTATTTTGCAGTGGTACACCAGATTCTTTACAGTTCCACGTTTGTTTATTTGGATTATCGGGGTGAGTAGAAGGGTTTCCATGTTTTCCATTCCAGCAAATATCAGCGAAAGCATAGTTTAAATGAGTTAGCTTTGATGCATCAATGTCTGCAACTTGATAATTACGTCCGTAAACGCCCCATGAAGGAAAATACCCAACAATTTTTTGACCTTGCTTTGGTGAATCTGCTAATGCGAAATTTGGAGTAATAAAGTTTGTGAGAAAAAGAGGTAAGAAAAGTAGTAGGGATAGTAATAGCAGCGTGAATTTTTTTGATCTCATAGTCATTTCTCCTTTCAAAATAAAAGATATATTTAAAGGCATGCGCCAATAAACCAAAGTGAATCTAGACGTATGAAACGTCTAGATAAAAATGATCAGACATCACGAAGTCTATACAAGGGAGCTGGGGATGATTAAATCGTAGCAAATGTAAGATTTGGTGTAAACGCTTTATTTGATTCGCAAAGACTTTCTCAATATTAAATGGCTCTAATACAGACTACACATGAAAATAAAATATTGATTAGGGAGGAAAAGGCTCCTTGTAATTAAATTTGAGAAAAAATTGTATAAAGTCAATTTGTAATAGCGTAGCAAGATGAGAAAATATCATGTAAAATAATAGTAAAAATATGTAAAAGAGCGAATGGTGTGGATGTCTTTTTGAACATTGCTGAAGAAAAAATTCGACAAGCAATACGGAATGGTGATCTCGATCATATTCCGGGGAAAGGAAACCACTACAATTAGAAGACCTTTCAATGGTACCTCCAGAACTTAGAATGAGTTATAAAATCTTGAAAAATGCAGGTATGATTCCACCAGAAATGGAACTACAAAAAGATATATTAAAAATAGAAGACTTAATTGCGTGCTGTTATGATGAAGTAGAGAGAAAAGAATTACAAGAAGAGTTAACAGCAAAAACGCTGCGTTTTCAGCAGGTAATGGAAAAGAGAAAGATTAAAGATAGTTCAGCTTTTCGTATGTATCAGGGTAAAGTATTTCGTAAATTACGCTAAGAGGGATAAGATGAATACATTTGAAACGATAGAAGAATTAGCGACATATATTGAAGGACAACAATTAGTACTGCTGTTTATTAAAACGGAAAATTGTGGTGTTTGTGATGTTATGTTAAGAAAAGTAAATTGCGTATTAGAGAATTATGATTACGTAGAGAAAGTAGAAATATTACTACAAGACATGCAAGAGATTGCGGGGCGATATGCAGTATTTACAGGGCCAACAGTTTTATTATTTTATAATGGAAAAGAGATCCTTCGTGAATCGCGCTTCATTTCACTTGAAAATTTAGAGAGAACCATTCAATTATTCGAAGATTAAGGGAGGCTTTTATATGGAATTTATTATTGTCATACTATTATTTGTTGTAGTTGGAACGATCGTAACAGCAGTTCGATCAAACAAAAAGAAGGTAAATCTTACAAAACAAAATAACATTCATAATTCATCCAACAGCTCATCACCATTATTTTTCTTTGCTGGATCGGATAATGATAGCTCGCACGATGGCGGTTCACATGATTGCGGAGGTTCTTTTGGTGGAGATAGTGGAGGTAGCTGCGGTGGTGGAGGCGGTGGTGATTGATGAGAATACGCCTTATAGGGGGCGTATTTCTTTTTAAACAAACGTTTGATTAGTTGGCTTACATATGCATAAAAACAGTTAAACAAACGTTTGATTAAATATTTTTAACATGCTAGGGGAAATGAAAAGGGAACCGTATTTCTTACTAAATGAGGATTTAAATTTGGAATAATACATATGATTCGAATGTGGTTTGAAAGTACGTTTTCTTAAATAAGGAGTATAGCCTCTTGCGATAGAGGTTTTTTATTTGTTATTATTAGACTGAACGGTCGGTTTAAAGAGGTGTGAATATGAGAAGAAGCGCAGAAGAGATAAAGAAAGAAATTGCCTATAAAGCAGAAAGTCTGTTTTCACAGAAGGGCTATGCAGCTACATCTATGGAAGAGATTTGTGAGATTACAGAGAGAAGTAAAGGAAGCATTTATTATCACTTTAAAAGTAAAGAAGAATTATTTTTATTTGTAGTGAAACAGCATACGTATGATTGGCTTGAAAAATGGAATGAAAAAGAGAAGTTGTATAGTACTAGTACTGAAAAACTATATGGTCTCGCGGAATATTATGTAGAGGACATACAGCAACCCATTTCAAATGCAATAGAGGAATTCTCTATGAGCCAAGTTGTAAGTAAAGAAATTCTAGATGAACTGTTAGCTTTAACTAGAGAATCATATGTTATGGTTGAGAAATTAATTGAAGCAGGTATACAGTCTGGAGAGTTTCAAGAAGATGATACGCGTGATCTTATGTATATTGTGAATGGATTATTATCTGGGCTTGGAGTACTTTACTACGAGTTAGATTATAAAGAGCTGAAACGTATTTATAAAAAGGCAATAGATGTATTGTTAAAAGGAATGGCAGCTGAATAATAGGTCAGTTGCTTTTCTTACAAAATAAATTAGACCGAACGGTCGGTTTATGAAAGGGGAATGAAAATGAACGCTTTATTTAAAAACCGAGCATTTATGCTCGTTATGGCATCTGATATTTTACAACAATTTGCAATTTGGATTAGAAATATGGCTCTTTTGTATTTCATAATGGAGCGAACGAATAATGATCCAGTTTCAGTTTCTTTGTTATCGGTTATGGAATATGCACCTATTTTTATTTTCTCGTTTATCGGTGGGGCGCTAGCTGATCGCTGGAATCCGAAAAGAACGATGGTTGCTGGAGATGTATTAAGTGTACTGTCTATTGTAGGAATTGTCTTGTTGCTAAAGCTGGATTATTGGCAGGCTATATTTTTTGCAACACTCATTTCCGCGATTGTAGGTCAGTTTTCTCAGCCATCATCTTCGCGTATATTTAAACGCTATGTAAAAGAAGAACAGGTAGCAAATGCGATTGCATTTAATCAAACATTACAGTCGCTATTTATGATTTTTGGACCAGTGGTAGGATCGCTTGTGTACACACAACTTGGTTTATTTACGTCACTATATAGCTTAATTATTTTATTTTTGTTATCTGCTATCGCTCTTTCATTTTTACCAAAATGGGTGGAACAAGAGCAAGTGGCGAGAGGTTCATTAAAAAATGATATAAAAGAAGGTTGGAAATACGTTCTTCATACGAAAAATTTACGTATGATTACGATCACTTTCACCATTATGGGCTTAGCTGTTGGACTAACGAATCCATTAGAAGTGTTTCTTGTAATAGAACGGCTTGGAATGGAAAAAGAAGCCGTTCAATATTTAGCCGCAGCTGATGGAATCGGTATGTTAATTGGTGGTATTGTTGCTGCAGTTTTCGCTTCAAAAGTGAACCCGAAAAAGATGTTTGTATTCGGTATGAGCATATTAGCAATGTCATTTTTAGTAGAAGGGCTATCTACATCATTTTGGATTACTAGTTTCATGAGGTTTGGAACAGGTATTTGTTTAGCTTGTGTTAATATCGTTGTCGGTACGCTTATGATTCAACTTGTACCAGAAAATATGATTGGCAGAGTAAATGGAACGATTTTACCACTGTTCATGGGGGCAATGTTAATTGGAACTGCACTAGCTGGAGGATTGAAGGAGATGACCTCACTAGTTACTGTATTTTGTATAGCAATGGCACTTATTTTATTTGCGATAGGGCCAGTTCTACGCATGCAAATAAATAAAGAAGATGTCGCTAATAAAGAGGAACTAACAAATTCGTTAGCTTCGAAATAACCATTGTAAGGGAGCAGGATTGCTCCCTTTTCTTGTGGCAATCTTTTGACAATGACATGCCCCAACTATATACTGATGATGTAAAAACGATTTTACAGGTTAGGAGAAACGGTGTGAAAAATCAAATCTATGAATTGCGCACTGCAAATAATATTTCACAAGGTGCATTAGCGGATAAGTGTAACGTATCAAGACAGACGATAAATGCAATTGAGAATAATAAATATGATCCAAGCTTAGCACTAGCATTCCGGTTAGCAGAAGTATTAGGAACAACTGTCGATAAACTATTTTTGTACAAGCTTTAGAGTTTTTAATTGTAGGACGTTATCGTTAAAAATATAAGAGAAAGATCCCCTTCTTGTGTGAAGGGGATCTTTCTCTTATATTGTTTTAGTTTTCGGATTAGGTGGTGTAACGGACGTATCATTTTCAGGTACTCTAGTTAATAAGAATCCACCGATAATAAATAGGACAATAATACTAAGGACACCAGCGTTTGTTTTTCCTGTTAATTGTGTTGTGACACCTACTAATACCGGACCCATAATTGCTGCGAATTTACCAAAGATATTATAAAATCCGAAGAATTCATTTGCAGATTCTTTCGGTACTAGTTTTGCGAAATAAGAACGGCTAAGTGCTTGAATCCCGCCCTGAGAAGTAGCAACTAACATTGCTAAAATCCAGAAATCAAACGTCGTTTTTAAGAAATAAGCATATGTGCAAATAATGATATAAATGATAATGCCGACATATAGCATTTTTTTACCGGTAAATGTTTCCGATAGTTTTCCATATAATAAAGCAAATGGACAAGCGACAATTTGTGTTACAAATAAGATGATTAATAGATTGGTTGCACTAATACCGAGATCTGTTCCGTAAGCAGTAGACATAGTGATAATTGTATCTACCCCATCAATGTAGAAAAAGTAAGCTATTAGGAACATAAATACAGTTTTATATTCTTTAATATTTTTAAACGTATTAGCAAGGCGCTTGAAGCTCATTGCAATTGGTCTTGGATGACGTTCAATATAGTGTGTTTGCTCTACATTTTTTAGCATTGGTATCGTAAATAGTCCCCACCAAAGAGCTGTTATTGCAAAGGAAATTTGACTAGCAATTCCGACTGATAAGGGGATAGTTCCTTTTTGAGCAAGAATAATAAGAGCAATACAACCGATAAAAGGAATTGTGCTCCCAATGTAACCTAATGCAAAACCTCGCGTAGAAATTCGGTCCATTCTATCTCCAGAGGTAACATCTACTAGAAATGCATCATAAAAAATATTTGCTCCAGCAAAGCCAACTAATGCGAGCATATAGCATCCTAGTAATAAGTACCACTGAGATGTTGGAACAATTGCTAGCATACTTGTAAATACGATACCGAGTCCAAAGAAGAATGTGAAAAATCGTTTTTTAAATCCCTTATAATCAGCAACTGTGCCGAGAATAGGAGCGAGTATAGAAATTAAAAGTGTAGCGACCGAGTTTGCATATCCCCAATAGGCTGTTGAAGTTGCGCCAGATAGTCCAGCTTCTTTTGCAGCTGCTTTAAAGTAAATTGGAAATAATGCAGTTGTAATGACGAGCGAATATACCGAGTTCGCCCAATCGTACAATATCCAGCTTTTTTCTTGTCTGGACATTTTTTTCATATAATGTTCCCCCTTAAATTTGTTCTACTAACAGTGTACAAAAATAAAAATTATAAAAAGAGAAACAGTGATGATTTTTACATAACTTTTACATATATACACAGTTCTTTACAATTGAAGTAAATCCTCTACAATTGCGCCGTCTGTTTCACCTAAGTGCAAACCGAGTAACCTAGCGATAGTCGGACCTTCATCAATCAGTCTCATATACGGAATTGTAACGCCGCTTTGAATGCCTTTCCCAGCAGCCATAAAAATTGTTTCATAGTTAGGTTTTGTTGGGGAATATCCATGTGTTCCAAATGTATATTTCTTACTAGAATTAACATCTTCTTTATTAATTTCTTTTATGAAATCACCTGTATAATTTTCAATGAAGTAATAACCTTCCATGGCCTCTAGCATAAATAAGCAATTACCATCAGCGCCACGTTCTTTTGCATCTTCATCGTGCAGAATAAATTCAATTCCATTTTGTTTATCCTGAAGAAGCTCTTCAAGAAGAAGTTGAATCTCTTTAATCGTTTCAGTATCATTTTTATCCTTTACATGTACGTAGGCAGATCCATCACAGCTTTGGCAATAAGCTTTCCAATCGTGTATTTTTCCACGTTTATTTACGGATATAAGCCCTTTTTGACAGAATAGGACATTTAATTGGATTGCTTTGTTTTCACTTAAAGCGCTATGGTCACCAAGTGCAATAATTGTACTTTCTTCGTATATACCACTTTCTTTTAATGTATGGATAATTTTTCCGAGGCGTTCGTCGTGTCTGTGGATTGCAGCTACTGTTTCCTCAGACTCGAAGCCATGGTAATGTCTTTGAGTATCTAAATCAGTAAAATGTACAAACATAACATTAGGCTTTTTCGTCTGAATTGTATGTACGGCAGAAGCAAGGACGAAATTATCAAGCTCAGGCTGTGACAATCCATTTCGTATATGGCCGAAACGACGATTTAAATCTAATTGATATAGCGGGCTACCGCTAAATAATGAAACTAAAATTTGATTTTGCCACGGTCTATTTGGAAAAATTTCTGGTAAATTGTAATCGATATTTGCTCTTCCAGTAACAGGCCATAGAAGGGCTGCTGTCGTTAAATTTGCTTTGCGTGCTTCATCATATAAAGTTGTCCCGTTAATGGACTTTCGGTACCAATGCCAATCTGGTGACTCACGTCCTGGTTGAAGTAATGTATTGCTGACAACGCCATGCTTATTAGGATAATTACCGGTTACGATTGTTGAGTGGCTTGGATATGTTACAGAAGGATAAATTGGCTCCACTTTTTTCGCAATCGCGCCCCTTTTTATTAAAGTTTGGAAATTAGGTAGTTTTTGTAATATAGGAAAATCTAAAGCTGATAAGCAGTCAAAAGATAAAATAATGACGCGATTTGTTAATGCTTTATCCATAAAGTTTCCCTCCTGATTATATAAAACCTATTCTTATATATTACTATTAATACCTGGTAATAAAAATATATTTTTGAATAAAATTTCGTTATTTATTTTCAGAAAAATTAAACATATAATAAGTATAAGGGAATGAATGGAAGGAGGGAATACTATGGATTGGCTAGATGGATTTGGTATCTTTTACATCATTGGTGGAGTCACCGTTCTCCTTGTATTTTTTATGTCATATTTACTAAAGAAACGTTTTCCAGATAAACAGTTTGATATTATATTTGCACTTAGTTTAGTACTTCTTTGTTTAGCTTTCTTTCCTGTAACAATGATCGCTATTGGTGGTTGGGAAGGAATGGGATACGGATTTATTTGTTTCTTCGTTTTAATTGGTACACTAATTGGTATGGTTGCTCATCAACTTGTAAAAATAGTTCGGAAAAGTTACGTATAAAACAGTGATAATTGAAAATAATGTATAAAAATAAGAAAATTGGCTCTTGTTTTGAAATAAAATTTATATTATGATATTCAACAAATTTATTTTGTTATAACGATGAAAAAGGAATAGTACATGTCTTACCTTTTTGCAGAGAGAGAATCCTTTTGGCTGGAAGATTCTTAAAGAGGCGATATGGAACCTACCTTTGAGTTCTGCATATGCAGCGGGAAATTCCCGTTATCAAAAAGAGAGCATACTCAATTTTTTTGTGTATGAATCAGGGTGGTAACGCCGACAAAGCTCGGTCCCTATTTGGGGACGCGGGCTTTTTCTATTTTCTAAAGGAGGAAGAATAACTATGGTAAAAGAACAAGTACAAGCCATTACGAAAATGGAAGAAGACTTTGCTCAGTGGTATACCGATATTGTAAAAAAAGCGGAGCTTGTTGATTATTCAAGTGTGAAAGGTTGTATGATTTTACGTCCATACGGTTATGCATTATGGGAAAATATGCAGAAAGTGATGGATGAAAAATTAAAAGAATCTGGTCATGAAAATGTGTACATGCCAATGTTTATTCCAGAGAGTTTATTACAAAAAGAGAAAGATCATGTTGAAGGATTTGCTCCTGAAGTAGCATGGGTTACTCATGGCGGAGATGAGAAATTGGCGGAAAGACTTTGTATACGTCCTACATCTGAAACTCTATTCTGTGAGCATTTTTCAAAAATTGTTCAATCATATAATGATTTACCAAAGTTATATAACCAGTGGTGTTCAGTAGTTCGTTGGGAGAAGACGACGAGACCATTCCTTCGTACAACTGAATTTTTATGGCAAGAAGGTCATACGATTCATGAAACGGCAGAAGAATCTCAAATTGAAACATTAAATATTTTAAATCTATATGCTGCTTTTTGTGAAGAGTATTTAGCGATTCCGGTTATTAAAGGGCAAAAAACAGAAAAAGAAAAGTTTGCAGGAGCGAAGGCAACTTATACGATTGAAAGTTTAATGCATGATGGAAAAGCACTTCAAACAGGAACATCTCATAACTTTGGAACGAATTTCTCTGAAGCATTTGATATTAAGTTTTTAGACCGTAACGGTAAATGGCAATACGTACATCAAACATCTTGGGGTGTATCAACAAGAATGATAGGTGGACTTATTATGGTTCATAGCGATAATAACGGACTTGTAATGCCACCGAAAGTCGCTCCAGTACAAGTTGTTATCGTTCCTATTGCTCAGCACAAAGAAGGTGTGTTAGAAAAAGCAACAGAGTTGCAAGGACGTATTCAGAAGGTTGCACGTGTAAAAATAGATGCTAGCAATAAAACACCTGGCTGGAAATTTAATGAGTATGAAATGAAGGGTGTTCCAATTAGATTAGAAGTTGGTCCAAAGGATATTGAAAAGAATCAAGTTGTACTTGTAAGGCGAGATACGAAAGAAAAAGAGTTTATATCAATGGATCAATTAGAAGAACGCATTCCAGTACTACTTGAGGAAATTCACCATTCTTTATTTAGCAAAGCAAAAGTATTTCGCGATGAGAATACGTATAGTGTGACGAATTTCGAAGAGATGAAAAAAGCGGCTGATGAAAAGCAAGGATTTATTAAAGCGATGTGGTGTGGAGAACTAGCTTGTGAAGAAAAATTAAAAGAAGAAGTTGGAGTATCTTCACGTTGTATTCCGTTCGAACAAGAAAGTTTAGCTGACGAATGTATTTGCTGTAGTAAAAAAGCGAAGCAGATGGTGTATTGGGGAAAAGCGTATTAATGCTCTTTCTACTAGATGGCAAAAAGGACTTTGATTGCATAATAAAATGCAATCAAAGTCCTTTTTAGTTTTATCCCGCTATTTGTCAGGCAGTAAAACTCCCACTTCAAAATTCGGCTGGAGCAAAGAAGTTAGGTGGGAGCCCTGCTGCCCGTAAAAGCCCGATTGGTGAAGGCTAATAATCAGTGGGGGATGAACAAAATCCCCACTGATTAAAGTTTCACTTTATAATCTGTTTCATGTATTTTTAGATGGAAGGATGATTTTTTTATTTTGCGTTTTTACGACGAATAAATAGTAACACACCAATTAGGAATGTCGAAAGACCAATTAAAATAGATGCAGGATAATGCGTTGCAGTATTAGGCAATTTATTGCCTTGTTTTGTTGCATTATCTTTTGCGTTACCGCTTTGAGAGCCGCTATCGCCTTTAACACGGTTGCCTCCCTGAGAGCCATTGCCACCTTGAGAACTGCTGTCGCCTTTAACACGGTTGCCTCCCTGAGAGCCACTGCCACCAGAACCACTGCCACCAGAACCACTGCCACCAGAACCGTTGCCACCAGAACCGTTGCCACCAGAACCGTTGCCACCAGAACCGTTGCCACCAGAACCACTGCCACCAGAACCACTGCCACCAGAACCGTTGCCACCAGAACCGTTGCCACCAGAACCGTTGCCACCAGAACCGTTGCCACCAGAACCACTGCCACCAGAACCACTGCCACCAGAACCGTTGCCACCAGAACCGTTGCCACCAGAACCGTTGCCACCAGAACCACTGCCACCAGAACCACTGCCACCAGAACCGTTGCCACCAGAACCGTTGCCACCAGAACCGTTGCCACCAGAACCGTTGCCACCAGAACCGTTGCCACCAGAACCGTTGCCACCAGAACCGTTGCCACCAGAACCGTTGCCACCAGAACCGTTGCCACCAGAACCGTTGCCACCAGAACCGTTGCCACCAGAACCGTTGCCACCAGAACCGTTGCCACCAGAACCA
>NZ_PCOH01000016.1:0-121314 GCF_002976445.1 Bacillus sp. MYb56
TAAACACTCTTCATTTATATTGTATTTCACGCTTGACATTTCATAGTTGGTCTTTCTCAGGGGGTTCATTAAAATCATTTCATTCCTTGTGATTCAATGTACTTACGGATAGAACCTATAGGTGCACCGCCCGTTGTTAAAAGACAATAACTTCGAGACCAAAACATTTCTTTCCATAGATCATGTTTTATCTTAGGAAAATCTCGTTTCACGAAACGAGAACTAACACTTTTGTAACTGTTAATCGCTTTTGACAAATCAATGTTTGGAACTGAACGGAACAAAACGTGAACATGGTCTTCATCGTGATTCCATTCTTCTACAGTAATTCCTTTTGGCTCAAGCAACCGAATGAAGTGCTCTTTCAGATAATCTGAAATTTCATCGTTCATCACTTTTTTACGGTATTTAATAACCAAAACTAAATGATAGTAGAGTAAGAACACTGAATGATTATTATTATCTAATTTCGTTGTCATATATATTGTCTCCTTATCTACGACTAATTATATCGCAAGACGCAAAAGAAACAAATATTCGCTCTTTAAAAAATTGTTATGAACGAAACAAAAGAGTTCAGCCTACCTTCTGACGGCAATTCATCTCCACCTGAATTGTTGGGTTTCACCCGTAACACAAATCAGATGGAGTCTTCTTGCCGAAAAGGATAAATTAACACACATAAGCTGTACTAAATTAAATAGACTATGTTCAATAGCTAACGGAAGTTTAGTTGCGTAAGAGGAATAGATAGAAAAATGTCGAATTTATTATAATTGTTGAATTTGAGGACTTGGAGGATACACTTTGAAAAAATATGAGTTTAAAAATAACATTCCAACATTGGAAGAGTACAAATATTTGTGCGAGTCTGTGGGATGGACTAATTATATGAATTTTGAAGTGGTGGAAACTTCACTGAAGAATTCTATTCACTGCATCACGGTCAAAGATAATGAAAAAATTGTGGGCATGGGGAGAATTGTTGGTGATGGATCTATCTATTTCTATATTCAAGATATAGTAGTTCATCCAGATTATCAGAAACACGGTATTGGGAAAGAAATAATGCATCTTTTGGTTGCATACTTAAATGAGAATGCACCTGATAAGGCGTTTGTCGGTTTATTTGCATCACAAGGTAAAGAATCGTTCTATGAAAAATATGATTTTAAGGATTACTCACCAAACATGACGGGGATGTTTACTGTCATTTCAAAAAAATAAACATATAGATTATTGATTGTAAGGAAAGACATCGATTCATATGGAGGAAATTGTTCTCGCAGTAACATTTTCCACAATCGAGTTTAAACATTACATAGGAAAGGACAGTACATATATGACTAATATGTACTGTCCTTTCATTTATCTAACCTTTTTTAATTTTGATTTTGAATTGTATTTTTTAATAAAATTTCACTATATCTTCAGTAGGTAAGAATGTTCTTTCTCCTGGCTCTTCATTTGGTTCACCAAATGGCATTTGTCCTACTAAGCTCCACTCTGCTGGAATGTTCCAAGTTGCTTTCACTTCAGCATCTACGATTGGATTGTAATGTTGTAAGGACGCTCCAATTCCTTCAGCCGATAATAGCATCCATACAGTATGTTGTAGCATTGCATTTCCTTGATGAGACCAGAATGGGAACTGATCTTTATACAATGGTGCATTTGCTTGCATTTTTTCTACTGTTGCTTGATCTTCAAAGAATAGAACTGTTCCTACACCTGCATGGAAGCCTTTTAGTCTTTCTACTGTTGCTTCAAAATTTTCTGCTGGCACGCGTGATCTAAGTGTTTCTTTTACGATATCCCAAAACTTTTCATGCTCTCCATCCATTAATACGACCATACGGCCACTTTGCATATTGAAAGAAGTTGGTGCGTGTAAAGCTGTTTTTAAAACTTCTTCAATTCTTTCTTTTGTTATTGTAGCACTTTTTGTTACTTTACGAATTGAACGACGGTTCACGATTGCTTCTTTTAAATTTGTTGTAGTTGCTGACATTTTAATTCCTCCAAATATATGTTTTATTATTTTTATTTAAACAAATCAACTTGATTCTTTCATGCAAGACGAATTAGCAATATCCATCCGTCTTACATTGCATACCTTCAAATGAATTTGTTTTATCCTTTTCGATTTCTTTATCAATTACTCTTTGTAACGTTTCTTTACTAGCAAGTCCTTGAATGACTTCATCTCCAATCATGACAGTTGGAACAGCCATAATATTTGCTTCATCATATGCATGCTGAATTGCTTCTTGATGTTTTTCTTTATATTTACGATTTACTAAAGCATCTTTAAATTCAGCTTCAGGAAGCCCTACTTCTACCGCTAATTTCGTTAATACATCAATATCTTCAATGTTTTGCTCTTCTTGGAAAAACGCAGTAAATACTCGGTGATGATACTCATTTCCAAGTCCACGCTCTTTCGCGAATTGGCACCCTTCAAAAGCTAAATGTGTATATGGATGCGGAAAAACGCGTGGCAGACGCATTTCAACCCCTAATTTTTTTGCAGTAGGAAGAATGAAAGAATCCCATGAACCTAACTTATCTGGCTCGTTCCAAGGATCTATTTTAGAATATGGACTTGGACGCAATTCAAATGGCATCCATTCGATTTCCACATCTTTCTCTTTCGCTACTTCATCTAATGGGCCTTTTGCTAAAAAGCAAAACGGGCATATAAAATCTGAGTATACTTTCATTTTTACAGTCATATCTTTTACACCTTACCTTCTTTTTATTTTTAGATGTAACTAAAACGGTTACAATTTTAAGAAAAAAATATGCATTCTCTTTTAGAGACTTGCAATTATCATATTATGCTTTCATTTTTTGTTGTAAAGATTCAAATAACTGCCCCATCGTAATATTTCTCAACACTTCTTCCATCGCAGATTGCGCCTGAACTAAAATAACCTCTAAAACAGCTTGAATATTCGCCCCAATTGGACAGTCTGGATTCGGTCTTTCATGAATGTGAAATAGTTTGTCTTCTTCCACTACATTCACTGCATGATACACATCTAATAATGTGATTTCATGTAAATCCTTTAATAATCCCGCGCCACCTGGTCCGCGATTTACGTAAACAAATCCAGATTGTTTCAAGTAAGACATTATTTTACGAATGACTACCGGATTTGTATTTACACTCTCGGCCATATAGTCTGAAGTGCAAACTGAAGATGGATTGTTTTTCAAAATAGATAAAATATGAACAGCTATAGAAAAGCGGCTACTAATTTTCATCGTGATCACCACCTCGATGTAATCATTATAGTTACAACCGGAATATAAGTCAATCCTTTTTACAAATTTTTTAAAGCAAATAAAAAAGTGCCCCATTACAATATATGAGACACCTCTTCTTATTCTGCAAACAAGTCTTGAAATTCTTCAATAAATAGCTGCACAGCGATTGAAGAATCCTTTAATGAAGGAACAGCTAAAGCAATTTCTCTCCATACTTGTGGTTCCAATTCTCTCGTTTGTATATTCTTTGGTAAACTCGTTAAAGATAACTCAGCCAAAATTGCGATTCCTAATCCTTCTTGAATCATATTTAAAGCTGTTGTAACTGTGGAAATTATATATTCAGCCCGAAGTGGTACGTTCGCTTGTTTAAACATATCGATAATGGGTGGTTCGTACCCACCCTTACATAATATGATCGGTTCATTCTCTAAATCACCTATTGTAATAGAATCGTTCTTACAAAGAGGATGATCCTCTCTTAAGACAACAACCATTTTCCCCTTCGTTAAGGGCACGATCTCCATATCTTTATTAGGCAAAATAACAATTCCTATATCAACAACCCTCGATACTAACCAATCTTCAACTTCTTTAATCGTGCCTTCACAAAGAACGACTTCTAAGTTCGGATACTTCTCCTTAAAAAGATTTATCATTTTGGGTAAGAAATGTGCAGAAGCACTCGGAAAACTCCCAATTCGAATCGTCCCAACTTCGTGCCCTTTCTCCATCGCTACTTCTTGTTCAATCTTCTCAACGCCGTTTAAGATTTCTCTAATATGTACAAGAATTCTATTTCCAACATCCGTAACGATTAGCCCTTTTCGTTTATCGCGTATAAGAATGGTAACTCCTAACTCTGACTCAATGCTTGAAATCGCATGACTTACAGCTGGCTGTGTCATATTTAACATCCCGGCAGCCTTCGTAAAACTCCCTAATTCAACCGTTTTAATTAAAACTTGAAGTTGTGTAATGGTCATAACTAATCACTTATACTCCTTATAAAAAAGATTCATTTTATTTATCATAGTCGATATCATATCATAGTGAAATGGAATACAACAAGGAGGGATTACAGTGACACAGCTTTCTCGAACTAAGACTGCCATAATCCTTACATTTCTCGTTATTATGTGGGGAATTAATTGGCCGTTATCAAAATTCGCTCTGCATTACACACCACCCGTACTCTTTGCAGGGATTAGAACATTAATAGGAGGATTTATCTTACTTACTTTCGCATTACCGAAATACAAACAATTAAATTTAAAGGAAACTTGGCATTTATACTTTATTTCATCTTTACTCAATATTATTTTGTTTTACGGACTACAAACTGTCGGACTTCAGTATATGCCCGCCGGACTCTTCTCCGCAATCGTATTTCTCCAACCTGTCTTACTCGGCATTTTCTCATGGATTTGGCTTGAAGAATCTATGTACGGCTTGAAAATTTTCGGACTTATTCTTGGATTTATTGGTGTTGGGGTTATTAGCTCTAGTAGTTTAACTGGACATATTTCTATTATCGGTGTACTACTTGCTTTAGGGTGCGCTATCGGCTGGGCACTCGGCACAGTATTTATTAAGAAAACTGGACACCGCGTTAATGCCATTTGGATGGTAACACTTCAGCTTATTATTGGCGGACTTTGCTTAATCGGATTTGGTTCAGAATTTGAGAGCTGGTCTAACATCGCTTGGAGTATACCATTTGTAAGTGTACTACTATTCATCTCGTTCTTTGTTATTGCAATGGGATGGCTCGCTTACTTTACACTTGTAGGAGCTGGTGAGGCAAGTAAAGTTGGGGCTTATACGTTCCTTATCCCACTGATCGCTATTATTGTAAGTTCAATTTTCTTACATGAGGCCATTACAATTAGCTTATTCATCGGACTTTTATTTATTATCGTAAGCATTTGTTTTGTAAATATAAAGCCGAAAGCACTTGCTGTAAGGCAGCAAGTTGAAGTGAAATAAATAGATATGAGAAAGAGTCTACCACTTGTAGCCTCTTTCTTTTTTACCATTTTATCAGTACAGTCACTTAACATCTTAGCAAAAGGAAAATTTTTCTTTTTTATTGTATGATGATAATTAAGTAGAAAATATTATCTCTAATACATATGTATGGACTAATAATTCTAATCATAAGGGGGAATTATATGGTTTTACAGTATAAAGAATTTGGAGATTCAAGCTCTCCACTTATGGTTTTTATTCATGGGGGCGGAGTCAGTGGATGGATGTGGGACAAACAAATTAAACATTTCACTAACTTTCACTGCCTTGTTCCTGATTTACCCGAGCAAGGGAAGAACAGAAGTAAGGATCATTTCTCAATACACTTTTGTTCTAAAAAAATCATTGAACTAATTGAAGAAAAAGGACAAGGTAAAACTGTTATAGTAATCGGTTTTTCGTTAGGTGCTCAAATATTAATTGCAATGCTCAGCATGAAACCAAACTTAATTCAATACGCTATGATAAATAGCGCATTAGTTAAACTAATTCCTTTCGCTAAAACATTAATAAGATCCCTTGGCTTACCTATCCACTTATAAAGAGTAAGACGTTTTCCAAAATACAAGCAAAATCAATGTGCATAGATGAAACACAATTTGATAACTATTATCATGAAAGTTGTCAAATAAGTAAAAATACATTTGTGAGGATATTAGAAGAAAATATGTCGTTTACAATACCAAAAGGTTTCGAGAATGCTAGTAGCAATATATTAGTGACTGTTGGAGAAAACGAAAAAAGAATCATGAAAGACTCGATGACTGCAATCCTTGAAAGCAATCCTAATTGCACAGGTATTATCATTCCTAAAATCGGTCATGGAATCCCTTTAGCAAATCCCAAACTATTTAATACTTTAATTGAAAACTGGCTTAAGCATGATAAACTACCAGAAGAAGTAATGACAGTCAATTGAGTTCCTTATCTTAATAAACCATGTTGTATTTGTAGCTCTAATCCCCCTCGAAGCTGCTTAATCTCAAAATTTTATTAACAAAGGTCTCATTACTTTCAATGAGACCTTTCAATGTTACCTACTTTTTACGACGTATTACAAAAACACACGTACCTACGGAAGATACAATCGCTAAAACTGATAAAACAATTGCTATTGTTTGCATATTACTTGTACCTTCATTTTTTTCCACACTAGATACTTCACCATGTTCTCCTGTTAATGATGTACCTTTTGCAATCGTAGTAAGTGAATGGGGCTTCTCAGCTTTCTCATCGCCTGTCCATTCAACAATTTCTCCATCTTTATATTGTTGATATGCATTCCAAGCTATTTGTTGCTCTTTATCTGGATTTTTAGCAACGAAAGTAAATCGTTGGAACTGACCAGGTAAAATCCCTTCTCCTGTTGCTTCCCATATTACAGTTTTAACTTTTCCAGCTGCATCTTTTTGTTCTTCCACTTTCCACCCTGGCACTGGCTCGTACTGTTGAAACTCGACTCCAGACGGTATTTTCAGTGTGACTTTTGTTGTTGCCATATTCTTTTCAACAGGTACCTTTATTGTATAAGTCTCCCAAGAGCCAACGTCAGAAGTTGCTGGTTTCACAGTTACGTGAGCACTAACAGGTAACGAAAAAATCCCCATTGCAATTATTGTTGCGATCATTGTTGTTCCTAATTTTTTTATACGTTTCATTTTCTATAAACTCCTTTTCATTTATAACGTCTTTTTTATCTGCCACCTACAATAAATTTATAATCCGCATCGAAACTATCAAGAGATTTTGTTAATCCGTGAACTTGTATATTCCAGTTTCCTATCATGTTAATATACATACCTTCCGCTTCATATTCTCCCGGTGACACTGCCGAAACTTTAAATGAACCTTTGCCCATATTCATATCTAAAGATTGAGTCGTCAATACAATTTGTTCCATATCAGTAACAGGCTGTCCATTCTCATCCTTCAAAGTAATATGAAATGTATTCTGTCCTACCTTATTAGGACTTACATGTAAAGTAAGTTCATATCCATTATCTAATTGTTTACTCTCTGTAAAAGGTCCCGTAGGAGGCATCGGCGGCGTTTGTACATTTGTCATAAACGCTACGATTACGAAAACGATAATTCCAATGATAAACTCTACTTTCACCGTAGCTCCTAACCTTTGCTGCGCTCGCATTCTCCCTTTCACATAATGAATAATTCCCAATATCCCCATACACACGAATAAAAGTATCTTTGCTAATAAGGCCAATCCATACTTCGTATCAAATAGGGAATGGATTGTGGGAATAAAAAATGTACTGTTAAAAAGACCCGTTAATAAAATCACTATGACAGTACCTGTTGCCCATGGTGAAAAACGCTTAATCGCATCCCAATACATAGTCCACTTGTCATCCTCTTTACGTAAAAGAAGAACAATCGATGATAGCCCCCCAATCCATAACGAAGCTGCGAATAAATGTAGAAAGTCCATAACGACAGCAATTTCTTTAAACTTTAATCCATATGCATGACTATTGAAGGCTTTCATAACCAGTAACCCCATAAATAATACAATTGGAATGCTCCATACTTTAAACGACGAAACCCTCTCACTCTTCACTGCAAAATATGTAACAATCATAAGTGTACTAATAAGAGCCATTTGAGTGATCCATACATAACCAAAAACAGATAGCTGTAATGTTTCTTTTAATAATAAAGGATCGAATGCTTCTAGCCATGAAACATCAGCATTTATTTTCGCTTGCAACGGTAAATTGAAAAGTAAACTAATGAATATCCCAAATAATGATATCCATATTATTTTCTTACTCCTCGACTGAACTTGACTTGCACTTCCTTTATAAAGGATAAGATTAAATAATAGAACACCGATAAATAGAGAAAAACTTGTATATAAAATTCCGCGTTCCATAATCATATCGATTTGGGGAACATAGCCCATCTCTTCTACTTGTATATCATCTGTTCCCGCTTCTGCTAATCCAATACGGAATGGAATAACTCCTTGAATCGGATGTCCATCAGCTGAAATAGCTTTCCACTGAATAGAGTAAAGACCATTTTTGAGATTCTCTTTTAACCCAGCCTCTAATATTTTTTTGTTTTTCTTATCAATATGTGCATCTTTTAAATCTACTCTTTTACCTGAGGTGTCTCTTACGAACAATGTATTAAAACTTGAAACTTGTATGTCCTCATCGAATTCAATTTTCACAACAGATGGTGCTTTCTTTAACGTTTCATTTTCAGCAGGATTTGATTTCACAACATACGCATGAGCAGATGCGCTTTTTGGTATCAATATGATAAACACGCACGCTATTAATAGCCATGCCCCTAACCTTCGTATTACTTTCACAATCATTTCACTTCTTTCTTCTTTCTTCTTTCTTCTTTCTCGCTACACTTTCATTACTTTATACTTCCTAGTTTGATTTCCTGACGAAATATTAACCTGATTAAGTATTTTTTTATACAACATGACGCTTTCTTTCTCCCCACCTTTAAACTTCTAATATAATAGCAGCTACTTTAATTAAAACAACTTACATTTTTAAAGTCGATTGTTATTATATCATAAAATATATTTATGTAAGTTTCCTAAGAAGAAAAGTTCTCGTGAATCATTTGTGAAGAAAATGTGAAATACATAAATAAAAAGGTGTTACGTTATTACGTAACACCTTTTTATTTATAAATCGTGCCATTGGAGAAGTTATAGTATTCGTTGGTGTAAGTAATTCAATTCTATCACCATCCACTTCAAGAATGGCTGCTTCTCCTTCCACACCTAGCACCTCACTTACGTAACGCTCTATTACTGTTCCTTACCAAACCTTTTCGTAAAAACGTATAACTATCTAGATCATGAACTACGATACCGCTATCCTAAACAAAATGAAACACTTCTTTAAGTCTCTCCATGATAGAGAACTCCCTTTATATCGCCACTTCTATATCATCGTTTTAATTATAATTAAAAGCTAACCTTTTCTATACAATATATCCTTTTATTTTTTATAGATATTTAAAGAATGCATTTATATGAAACGGCTATTCCTAAAGTATCATATTAGGAATAGCCTCAATAACCAATATCTTATCTATCTTAAAAATTAAATTTGACATTTTCAATTTCTGTATTCTCGATTACTAACCCTTCAATCTCAATATTTTCTAATTTTATTTCTTTATTTGAACTAATCGTGTCTAAGATACCTAAAAAATTCTCCGCTAATTTTTTTATAGTTTCCATTCTATACAAACTACTTGCATATTCAAATTCAAAAAACAACTCTTTTTTTCCTTTTTCTACAAATAAGGTTAAATCAAATTTCGAAATTTTATTTCTATATTGAACAGGCGTCATTTTCAAATTCCCCATTATACTTTCATTGATTTGAGATTCTTGAAAAGCTAACATTGTAGAAAATATAGGGTTTCTCCCTAAGTCTCTCTTAATTTTTAACTTATCAATAATCATATCAAACTGGTAATCTTGATTATCATACGCTTTAATTAACTGTTCTTTAATCTCTGACAAAAATTCCGTAAAGTTTTTTTTCTCAATAGGGAAACTTCTAATTGCAATAGTATTTGCAAACATACCAATGATATTTTTCAAATCAGAATGTGTCCGCCCTAAAATAGGCATTCCTACAATTATATCGTGCTGCGAGGAACATTTTGATAACAAAATACTATAAGCTGCAGACAAAATCATGTACAATGTCGTATCTGTTTCTAAACATAAATTGTCTAAACGTTGCTTTAATTCATTTCCTCCTTCAAAAATAAAACTATTTCCTTCAAAGCTTTGTATAATTGGTCTAGGAAAATCCGTAGGCATATCTAATACTGGAAGATCCCCTGAAAGTACATCTAACCAATATTTTTCTTGTATACTTGCAGCACTTGTCTTTAAAAACTCATTCTGCCAATAAACGAATTCTTTATATTGAATAGGGTTTTCCTGTAACAGTTTTCCTTGATATAATTCTGATAACTCCTGCAGTAAAATATTGACTGAATATCCATCTGAAATCAAATGGTGCATATCTGTTAAGAGCACATGTTTATGGCTACTTAAGCGAATGATCTTAACTCTTACTAAAGGGGCTTTACTTAAGTCAAAAGGTTCAATAAATTCATCAATTATATTTTCCAGTTCGACATTCAGCTTACTTGATGGATTAGAACATAAATGTTCATCTAAAACAGAATAACTAATTTCTATATCCACTTCTCCCTGAATTCGTTGTTTGGGCACACCATCTACTACTTCAATAGATGTTTGAAATGCCTCATGTCTCTTTACAATCTCACAAAAAGCTTTTTCCAATTTATCCAGATTGATTTCACCTTCTAGTAAGGTTGCTCTTGGCATATTGTAACTAGTTCCAATCCCTTCCATCTGTTGTAGTGTATATATCCTTTTCTGAGCTGAAGAAAGGTCGTAATATTCGCACTTTTCCACAGGTTGTAATGACACATACTTACTTTCAGATCTTTTCTTTATATGCTTACTTATACCTCTTACTGTTGGTGCTTTAAACGCTTCTCTTAACGATATATCTACACTAAACTTTTTGTGAATTTCTGCCATTAAAAGCATTAACGACAATGAGTTTCCACCCATTTCAAAAAACGAGTCATTCATACTAATTTGCTTAACATTAAGAGTTTCTTCCCACATTTGTGCAACAGTTTTTTCAATTGGATCCTCAGGCAGTTCATAATTAGTTTTTATCAATAATTCATCCTTAATTTCTGGGAGTGCTTTAACATTTAGCTTACCATTTGGAGTCAAAGGAATTCTATCTAACTTAATAAAGATAGAGGGCATCATGTAGTAAGGAATCTTACTTGAAAGGTATTCCCTTATTCCCCACCCATTCTCATTCTCTTTCAACACAATATAAGCACATAGTATATTATTATTTTCTTTATCTTTTTTTGGAACAACGATTGCATCAAGTATCATATCGTGTTGCAACAGTACTGAATTTATTTCTTCTAACTCCACTCTATATCCTCGAATTTTTAATTGATTGTCAATTCTTCCGAGAAATTCTACTTCTTGATGGCATGTGAGCCTCCCTAAGTCTCCCGTTCTATAGAGTTTGATTTTTTCATGTCCCAAAGGTGAAACCGTAATAAACTTTTCGCTATTTAAATCAATTTGATTCAAATAACCTTCTGACACTCCTACTCCCCCAATACAAATTTCACCAGCCATTCCAAGTGGAACAAGTTTTTGACCTCTATCCAAAATGAATATTTTCGTGTTATCTACTGGTTTTCCAATAACCGTTCCCTTGGATACAAGGTCAAAATCAGTAGCATTAAATTTGTGAAATAGAGCGCCAATAGTAGTTTCTGTAGGTCCATAGTGATTCATAATTACAGTTTGCGGATACACCCTATTAAACTTACTAATATCAGCTGACTTCACTTCTTCACCGCCCAATACGATTAACCTTAGCGCCATGCAATTCTCATAATCTTCAACCATACGATGGTTAACTAAATAATTAAATAGTGAAGGAGTCAGTTTTATATAACTTATCTTTTTCTCTTTCAAATATGTGATAAGGGTTTCTGGGAGCATATAATGTTCTTTTGGAACTAAATGTAACTCACCCCCATTTAATAAAGCTGTATACAAACTTGTATATCCTAAATCAAATGCAAAGGAAGATAATAGTAGTGTTTTATCCCTATACGTTATACTTGCTTCTCGTGTGAACCATGAAATATAATTTACCAAGCTTTGATTCTTAATCGGTACCCCTTTTGGGAGCCCAGTGGTACCAGATGTATAAATAATATATATTGGATTATCAACTGTACTTCTTTCCTCTATATTTGAAGGACATTCAAAAAATAAGCTCTTATCTTCCAATTCCATAACCTCACAAGTAAAATCATTAGAAGTTACTAAGTGAGACTGGGTCAAAAGAAGAATTGTATCACTGTCTTCAATCATGCTATTTATTCGTTCTAATGGAAACTCCGGATCAAGAGGTAAATAAATTGCCCCGCTTTTAATAATACTCCATAGTCCAATGATCATTTCAATAGAAGGCTCAGCTAATAAAGCGATTACTGTATCACTTCCTGCCCCCTTCTTAATCAAGTGTTTAGCTAATTGATTTGCTTTATCATTTAATTCCTTATAAGTTATTGTTCTCTGTCCAAACACTACAGCAGTACGATTCGGATGTTTTTCCACCAGTTCTTCAAATATACGTTTAACCGTTTTTTCTTCTGGATACAAAGTATCAGTATTATTAAAAACACCTATTCTATTTTTTTCTTTCATGGTTACTAGATCAATTTCCTCAATTGGAATAGTAATGTCCTCTATGATAGTATCAATAATTTTAACGAAATGTTCCACCATTCGTTCTATCGTCTCTTTACGGAACAAACCTGTACTATATTCAAATATAAAACGAAGTTGTCCATCCTGCTCAGTTACTTTCAGCTCTAAATCAAATTTAGATGTACGATTCGTATACTCGTACGGTTTAATTTCAAAATCACCTATTTCCGCCCTTACTGCATCAACATTTTCAAAAGCAAACATCACATCAAACAGAGGATGACGATTCACATTTTTTCGCAATTGTAGCTTATCAACGAGCATCTCAAATGAATATTCCTGATGTTCGAGAGCTTGAAGTGTGTGGCTTGCAACTTCTTTCAAAAAATCCTCAAACCGTTTCTCTGAAGTAGGATAATTTCTGAGCGCAAGTGTATTAACAAACATACCTACCACATTTTCTAATTCAGAATTCAGTCTTCCTGCTACCGGGCTTCCAATTATAATGTCTTCTTGTCCGCTATATTTAAACAATAGTATATTGAATGCCGAAAGTAATAATGAGTACAGAGTAGCTCCTTTTTGGCTTGAGATTTCATTTAATTTAGATGTATAATATGCATCCAAATTAAATTGAACTACATCACCTTCAAACATTGGCTCATCTAATCTTGGATAATCAGTTGGTAAATTGAGTAATGGTATTTCTTTTGAAAATATTTCAAGCCAGTACAGTTCTTTTAGTTTCCAGTTCCCGGATTCTATCATTTTGTTTTGCCAGTTTGAAAAATCTTTGTATTGAATTCTTACGTCTGGCAAATTATTTTTTTGATAAAGAGATGCAAACTCTCTAATTAAAATTCCCATTGATAAACCATCGGATATAATATGGTGCATATCATAAACAAGCAAATATTTCGATGATGGTAGCACCTCCACAATTGCTGCTCTGAACAAGGGCCCTTTCTCTAAATCAAATGGTCTAATAAATGTTTCAACAACACTCTCAAAATTTTGTTCATCTGCATACAAGTGTTGCAGATTCCATTCAGGATTCTGTTGGATTTTTTGAACTATTTTCCCTTGTACTTGTTTAAATGATGTTCGCAAGCTTTCATGGCGATTAATTAAAGCTTGCAATGCCTTTTCTATCTGTACTATATTAACTTCCCCTTCAAGAAATACTGCTCCGGTAATATTATAGTTTGTAGATGCACCATTCAATTGACTAACAATATACATACTTTTTTGTGCTGGAGAGACTTCATAATACTCCTGTGGTGGTGCTAGACGAATCGCTTCATATGTTTCTTTTTTCCCCATCATTTCTTCAATGATTACAGCCAATTCCTTAATAGTAGGAAATGTAAATATATTTCCAAGTGGAAGTTCAACTTCAAATTCCCTATGAATTTCAGAAACAAGTGTTATTGCTTTTAATGATTGTCCCCCAATTTCAAAGAAATGATGATTAATGCCTACACCATCAGTTCCCAGTATCTTTCTCCAAATACTTACAAGTTTTTGTTGTATCGTATTATAAGGTTTTTGATACTCTTCATCAAACTCTACTTTAATCTCCATATTTTCTAGGGACTTCCGATCAATTTTTCCATTCGGACTGAGCGGAAGGCTTCCTAGTTGAATAAAATAAGAAGGAATCATATATTCAGGAAGTTTCTTCCGCAAAAAACCCCTTATACTGCATTGATTATTTGTACCATGTGAGGGGGAATCATAGAATGCAACAAGATACTTATCATTTGCTACTCCATTCTTCACGGCAACTATAGAGTTTTTTATGTTATCACATTTGTTTAAAACAACTTCAATTTCTCCTATATCAATTCGATGCCCTCGTATTTTTGTTTGGTCATCCTTCCGCCCCAGAACCTCAATGTTACCATCGCAAAGTAATTTCCCCATATCTCCTGTTTTATAAAGCATTTTTCCATAATTATGATAATACGGATCTCGAATAAACTTATCCTTCGTCAACTTAGAATTGTTAATATAACCTCTAGCTAAAGGTATGCCACCTATGAATATTTCCCCCTTCACTCCAATCGGCAAAGGGTGCATGTTCTCATCAAGGATATAAATGCGCCTGTTAGCAAGTGGTTTTCCCACGGGAATAACTTTTAAGTCGGCACTTTTAGTTCTTTTTCCAGACACTTCATATAAAGTACTTGTCATCGCCGTTTCAGCAGGTCCATATGCATTTAACAAAATAATATCTTCTAAAGGTAACTGTTCCCACATCCCTACTTTCTCCGCTGGCATTTGTTCCCCACCAACTATGACGAGTCTGAGGTTACTATCTGGAATTATTTCTGGTCTTGTATACCATTCTTGTACAATTTCGCCCCAATAATTTGTAGGCAGATTAACAACTGAGAGTCCAAGTTCAACACATTTCTGAGAAAACTGATAAGGAGTCCATATATTCTTATCACGCAAAACAAGAGAACTTCCTGCAGCTAGTGTTGTAAAAATCTGTTCAAGTGAAATATCAAAACTTATCGAAGAAAACTGAAGAACACGATCCTCCGGTGTCAGCTCATAACGTTTGCAAATATCAATGGAGTGGCTTACAACTGCTTCATGAGACATCATTACACCTTTTGGTCGACCAGTAGAACCCGAAGTATAGATGATATATGCCAAATTCTGGGGTTCAATTCTAACACTCGGTTGGTTTTTTGGTTCTTCGAGCACTGAATCCCATTCTATATCAAGACAAACGGTATGCCCCTGATAATCTCTAATCTTCGACTGTAAATTATTTTGGGTGAGTAATATAGGTACTTGGGCATCTTTCAACATCAAATTTATTCTTTCGCCAGGATAATCCATATCTATAGGTAGAAAAGCTCCACCAGCTTTTAAAACAGCTAAAATTCCTACAATCATTTTAGGTGAACGTTCAACATACACTCCCACAGGTATTTCAGGCCCTACCCCTAATTTAATGAGCTTATGCGCTAACTGGTTTGAAAGTATATCTAATTCTGTGTAAGATAAACTTTCATTCCCCTGTATAACAGCAGGTTTGTTTAAATTTAATTTTACTTGATCAGTAAATAAATCCTGAAAACATTGATTCTTAGGATAATCCAATGAAGTAGAATTATTATCACTTAAAATATGTGTAAGTTCTTTTTCGGAAATCATTGAGATATTCTCTAACTTACCATCTTCGCTAACAAGCATTTCCCACAAAATATTGATTAAATGTGAAAGTATCTGATTTGCTTCTGTTTCATTTAAAAAGGAACTATTGAATAGTAGCTTCAATTGAAGCTTTGGTTGTAGATTACAATAAACAACCAAAGGATAATCCATTTGTTCATCTATACGTACTGATTTCACTTGTAATGAACCAATTCCGTCTTTCAATTTCACATCGAATGGATAGTTTTCAACAATTACAATACTCTCATACAAATCATATAAGGCAGAGCTTCTTGGCATATCAATCCAACTTCTTATATCAACGAGTGAGGTATATTCATATTGACGCATTTCAACCTGCTTCAGTTGTACATCTTTAAGCCATTTAATCAAATTTACATTTTTATTTATCTTTACCCTAAAAGGAAGAGTATTCATAAAGCAACCAATTATTGAATCCGAACCTTCTAACTCAGCCGGACGCCCTGATGAAGTTACCCCAAAAATAATATCTGTTTCTTGGGAGTAGCGATTTAAAAGAATTGCCCAAGCCCCCTGAATCATAGTATTTAGTGTAATCCGATTCTTTCTAGTAAAGTCTTGAATTATCTGCTGTTTGTCTTCAGATACTTCGTATACTACATCTCCAAAAGCAGATAACTGATTTGAATTTTTTGCAGGAAAAATATTATTGAATCGTATAGGTGTTTTAAATCCATCTAACTCGGTTCTCCAAAATTGTTCCGCTTTCTTCTTGTCTTGCCTACGTAACCAGTCGATATAATCTTTAAATGAATATACATGTCCAAATGTTATCTTTTCGTCAACACATAATGCTTCATAACACTGACCCAGTTCCTTAAAGAGGATGCTATTACACCAACCATCTAACTGAAGGTGATGATGCGTCCATACTACATCATAGGCATACTCTTCTTGCTTAATGACCAAAATTCTCATAAGTGGTGGTTTTGAAAGGTCGAATCCCTTCTTACGATCTTCCTCAATAAGTTGTTCTAACTTTTGCAATCCTTCAGATTTCGAAAAATTTGTCCAATCTAAAACTTGAAAAGGAATTTTTAGATATTTATGAACAATCTGTACAGGTTCTTCTAGCCCTTCCCAATGATATGATGTTCTTAAACTTTCATGTCTATCTAAAAGTTTTTGCCAAGCCTTTTCAAATATCTCAATATCTAGTTTTGATTTTATTGAAAATATTGTTTGCTCCACAGTTACTGACGATTTTGGTGAATAGATATGATGAAAAACCATACTTTGTTGTACAGGTGAAAGCATGTATATATCTTCTATATTTTTATATACCTCAATCCATTCATCAAGTTTCTTTTGATCTATGGAGACAAGTGGGAAATCTGAAGGCGTCAAATATGTACCTTCTTTTGTTTGACAGTGGTCAATTATATTCTTCAAATTGTTGACAAAGTCCTTTGCCAAGCCTTGAATGGTTTCAACCAAATGACTATTCGCACTATATTTCCATTCTACACATAATTTTTTATCAACGATCATACATTCAATTTCAAGCAAGTGACTTCTAATTCCATTCAAATCACGGGTTGGTCCTGTATTCACATCCGATATATTAAATAACTGCTGTTTTTTAATTGCTTGTTCGAACTGTCCTAAATAATTAAAGCTTATTTGTCCCCTTTTCCTAGACGAAATTTGCCCTCGCATCTCTTTCTCTGCTAAGTAATATAAAATTTCATAACCAATTCCACCATTTGGTATAGCACGATACCGCTCTTTTACTTGCTTCAATATTTCTGCTATGCCCTTCTCTTTTTCAATGTCGCCCATAACAATAGGATATACACAAGTAAACCATCCTACAGTTCTTGAAGTGTCGTACTCTTTTAACAAAGGATTCCTACCATGGCCCTCCAAATCAACTAGTGTTTCACCACTCCAATTTGCTAATGTACTAGAAAGTGCGGAAAGCAGAATATCATCAATTCTCATTTTAAATAATTGATACGTGTCATGCAGTAAATACTTTGTTTCTTTCTCCGTCAACATAAAAGAAAGTGTACGAGCAGAGTTTTCATCATTTCTCCCCCCTTCCATGTCAATAGGTATAGTATTTACAGAAGAAGGGACATTGTTCTTCCAAAAAGCAAGTTCATCTTTTAATTGATTGGAATAAGCATATTCATAGAGATGCTCAGACCATTTTTTAAAAGAGAGGCCTTTCACTGGAAGTTGAACAGAGCCACTATTTGTAAGCTGTTCATATATCATCTGTAGAGTGTCCAGCATAAGTCGCCATGAATATCCGTCTATTACAAGATGATGTACTGTTATAAACAACCTTCCTTTTTCCTGATCCCCAGAATCAAAATATGCAACTTTAATTAATGGCCCATCTGTAATGTTTAATTCATACTGCAATTTTGATAAAATTTCATGCATATGACTATTATTAAAATCATGTAATTCAAATAACACATTCTCATCGGACTCTGAATAAACTTGAATCCATTCTCCAGCCCTTTGATAATAACGGAGCCTAAAACTATCATGATAATTTGTAAGTATACGAAAACTTTCATGCAACAAATTCGGATTTATACCTGCTCGTGTTTCCAATAGCACAGATTGATTCCAATGATGATAATTTTCCAAATCTTGCTCAAAAAACCACTTTTGAATCGGTGTAAGAAGCACTTCTCCAGTCTCAGGTTCTTCTATTTGATCTTCACTATAGCTTTCTTTAATATCTGCAATACAATCCGCCAGTTCTGCTATCGTTTGGTTCTCAAACATCTGACTCACGGTAATCTCTATACCCTTTTGAAGCGCTTTACCTACTATTTGAATACTTAAAATTGAGTCTCCTCCCAACTCGAAGAAGTTATCATGTATACCAATCTCCCCCTGATGTAGACCCAATACTGCAGACCATACCTCTACTAGTTCTTCTTGAACTTTATTTTTTGGAGCAACGTAACCTTTATAAGTATGAATTTGAGGAGCCGGTAAGTTCCTTCGATCAAGCTTTCCTATGGAAGTTAAGGGCAGACTCTCTAGCTGAATATAGTATGACGGAAGCATATAATCTGGTAATTCTTTTGCTAAAAATCCCTTAAGTTCCTCCATGTTAACCTGAACATGGGAAACGATATATGCACAGATAACTTTTTTCCCATTATTAATTTCCCAATCAATTACAGCAACATCTTCAATGTAGTTCCTTTTTAATATTAAATTATGAATTTCTGAAAGTTCAATCCGATACCCTCTGATTTTCACCTGATGATCCTCTCTTCCAAGAAACTCGATTTCTCCGTTTGGAAGCCATCTTCCTAAGTCCCCTGTTTTATACATACGATCATTTGGATTAAAGGGATCATTCATAAACTTTTCATTTGTAAATTCTGGTAGATTCAAATACCCTCTTCCTACACCGTCTCCAGCAATATACAACTCACCAGGAACACCTATTGGACTAATATTTTTATCTTTATCTAATATATAACATCTAACATTTGAAATCGGCCGTCCTAAAGAGACGGTATTTTCTGAACATTCAACACTTAAAGCATCCACTGTCGTTTCTGCTGGACCATAATTATTATATAATTTATATCCTCTATCAATTAGTGCATCTTTTAATGATTCTTCTAGTCTTTCTCCACCTGAAATAACTGTGTGTAAACTCTGCAATTTGCGATCATGACATAATAATTCTTTTAATACAGTCGGTATGAAATTAATAATATGAATTTCATGTTGATCAACATAATCACAAAAATGCTCCTTATTTAAAATTAAATTCTTTTCGGCTATATGTAATGTCGCTCCATAAAGTAATGTACCGAAAAAATCCTCAATACTCGGATCAAACACATAATTTGTTAGTTGTAATAGATTTGTTTTTTCCGTTATATTAAATGTTTTTCCAAACCACTGAACAAGATTAACAACATTTCGATTTTCTATCATTACACCTTTAGGTTTTCCTGTAGTACCTGAAGTATACAAAACCGTAAATAAATCATTCGGACTAAGGTTTACTTTTGGTAGAAGAGTCTCACCCGAAATTTTTCTACTATTATCCAATATAAAAATACAATCATTGTTGAATTTTCCAATTACATAGTCGTTTTTATTAATTACATCCTTACTGGTCAATATGAACTTTGTTTGACTATCCTGTATCATATACATTTTCCTTGACTCTGGATATTCTGGATCAATTGGCAAGTATGCAGCTCCGACTTTTAAAATAGCAATTATCCCTATTAGCATTTCAATTGATGGATCCGTCATGATTCCAATAATCTCACCCTTTTTCACTCCTTTTCTAAGCAGTTCATTTGATAAGTTATTGGATATGTCATTTAATTCTTCATAAGTCATAGTCCTATTTTTATATACAATCGCAACATTATCCGGGGTTTTCATCGCTTGTTGCTCAAACAACTGACTAATCGTCAACTGATGTGAATATGTTTTACGAGTATTATTAAATTCCAAAAGGATTTGTTTTTTCTCTTCAATAGATACGATATCAATCTCTTCTATTTTTTTATGAGGATTTTTTATGATTGCTTCTGCAATTATAGTAAAATGCTGAGCTAAACGCTCAATTTTAGATGATTCATATAATTGTTCGTTGTAACTGAAACATATCTCAATATCTTTGTGCAAACTTATACTAATAGATAAGCCATAATTAGTCATTTCAAAGGTGGAATATGAGTTCAAAGCGATTCTATTTTTGTTTGTCAGTATCGTCTGATCTAAAGGGTAGTTTTCAAAAACAACAATAGTATCAAAAAGGTCGATTTCCGTATCCAATTCACTATATTTTTTTATATCTACTAAAGATGATGTCCCATACAATTCCCAATCCTGCAATGTCTTATTTAACTTTTTGATAAGTTCTATAGATGTTTCGCCAGAATCCTTTTTAACTCTTAATGGAACTGTATTTATAAATAGGCCTACCATTTCTTCAATCCCATTAAATGTTCCTGCTCTACCCGAAATAGTTGCGCCAAAAATAATGTCATCGATATTATGATTCTTTTGTAGCACAATTCCCCATAAACTATAAACAAGGGCGGCAAGAGTAACTTCATTTCCCTTCGCAAATCCTTCCAACTTATCCCTTGAAAATTGAATACGATACTGATGATCTTTTCGAATTGATTTATGTTTCTTTTTTGTTACTTCCAATCTATTTTGCGAGTTAAATCCTTTTAAATACTCTTGCCAAAATACTTTCTGCCCTTCTTTATCCTGTTTTTGAATATATTTAATAAAATCTTTATATTTTTTTTTAGTAGGCAGATTGTAAGTTTCTGATTCACTAAGGCATCGATATGCGTTTAGGAATTCTTTTAAAATAATTCCATTACTCCAGCCATCATATATAATATGATGATTACTTATAATCATTTCATGTCTTTCTTCTGCTAATATGCACAAAGTAACCCTGAATGGTATTTCTCGAAGATTAAACTTTTTTTCACGATCTTTAACTTTTATCTCTTCTAGTAAAATATTTTTTTCACTTTCACTCTTGTGTGTAAGATCAATTATTTTAATATGAGGGGTATGTTCTTTCAATACTATTTGAACAGGAGTTTTCACTTTTTCCCAACGAAATAGTGTACGTAACTGCTCATTTGTTTGGACAACCGCGTCCCAAGCTTTCGTAAACAATCCTGCATCAACTCTACCTAAAATCCCCAAACATATCTGTTCAAAATACTCATCACTTTGAGGATTTTTTAAGTAGTGAAATAACAACCCTTCCTGTATTGGTGTTAAACCAAGAATATCTTCCAAATTTTGTTTATCCAATTTTATCATCATTGAGCTCCTCCTTGAGACAATCAAATGAATCTAAATAATTATGCTTCTTCATATTTTCTATAATTTCTCCTCTTTCCATCTTGATAACTTTATCCGCGATATGAAAGTACCTATCATCATGAGTAATAGCAATGATAGCTTTTCCTTTTTCCTTTAATTCAGCCAATAGTTCTGTATAGAAAAAATGTCTAAATTCAGGGTCTTGATCTGCCGCCCATTCATCAAATAGATAAATAGATTTATCCTCTAAATAGCTAATTAATAGTGCTAGTCTTTTTCGTTGTCCTGTTGAAAGTTTAGTTGTACTAAATTCTCCATTTTGAATTTGTACTTTTTCATCGATACGTAATATTTTCAAATATTTTTTTATTTCTTCTTCCTTTGAGCTATAGTCAATACCATAGACTTTTGTAAACAAATAAAAATCACTAAATATTGCGGAATATAGCTCTCTTAACTGTTCCTGATTTATTTCTTGATTGTTAACAAATATGTTTCCGCTATTTGCAGAATACAAACCTGTAATTAGTTTAGCAAGAGTTGATTTACCACTACCATTGCCACCGGTTATAAATACAACCTCTCCTGATTTAAGTTCAAAATTAATTGGCCCAACTTGAAAAGGTTCTCCATGTTCACTTTCGTATTGATATACTACCTCTTTAATCTCCATGTTTATTTTACTTTGAGGTATCAAAGTACTGTTTACGTCTGTCTTATTAGTTTCGGTTTTTAAATACCTTGAAAAATCATTTATTCTCTTCCAACTAATTTTCATTTGAATCGCATTAGGGATAGTATTGAGTATACTATGTAGAGGTCCTGTCATATAAAGAAAAACAAAAACATAGCTTCTTAAAAACTCACTCTGTACCCCTTTAAATAAAAGCGGAAATAAAAATGTAACAGCCCCAATTACCATAACAAACAGCAATTCACCAATAATAAAAACATTAGCAAACTTAAGACCACCTTGAATCCGCTTATCCTTATAATCCTCACAGCTCTCTTGCATCCCTTGTCCAAACTCTTCTCGTTTTGACTTTCCTATGCTTAACTCTTTATAACCGCCAATGAGATCGTTTATATATCTAAAAAAAGTGTTTTGGATGTTTCTTGTTTGTTCCCAAAGATTATTAGCTGATTTTCCAGCTACATAATACATACCTGCTGCAACCAAAATAACTGCAATAGAAACAAGCAGTCCATAAACATTAATTACTCCCAAATAAACCAAACAACATAAAAGTGTAATTGAATCAGTCAAACCAGTAATTATGGTGGCAGCATAATTACTGATAGCTTCTGTATCATTATTTAAGGTGGTTTGAATTCTTTCTGACTCTATTTTTTCAATTTTTTCATAAGGATTTTTTAATATATCGTTAATTAACTGGATCCTTTTTTCATAAATCAGATTATTCGTAATGGTAATCAACTGCGTCCGTACCAATTTTTGCGCTAATACATAAGTAATAATTCCTAGCAAAAAATATAAAAACAAACTATTGTTGCTTGAATAATTACTTCTAGTTAAAGCTTCATTAATAATAAAAATAATCATCGCATTTCCAAAACCACTGGTTACACTCAACACAAAAATCGGAAAAAAATTTTTCTTATTATGCAAAGGAAAAACAGTTATTAAAGATAAATATAGGCAGAACAGTACAATACTAATTAAAGTAGCCCATACCGCAAAACTCATACTGATAGGTAACCAAACATTAACAAAATCCCAAGAAAGTCTCCCGAAAAATACAAATGGAATTTTATAAAGGGCATACCCAGCTAAGAACGCAAACAGAAACGTTATAAAGGGAATACAAATACTTTTAAATTTATTTTTTTCCAACTTCCTTTTTTTCTTATACACCTGAATCATAACTATGAAAATGAAGTATAGAGTAATAATTGAAAAAGGAACCATAAACAAAAGTACAGTAACAGAAAAGGCATCAATACTCTTATACGTATCTTTACCGTTTGTCACCACACTCTCCCCCACAAGTGTGTCCATAATAGCCTGGCCAATATTTTGAGTGTAATCGGAGTTCATGTTAGCCATCACCGCAACTCCTAACTTCTCTTGAGGATGAAATACAACGAAAGAGGAGAAATTCGGATTACTTCCTGCATGTGATATTTCACCAGGACCATTTTGAAAAACTTGCCACCCTCCGGCATAAGAAGAGCCATCCTCAGATGGTGGAACTGATCTGTTTGGTATATGTGTACTATAAATTGCCTTTTGGTGATCATCACTTAGTCCATATATCCCAAGCTGCATACGAAGCCACTTTTCCATGTCTTCATTATTTGAGATAAAATAACCTGCGGGTGTATTTCCTCGATAAATAGGTGCATTAAACTCTATAGGCTTTAAAAAACCTATTTTATATCCCTTTGACATATCATATTTAGCGACATCTTTTCTAAACAAAAAAGTATTACCCATATTAAATTGGTTTAATATATTATTCTGAACGTATTGTTCAAAAGATTGATTGGTAACTTTTTGTATAACTAATCCTAGAATATCGTAGTTAATACTGGCATAATTGAATTGCTCTCCTGGATATGTCTCCAATTTTTGATTTAATATTTCTCTAACTGTATTTTCCAACGCATCATTGTCATTTGAGATAGGTATGTCCCCAATGGTATGAAAAGGGATCCCACTCGTATGATATAAAAGCTGTTCAAGAGTTATTTCAACATTTTTATTAAGTTGTTGTCCTTTATAATTACCTTCATATATCATTTGAAACCACTGCAAATATTTGCTAACAGGGTCCTTTAAATCAATTAACCCCTTTTGAACAAGTTGATATATTGCGAGAGCTGTAAACGCCTTACTATTCGAACCGATTTCAAATAATGTTTTTTCCGTTACACGTTGCTTTGTCTCAAGATTTGAATAGCCAAAACTTTTTTTATATACAGCTTGATCACCTTTGACTACTATCACTGACATTCCAGGAATTTTGGCTTCTTGCATTTGTTTTTTTATAAGCGAGTCTAGTTGTTCTTTATCGTTTTCCGTAAACATTCTATCATTCTCTGCATTTGCTATTTGAATCCCAAATAGCATCTGTACATTTAATAATATTACAAGGGTAATCAAAACAATTTTTACTCTCATCATGATTGAATGACTCCTCTCTAATATCATATATTAAATATATTTTCAAGATCTTCACTCGAGAGGTTTGCCGTTTCAAAATCAGATGGGGTGAATTCAGCATGTTTTCTCTGACAACAATGTTGAATCAAATCTCTCAATTGATTCATATACTCCATGAAAAATTGCGATATTGTTTCTTGTTTAAATTTGTTTTTGCTATACGTAATCGACAAATTCAACTTTTTATCTACTGTATACGCAACGATATCTAGCAAACAATCCATCTCATTTTTATTGCTGTTATCTTGACCGGAATTTTCATACGCAAATTCAAAAATTCCATTGGAAAATGTAGCATTAAAATCACCTAAATAGTTAAAACGAACATACTTTCGAGATTCGGAACTTAATTCCTTCGAAATATACTTTAAAACTCCATAATTTAGACCTTTACTTGGAACGCTACGCAATTGCTCTTTTAATTGTTTAATTTGTTGTGATATATCTACATCCTCAAATTGTAACCGAATTGGAAATAGGCTCGTAAACCATCCAATAGTTCGCGATACATCAATTTCATCATTTAATTCTTCACGCCCATGCCCTTCAATTTCAATAATCACATCATTTGTTTTAATATACTTAGCCATTACCAATGATAGCGCTATAATCATTAGTTCATTACCTTTTGTTCGATAAGCTTCATTTGCTTTTTGTAACAGCTGCATAGTTTCTTCTTCTGTTAACTTCTTAATCATTTTCTCGCAAAATTCCATACGATCCAATCCTAAATCAAAATCATTAAATGAATTCTCTTCATATTGATATACATGCTCCCAGTATCGCTTTTCTGATTCTGGAATTTTTTTACTCATTCTCTTTAACTCAATTGCCCAATCCTGTACCGAATTATCTTTTGGCGGCAAAGAAGTTTTCTGCTTATTTTCTATCTGTTTATATAATTGATTTATATCTTCAAAAATAATTCGCCAAGATATACCATCAACAGCTAAATGATGAGCTGTCATTAATAGTCTTTTACCAAAATCGCCCAAATCAAATATACAAACTTTAAGAAGAATTTCATTTTCAATATTAAAGCTCGATTTCAATATTTCTCCAATACTAGCAATACGAATACTTTGCTCTGTTTTTGATAATTCAGATAAATCTAATGATTCTATTTTTATTTTTTTATTGTAATTATTTTGATTATAAAATAATTCCTTCGTTTCCATCCGGTAATTCAAGCGAAAAGCGTCGTGATGACAAACTAATGAGCTAAATGCCGATTCAAGTATCCCAACCTCAACGTCATCCTTTACTTTGACTAACACTGACTGTGTATAATGGTTTATATTGTTCAAATCTTGCGAAAAAAACCATGAGATAGATGGTATCGTTTCAATACTACCAACACATTGTTGATTACTCTTCTGCTCTTTTGTGCTAGTCATTTCTAAATATAAAATCATATCTTCAATAACTGGATTAGCCAAAATATCCTTTGTTTTTATTTTAATCCCTTTCTCACGTATCTTAGAAGAAATTTGAATTGCTTTAATGGAATCCCCGCCTAGATGATAGAAGTTGTCTCTTATACTTACTTTTTCAACATTTAATACTTCACGTATAATACCTACTAAATCACTTTCTATCTCACCTTCAGTTTTTTTCTCTATTTTAACTTCAGGTTTCGGCAAGGCCTCTCTATCCAGCTTTCCGTTAAACGTCAACGGTATTTCTTTCAACACAATAAAATACGAAGGAATCATATAAACTGGTAAGATCTCTTTTAAGAATCTAAATAGTTCGGATGTCTTCACCTTAGCATTCTCAGTATAGTAGGCACAAAGATAGCGGTTTCCATCATAATCCTCTTGATCAATCACTACCACTTCCTTAATGCTCGGATATTTTTGCAAGTTTATTTCGATTTCTTTTAGTTCTATGCGGAACCCACGAACTTTTACTTGATCATCTTTCCTTCCCAAATACTCAATCTTATCTCCTTCAATAAATCTAGCTAAATCACCCGATTTATACATCTGCTCTTTTTCCGAATATGGATTTACAATAAATCTCTCTCTTGTTAAATCCTGATTGTTAAAATATCCTCTTGCAACACCTTCCCCAGAAATATAAATTTCTCCAACAACTCCCATTGGTACTGGGCGAAGATCGGAGTCCAACACATATATTTTCATATTTTGTGCAGGTACACCAATAGGAACAGATACCCCTTTATCTTTTTCAATATCGAATTGATGAATCATACATCCTACAACTGTTTCTGTGGGCCCATATTCATTATATATTTTTGTTTCTCTACCTAATTTTTTCTGTATGTTTGCGGCAAGGTCTACTGTTAAATTTTCTCCACCAACAATAATTTTTTTAATTGAACACCCAGCAAAGTCTGAATCTTTCAATAAAAACAGGTGAGATGGAGTTAATTTAATAATACTTGCTTTTTTTTCTTTAAATATCCTATATAATACATATTCGTTTGCATCAGCAGGATAAATAATAATCTGATTACCACTAATTAATGGGGTAAATATAGTTGTAACAGTAAGATCAAAAGCAAGAGATGAATACAATGGGAAAACTTCATTTTCACTTGCGCCTACATATACTTGATTTGCCCAGGAAATATAATTAACCAATCCTTTCTGTTCAATCATTGTACCTTTAGGGTTTCCCGTAGAACCCGATGTATATATGATGTAAGCAAGGTCAGTCGGCTCACTTCTATTTTTAATATTAGAAGTATCTCCCATATAAATATGAGCTGCATTTATATGGATAACCTCAACCGCATACAAAGAAAGATCCCATTGATGCGAAATATCAAAATTAGTGAACAGAATATTGATATCTGAATCTTGCAGCATATAATTGACCCGTTCAGATGGATATTGTGGATCAATAGGTAAATATACCGCTCCTGCTTTTAAAATTCCTAAAATTCCAATAATTGTTTCTAGAGAATGCGTAGTTGATATTCCTATTACTGTACCTTTTGTTACATTTTTCTTTAATATATACCTCGCTAATTGATTAGATCTATCATTCAATTCACGATACGTAAGTTCCTTATCTTCCAGGCAAATCGCAACTCTATCTGGTGTCCTTTCTACTTGTTCTTCAAAAAGCTGATGGATTGTCTTGTCCTTTGGATACTCCCTATTCGTTGCATTAAATTCATATATCAATTTATTCCACATATCTTCTGGTAAAATTTCTAATTCCATCAACTTTTTATTAGGCGACTCCAACATCTGATTCAGTAAATGACTGATTCCAAGATACATTTGTTCAATTTGCTTTTCTGTATACATATGATCCTTATAATCTATATCTAGATTAAATCCTCCTAATCTAGACCATTCTCGAATAATCAATTGAATTGAATAAATCTGATTCCTATTGTAAAATTCTTCATTTTCTATTGGTGTACCATTAATTTCAGTAGGAAGTTTTGTATTGTAATAGTTAATACATGTATCAAATAAATCACCGTATCCCTTTTTCTTTAATTCCAAATCTTTCACCAATACATCATATGGATATTTTTGATGATAATAACAGCGAACCAATTCACGATTAATGCCTTTTATAAAATCTAAGACTGTCATTTCACTATCAACAGTATGACGAAATGGCATAGTACTTGTTAACATCCCCACAATATTTTTTTCATTTTTCCCCGCTCGATTAAGTACAGGCATTCCAATAATTAAATCATCCTGCCCATTTACTTTATTTAAGTAAATATAATATAGGGCAACAAAGAATGCGTACACAGAAACATTTATGTCAGTAGCAAATTGTTTAATTTCATCCGATTGATTATTTGTTAAAGAATATGTTTTTCTATTTGCCTTTGCACAATCTACTTCGTTCTTCCGCTTCACAATTGGGAGCTTACTAAACTTCTCATTCCAAAAATTTTTATCCTTCATAAATCTTTTTGAAGTTAAATAGGATTCTTCCTTCTCAAGGCAATACATATAGGTACTATTAAGCTGATCTGTTATTTTTTCACCTTTCAAAATTTGAGTGTATGCATTACAAATCTGTTCAGTTAAAAGATTCATAGACCAACCATCAGAAATTATATGATGGACCTTAACGAAATATCCCCCTTCTTTAGTATCTTGTAACTTGAACAAAGCAAAATCAAATAAGTCTTGTTCATTGATATCGAAAGGTTTTGCAGCTTCCTGCTGAACCCAGGCATCTAAATCCTTCTGACTATTAAAAATAGTATATCGAACTTGATATTTATGATATTTCTCCACATATTGATGAACCTTCTCATCCGATTCTACAAATCGATGCCTGATTCCATCATTTTTTTTTATAAAATAATTAATTGCTTTCTCAAGACAATCAAAATCCACTTCTCCTTGTATCTTTACTGTTCCCCCAATATTATGCAATGGCTGATGAGGATTAATTTTCTCCATATACCAAATCCTTTGTTGAGGATGAGTTAGTGAAAAATATTCTCTATACTTCAAATTATCACCACTTTATATTTAATGTTTTTCGAAATAATTAACTTTTTGACCATATCTAATCATTTTTTTCGTCATTTCATCCGTAATATTATTCCATACAAAACCCGTTTTTCTTAACAGCATATTCGTTTTATCTCCCATTATATGGAACAATGTTTGTTCGACATCATTAAATGTTTTCAATTCATCTCCTATACAATGCAGCTGTAAATTATATATATCTGATGCATATTGATTAAATTGCTTTTCATCAAAGATATAATCTATAAATTTATCAATTGAAGTTTCTTTTACATCTATGTCTAATCCATACGTTGTTAAAAGAGCTGATAAGCTTACATAGTTAGGATTGAAAATGTGATGAGTCTCATTCATTAATTCTTTTTTATTAAACAACTTAATAATTGCCTGACTAACATCATTCACACATGCAAAATCTATATCTCTTTCCATTTCTGGAACCAATCCAATTCTTATATATGATTTCATCATTGAGTATAATGCATTCTGCTCTATGTTTTCTTGAAACCTTCCTGTTTTAGAATCAAAACCAATGTTTCCCACTCGAAAAACATTTACATTTATTCCCTTATCCCTCGTTTCCAGTACAATCTTTTCAGCTTCTAACTTTGTCTTTGGATAAGGATTTTCAATAATTTGCCCTAAATCATTATCATACTCCGTATACAATATATCTTCGTTATTCTTTACTACACCAGAAGCTACAGCCAATGTAGAAATATGATTCACATCTTTCTTTACTCCCTTAAGCGAAAAATCAATTACATTTCTCGTAGCTAGAACGTTTGCTTCATAGGATTTTTCATATTTCCCATAATGACTAACACTGCCTGCTGAATGTATAATACATTGGATTGTTTCACTCAAATATTGATAGTTCGGCAAATCTAAGCCCATATATTTTTTTGTCAGGTCGCCACTATATACAAAAATTCTTTTCTTATACTTATCATAAAAAGATGTTCCAAAATAAGAGCAAACTTTTTCTTTAATGCGATTTTCTGCTTTTATACAATTGTCACTTCTTACAATCAAATGTACATTGCAATCTAATTCAGTTAATAAATCATGTAATAAGTAAACGCCCAAATATCCCGTGCTTCCTGTCAATAGAACTTCCTTATAACCGGTTTGGCAAGAAAGGTTGATTTCGTAATACTTTTTGTTTCTATCATCATATAAACTTCGTATCGCTATGTCTCCTCTTATCTTCTCCTCCATCAACCGATGCCTTTCTCCTCTAGCAATCAGATAAGTTGCTAATGCATCTGGAATGGTCTTCTCCTTTTTATATGTCATATGCTGCGCTAGATCAGAGACTCTAGGGTATTCAAATAAATGATTAATAGAAATATCAAAATCCTTCTGTAAGCTCGAAACAACATTGATAGCCGTTAGTGAGCTACCTCCTAATTCAAAGAAATCATCATGGATACTAACTTGTTTTACTCCCGTAACTCTCTTATATGATTCTATAATTTTCCGCTGTTTATCATCTTTCGGAACAACATTCCTCTTTAGCTCTTCTACATAGTCACTTTGCGATAAAGGGGAACTCTCTTCCATTTCAATATCCTTAGAAAGGCTAAAGAACTGCCGTTCAAAAGGATACGTAGGGAGTGGAACACGATATCTTCTTTCTTGCGAAAAATACTTGGACCAGTTAATCTTCACGCCATGAATATGCAACTTACCAATATTTTGAAGCAAGTAATTGTCATCAAAAATTTTTTCTTTAGGATGCCTTACAGTATTAATAATTGGGCATTTTGATTCTCCTTGAGTATGTTGTCTAACAAAACTACTTAATGTTCTACCTGGTCCAACCTCCACAAAAATACTTTCCGTACCCGATAGTAGATGCTTAATGCCCTCAGAAAATTCCACTACATGTCGCAGATGATTCACCCAATAATCTGCACTTTTTGCTTGTTCTTCCGTAATCCATTCTCCTGTCAAATTGGATACAAATGGTATTTTAATATCCTGGAAATTAATTTCTTTTAACTTCTTTCCATAGGTATCTAAAATTGAGTCCATCATGGATGAATGAAAGGCATGGGAAGTTGTAAGTTTTTTAAACTGAAAACCTTTCCTAATCAATTCCCCCTCAAAAGTATAGATTGCCTCATCAGAACCTGAGATTACGCATGATATTGGACTATTCACCGCGGCAATAGATACATCTTGATTCATTAGTGGTAAAATTTCATTTTTCGAAGCCATTACACTTATCATGCTTCCTTTAGGTAATTGCTGCATTAAGGTCGCCCGCTCATACACCAACTGTAGCGCTTGCTTTAATGAGAACACTCCCGCCAAACAAGCCGCCACATATTCCCCTATACTATGTCCAATCATGCCGTCCGGATAGACGCCCCATTCCATTAATGTTTTTGCTAATGAATATTCAAAAATAAATATTGCAGGCTGTGTATTAGATGTTTGATTTATATCATCTCTCATTCTAGCTTCCAGGTCCTTTGGATATAAGACTTCCTTCCAATCAATCCCACTAATCTCTTCTAAAATCTCACAACAAAGATTCACTTCATCTCGAAATCTCTTCTCTTCTTTATATAAATCCAATCCCATATTTACATATTGCGCACCCTGCCCGGGAAACATGAAAATTATTTGCTTACTACCGCCATCACAAATGTTAGTTTGAACCTTACCAGAATTTTGAATAAAAAATTCTCGCTTCGCTTCCTCTATATCCGAAACCACTAATGCTCTTCGATATTTTAAATTTTTCCTTCCATTTAAAAGTGTATAAGCTACATCAGCCAAATTCACATTATTGTTATGATTTAAATATTCAGCTAACTTTTTAGTTTGCTCTTCAAGAGATTTTTTCGTTTGTGCAGAAAAAGAAAGTAATTGATATCTCCTACTCCGCTCAGAAGCTTCTCTTTGGGGAGGTTCCTCAAGTACAACATGGGCATTTGTTCCTCCCATACCAAATGAACTTACTCCTGCTCTTAAAGGAAACTCTTGGTTCTTCCATTCTGCCAATGTATCCTGTACATAAAATGGACTATTACCAAAATTAATTTTTTCATTTGCTTTCTCGTAGTTAATGCTTGGTGGAATCATGCGATTCTCCAAAGCAACTACAGTTTTTATCAAACCTGCTATACCTGCAGCGTTATCAAGATGACCAATATTCCCTTTAACCGATCCAATACCACAAAAATTATTCTTCTCTGTATTAAATGCCAACTTCAAGGCTTCAACCTCAATCGGGTCACCTAGCATTGTTCCAGTACCATGAGCCTCTACATATGATATACTTTCAGATTCTACCTCGGCCATGTGATGAGCTGCTCTAATAACAGCAGCTTGTCCTTCTACACTTGGCGCATTAAAACTAACCTTATCAGCGCCATCATTATTTATTGCGGATCCTTTCACAACAGCATGGATGAAATCTCCATCAGCAATCGCATCCTCCATACGCTTCAAAACAACAATTCCCGCTCCATTTCCATTGACCGTTCCCCTAGCATTATCATCAAAAGGTCTACAGTGTCCATCTGGTGAAAGAATCATGCCATCCTTGTATAAATACCCTCTTTTCTCAGGTAATGTAAGTGAAACCCCTCCAGCCAAAGCAATGTCACAATCTCCACTTAATAGAGCTTGACATGCCAAGTGCACAGCAACCAATGAAGAGGAACATGCAGTTTGAACTGTATAACTAGGACCTTTCAAATTTAATTTATGTGATAATCTGGTGCCGAAAAATTGAGAACCATTTAAAAATTCTGCTTCTTTTATAAAATCTTTCGCTCCATCATATACCGCTTCTAACCAATATAAGTTTGTAGATGCTCCAATATAAGTACCAATTAAACCATTAAAGGTATCCGAAAAGTAAGCACTACTCTCTAATGCTTCCCAAGCACACTCGTGCAAAATTTTCAGCTGTGGATCCATTACCTCTAATTCCCTAGGTGAGTAATTAAATAATTTATTGTCGAACCATTCTGTTCCTGTAATAGCCCCACCAGCCTTTATATAATTGGGATTCTGGATCGTTTCTAGATCAATTCCTCCTTTCTGTAACTCCTTATCTGTGAAGAAAGTTACCGATTCTACACCATTCTTCAAATTTTCCCAGAATTCATTTATAGTATCTCCACCAGGAAATCTGCAAGACATTCCAATAATAGCAATCTCTATACCATTTCTTATCGGTTCCTGTGCACTATCATTCATTCGAATCCCTCTTTCTTTGACGTCTTTGTTTTAACCTATTTTTCGATTCCTTTATTACCTGAACTCTATTTGAATTCATTTTTTCCTGTACCCTGCTCTCAGCAGTCATCTTTAATTGCTGGGATAGAGAATAAATTGTAGGATATCTAAATAGCATCATTACAGTTATGTCGATGTTCAAATCATTTTTCAACCGTTCATTTATTTGAATAATATTCAGTGAATTCCCACCAAGTTCGAAGAAATGATCATAAATACCGACCTGATTTACCCCAAGTACCTGTTTCCAGATCTCCGCTATCATTTTTTCTAGATTCGTTCCAGGTGCTATATAAGTAGTACCTAACGATATATAATTCTCATCATTCCTTTCTTGCAAGGCTCTTACGTCGACTTTGTCGTTATTCGTTACAGGCATACTCTCTAATTGCACAAAATGTGACGGAATCATATATTCAGGTAACTTATTCCTCAAATACTCCCTTAATTCTGTACTGGTAACCTCTTGGTTTGTAATTAGATACGCACACAAATAGCTTTCATTACTTTGATTTTGTTTCGCAACAACAATTGCATTATCAATATATTTATGATTTAAAATGTTGTTTTTTATTTCATCTGGCTCTACTCGGACTCCCTTAACCTTTACCTGATGGTCAATCCTTCCAAGATACTCAATGTCCCCATTAGGGAGCCACCTTGTAAAGTCTCCCGTTTTATACATTTTCTCACCTGGAATAAATGGATTGGACATAAATTTTTCATCTGTCAAATCTGACTTATTGATATATCCCCTTCCTACACCTGCCCCAGCAATATATAACTCCCCAGTCACACCAATAGGTACAGGATAATAATCTTGATTTAAAATATATGCCCTATAGTTACTTAGAGGCTTACCTATTGGTATGCTCGAACCCTCTTCATTTTCACGACAAATATAGTATGTTGAAAAAATCGTCGTCTCGGTTGGACCATACAGATTAATAATCATCTCAGCATTAACAGTACTCTTTAATTGATCATAAAGACTCTTTGTAAAGACCTCACCGGCTACAAGAACATAGTTAAGAGGTTGACTTATGACAATATTATCTATTAAAACTTTCAAATGGGTAGGTACAGCGCCCAAGACATTAATTTTGTTTTTCTCAATAAAGTTCCACATATTTCTTGGCTCAGCGATTAGCTCTTCCTCAGGAATATATAACCTACCCCCAGAGAGAATCGGGAGAAGGATTTGTTGAACAGAAACATCGAATGTGATTTTTGCTAGCAATAAATGATTCATTTCTTGATTAAATTTTAATTTCCGAATGAGTCCTATCAACTGATTCACAATATTCTTGTGTTCGACCATAACCCCTTTAGGGTTACCGGTTGTTCCAGAGGTATAAATTACATATGCCAAATCGTCGGGCTGGTTTATGTTTTCAAGATAACAACCATCTTCTTTACAGTTTATTTCATCATCCAACCTAATTACTTCCTGTTCAAAAGTAAAGCGTTCCTTCATATTATTTCGGGCCAGAACCAACTGACAATCACTGTCTCTCAAAAAATATTTTATCCTGCTTATTGGAAGAGTGGGATCAATCGGTAAAAATGCCCCTCCTGCTTTTAGCACACTGAGAACTCCTATGACCATTTCTAAGGAAGGCTCTGCAATAAGTCCAACAACGCTATTTCTTTGCACTCCCTTTTTTCTTAAAGTGCGGGCCAGTTGATTTGCCCTTGCATCCAGCTCAGAGTACGTTAGTGTCATTTCTTTATATACGATGGCATTTTCTGATGGACCTTCTTTCACTTTCTGCTCAAATATCTCATGCACCGTCATTTGATACAAATATTCATCCGTCGTATTATTAAATTCATAAAGAACGGTTTTCATCTCTGATTCAGACATCATCTGGATATCTTGTAATGGTATATCCATCTTTTCGGTAATCTCATCAAGTAGATAAATAAAATGTTCTGCTAATCTTTGTACTGTATCCTTCTTGAATATATCCTTACGATACTTCCACTTAAAATGCATATCTTCATTAATTTCTAATACATGAATGAACATATCAAATTGAGTCATACTACTTTCAAATGGGAATTTTCGGAAAGTTAATTCCCCTTTATCCTTAAAGAAATACTCATCATTATCCAAAGAAAACATAATATCAAATATTGGATTTCTCCCTGTATTTCGATAAGCATCTACTTGATTTACTAACAATTCAAACGGATATTCCTCATGATCAATGGCTTTTATTGCATTATCCTTCACTTCATCCAGAAAATTCAGAAATGTTTTTTTGCGACATGGGAAATTTCTTATTACTACCGTATTCACAAACATACCAATAGTCCGTTCCAAACCTGGACGAGATCGGCCAGCTGTAGGGGTACCAATCGTAATATCTTCTTGACCCGTATATTTTAAAAACAATACATTTAAAGCAGCAAGTAGCACCGTATATAGGGTTGTCCCATTCTCCTTTGCTATCTTTTTCAAACGCTTTGTCAAATCGTATCCCGCCATAATTGGTACATAATCACTATCATAAAGTTGCACCGGGTGTCGTGGATAATCTGTATTTAACTCCAGTAATGGAGGTTCATCTTTAAATATGTTTAGCCAATACTTTTCTTTACTCTTAAAATCATCAGTCTGAAAAAATTCTGCCTGCCATACTGCATAGTCTCTATATTGTAATTTAATCGGAGGCAAATCTTTATTTAAATAACTATCATAAAATTCCTCCATAATTATGTCCATCGATATACCATCAAAGACAATATGGTGAGCATCAGTTAACAGCAAATGCTTATTTTCTCTGATTTTAATAACTTTGATTCTAAATAGAGGAGGTTGTCCCAGATTAAAAGGTGTAGCAAACCCATGTACATACTCCATTAATTCTTCTTCCGATGCTTCAACGATATCAACAATAACCTTTAATTTAGGATGTACATACTGCACCACTTGTCCATTGATGAATGAAAACGATGTACGTAAAGATTCATGACGATCAACAAGATGTTGGAAAGCTCTCACCAACATATCATATTCGAGATCACCCTCTATGATTGTCCCCGACGGTAAATTATAAGCTACTGAATCACGATTAAGTTGCCACATAATAAATAGCCTTTTTTGCTGTGATGAAACAGGATAGTATTCTCTTGCTTCAACAGGTAATATAATTGAACTTTTATGTTGTTCCCCATCCAGTATTAGAGTTGTAAATTCTTTTATAGTTGGCTTTTTAAACATTTCACTTAAGTGTATATTCACGTCAAATTCTTGGTTAACTTTCAATATAATCGAAGCAGCATTTAAAGAATGCCCACCTAACTCAAAAAAATTATCATACACTCCTATCTTTTGAATATTAAGAACATCTCTCCATATATGTGCAACCTTTTTTTCCAATTCGCCTTCTGGTGCAACATAGTCGAAGTCTGATACTGGATCCAAGTTGGACACTGGCAATGCTTTACGATCAATTTTCCCGTTTTGATTGAGTGGCATTTTTTTCAGTTGAGTGAAGTAGGTTGGCACCATGAAATTCGGCAAACTTTTAATAAGGAAATTTCTTAATTCTGAGTTTGTTATATTCACATTGGCAACAAAATAAGCACTTAATACTTTCGTACCGAAAGTATCTTCGATTGCAACAACAACAACCTCATCTACATCTGGATGCTTCATAAGACCAGTCTCTATCTCCCCAACTTCTACCCGAAACCCCCTTATTTTCGTAAGATTATCTTTCCTTCCAATAAATTCAATATTCCCATCAGGCATCCACCTTGCCATATCTCCTGTTTTATAAACTTTTTTTTCGGTAATTTTCGGAAACTCTACAAATTTTTCTCTCGTTAAATCTGGAGCATTATAATACCCACGTGCCAATCCAACCCCAGCAATACACAGTTCTCCTGTTATACCAATAGGTACAAGATTCATCTCTTGATCAACAATGTATATTTCGACATTATTAAGAGGCTTTCCGATTGGAATCACCTTCAATTGTTCTATCTCTTGATTACTAATTCTATAGAAAGAGGCTAAATCCGTGCATTCCGTGGGACCATACGTATTTATAATTTCGCTCTTGAAATTTATTGATTTAACTAAAGGTTTGAGTTTTTTACAATTTATCGATTCACCACCTAAAAAAATACGCTTCAACGTGATTAACCTACTAAAATTAGTTCTCTCATTATAATCAACCAATGGATAAAAACCACTTGGGGTACAATTAATGCTCGTGATTTTATGAATATTTATATAATCAGACATTTTATTGTAATCATACATACCTGACTCAAAAAGGTGCAATCGCCCCCCTTTTATCAATGGAGCAAATAAATTTTTATGCGCTGTATCGAAACTAATTGGGGCAATTAATAATACATTATCGGTTGGATTCATATCAAATTCATTGGTATACCAGTTGAGCAAATTCATAAATGAATTTCTTTTCACCATAACTCCTTTAGGGTCACCAGTGCTCCCAGATGTATAAAGAACATACATTAAGCTCTCTAATGGGATTTTCAATTCTAAATTACCACTCATTTCTATAGGTGTACCGTCTCCCAAAGTTGTATCTATATCAACAAATCTAGTGTTTTCAATTATAAAATTAAATTCATTATTGCTGCACTTCAAAATGATATCTACATTAGAATTACTTAAGAGATAATTAATTCGTTCATTTGGATAGTTTGGATCAATGGGTAAATATGCAGCTCCTGCCTTTAAAACACCTAATATACCAATTGGAAGTTCGAGCGATCTATCTAACATAATCCCTATTACAGAATCTTTTTTAGCTCCTAATTCAACTAATTTATGTGCTATATGATTTGCTCTTATATTTAATTCCTCGTAAGTTAAATTTTGATTTTGGTAAAAGACTGCTAGCTTATGGGGACTTTTAGCTACTTGAAATTCAAACAAGTCAACCACAGATTGATCCTTAGGAAAACCTGTTTTTGTGTTGTTAAACTCATTTAGAATACGATTTCTCTCATTGGATAAAATATCAATTTCAGAGAGCCTTATACTCGGATTAGCTACTACTGCTTTTAACAAATGAGTCAATTGATTTATAACTCTTTCAATCAAGTCTCCTACACTTTCTTTACAAGTGATACAACACTCTATTTTATCTCCATGCCATTTAAAATTAAAGACGGTATCTGCATTTGTATAATGATTAGAAATATTATGTTGAATATTTTCAAACTGTATGACTGTACGAGGATTCAGTTTATTAGAATTTGCATTCTCATCTCCTAAAAGTTTTGCTAATCGCTTATGCGATACTTTCTGATTTTTATTTGCCTCTGTAATGTTTTGTTGTACTTTTAATAGAAGCTCTTTAAATGTCATATTACTATGGACATTACTTCTTATAATCAAAAGATGATCATAATATGCTGTGCCAGATTTTGATTGAATTACTGGCGTTCCAATAGAAATATCTTTACTATCCGTGTATATTGAGAGCAAATATTTCACACTAGCAATCAAAATGATAAACATTCCATATTCAGAATGATTACTTATTTCACTAATTTTATGTGATATGTTTTCTGATAATCTATATGTAAATATTTTTTCTTCCTGATTTTTCACACCAACTTTTTTATTAAAATTTACAAAACTACTCATTTCTAAATCCGTTGATAGTTGATCCAACCAAAACTTCTCCTCTTTAGTTAACAAATCTGCATTATAAACATCATTGCTCATAATAATCTCCTCTCCCAACCAATGTTGAATTAATAAGATTTATAATATCAATGTAATTTTCATTAATAAAAAAGTGATCTCCTGGATAGCCATAAACAACAGTATCTCTCGAAGTAAACTCACACCATTTTTTCATGTATTCCTCAGTAACATCATCCAGCTTACCGTACATTGCAGTAATACACGTATTTAACTTGTACAATTCATTACTGAATTTATATTCTTCTATCAATTTAAAGTCAGATCTTAAAATTGGGATAAATATATCCATTAACTGCTGATTATTAAGAATTTCTTTTGGAGTACCATTTAAATTTAATATCACATCTTTAAATTCTTTTTCTGGTAAGTTAGACACTTTTTGTTCTCTAATAAAATTTGGGGGCTTTACACCTGATAGAAAAATATGCACAGGAGCATTAAGATTTCTACTTTCTATTTCCTTACAAAGTTCATAAGCGATAAGCCCGCCCATACTGTGACCAAAAAACGCGTAATCGCAATTACCTACAACTCTATATATACATTCGAATATATCATTAACCGCGTGATTCATATCATCATAACAATCTTCTTGAAATCTTTTACCCCTTCCTGCGTATTGAATTGGTTTCAATTCAATACTAGGATGTAAGTAATTTTTCCACTTACTATATATCGAACCGGATCCACCAGCATAAGGAAAACAAAAAAGCATCGTGTTATTCATATACTCTCCTTTCCTATGAATCAAAATTATTTACTAAATTTTAAAAGGCTCTATAGAACTTAATTAGCCACCTAACATCTCCCAATTTTTTTATTAATCTAGCTCCCATTTATATTTTAGGGTGCAATCAGGAATTATCTTTGGTAAACCATTAAATTTCCATACAGCCTATGTAGCACAACACGTATAATGATCTATTTCCCTTTCACTTTATTCCAAAATGGTATCCGTCCTTGTATATCATCTATTACAGAAGAGAATCCTGGTGCAGTGGAAAAAAAGAACCCTGTACAATGATGCGCTTTTTGATATTCTTCATCTTTCATTAAAATAAGATGAGCCTTCTTTATGTTAAAGTGTGGAACAGCAGGGAACAAGTGATGTACCAAATGGTATGAGTTTCTATGAGGATGAATGAGAAAGCGCTCAAACCAATTCCCAAAAGAATTTCTTGATGCAAATATCTCATTTTCCGATTCTAGTCCTGCATGTTCGGCCATTTCAGCCCAATATTTTAACATTTGAAAAGTTGTTAAAAACGGAACTACCCAAAATAAAATCAACTCTTGCCAGAAACCGAAAACAATCGAACAAATAATGATAGCGCCCCAATATAGAGTCCTGATTATTTGATCAAATCTAGGTTCCTCTTTTGCATATGCTGTTACTTTGATCATTCCAATCAAATAATTCGGCACATGTACTAAGAACAAAGGCTTTAAGCAATGCTGAATAAAAAATTTCATTTTATTTTTAGTCGGTTTATCTAACCCAACAATTTGATACCTTTGCTTATCAGGGTCTATCTCACTCCATAAATACCTGTGGTGATTCATGTGACTCTTACAATATGCTTTATAAGAAATCATTATCGGATAAGCAGCAAAGAAACATGCAACCCACTTATTTAATTTACGATTTTTAAAAAGCATACGATGACTTGACTCATGCATCATAATATCAAGGCCACGCATACGGCTACCAATGATAACAATACTAATCAAATACATCCACATAGTAGGGATAAAATAATTCAATGCAATTACTAAGGACACAATACCCCAATCCAATCCTATGGCAAAAAAATTATACCAATTGTTGGTTTTTTGTAATTCGCGAATTTCCAAGTTGATTTCTTTCGAAAAACGATGCTTCTCTAACTCTTTCTTTTGACTTTCCCCTAAATCGGTAGTTCCTCTAATCATATTATTAACTCCTTTATATAGAAATTAATGCTGTTGATTTATATCAGGAATCCTTCATTTAAATCCTTAACAAACACCCTTAGGCTCTCAAAATTTATACTCTAATTAATCATTTAAAGCGAACAATCCAACAGTTTTTATAAGCATATTAACTCTTAGTTAAATATTCATATCCTTTTTTATTTTGTAGGTATCAAAAAACATCCATGAATCTCAAAAACTAAATCTTTTTTTCAGAAATTAATTTATCAATCCCACTTTTAATAGGAACTACATTTCGTTCCACATTAGACATAATATGGAATTGCATCTTAGACTTTGCATTTACAGATGAATGAACCCTCACACCTGGATCAAATCCAAATACAAAATATTTGAGAATCTCATCATTTTCCATTGAAATCCAAACACCATATCCATAATGTAAACTATTATTTTTCACATAAGGAGTTAACAACTGATTAGTGTACTCTTTATTTAGGAGTTTCCCATTAAATAATCCATTCCAAAATTCTCCTAAATCTAAAACTGTTGTAAAAGCCCCTCCATCTGGCCCACCAACTATAGGGACCGAATAGATATTAGTTCTCCAAGTGTTATCATCTTTATTATCTATATATCCAAGTGCAGTTCGTTCCGGCAGTTGATCCATCCGGAAATATCCTGAATCTGACATGCCGCAAACCTGAAATATATTCTCTTTTACATATTCTGCAAACTTCATCCCTGTCAATTTTTCTACAATCAACCCAAGTAAAATATAACCTGCATTACTATAAGAAAATTTACTTCCAGGATTAAACTTCATATGATAATTTTGAAACATAGGCAGAAAATCTGCAGGAGATTTAATAGAATACATTGGGGTATCCTTCCATAAATCTTCAAAATCATCCATTTCTTCTTCATCAAAATAATCTGGTATGCCCGAAGTATGAGTTAATAAATGATGAATTGTAATACCTTCATAAAAATTTGGGAATGAGTCTTCTAAACACTCTTTCAAACAAGTATCAAAAGTTAAAACACCCTTTTCAACTAATTGACATATTGCAACTGCAGTAAAAATTTTACACCCAGAAGCCATACCAAACCGAGTACGTGATGTATTAAAAATTTGTTCACTTCTATTCGCATATCCAAATCCATCTTCAAAGATCTTTTTTTTATTTTGAATTAAAATCGCACCTGAGAATGGTAATTTATCATCATAATTCTTTATAAATTCTTTTATTTCTCCAGAAATTATCACTTACCCAATCCCCTTTTATTTTTCTGATTTTTCCAACTATTAAACAGGGTTAATTGTAACTTCATTTAATTTTCAAAGCAATCTAAAATACATAACAAAACTTGAGAAACTTTTTTAATAATTGAATTGACTTCAAAAAAAAAATAAAACATAAGTTTGTTCATTTCTTCAAAATAGCTATACAATAACACTTAATATAATTCACATGATTTCTCAATAAATCTTATATCGCTCTCTATAACTTAATGGTAGTTGATAAATAATAAAATTAATTATACATTTAAATTCTCTTGAGACTATTATTTATATTGTTAGTGAGGTCATTATGAAAAAAATTGATAGTTACTTAGAAATTATTGCAGTTAAATTAGGAATTTTACTACCCTACAAAGACATAGAGCTGAAACTCACAGAATTACCTAAAAATGAAAGGGAAAGAATTTTAAGATTTCATAAATTAGAAGATCAACAAAGAACATTATTAGCTCATCTATGCATCAGAAAACGTTTGCAAAGATTATTGCTCATACCTGCAGATACTATCTCTATTAAAAGAGATCGAACAGGCCGCCCTTTTTTAAATAAATATCATGGTTGGAAGGGGGATTTTAATTTATCTCATTCTGAAGAATGGATTATATGTGGACTTGCTTCAACTGGACGAATTGGTGTAGACATTGAAAAAATTCAACCTATAGATCTTTCCGTAACCGAACTATGCTTTACTCAAGAAGAAATTGACTATTTTCAGTATATTCCTCACGATAGACAGTTATCGTTTTTCTTTGATATTTGGACTCTAAAAGAATCATTTGTTAAAGCAATTGGAAAAGGACTTCTATATCCATTAGATAGTTTTGGCTTCAATATGGACGATTGGTCCCAAAATAAAATAACCTTACGGAACACTAATTCCGATTTTAGTCAATTCTATTTCTGCCTAAATCGGTTAGAGCAAAATTACACTATCGCGGTTTGTTATACAGATTGGGAACAGATAAACAATTCGTCTATAAAGATACTAGACTGTTCTGAGTTCCTATAATTATTTTACGTTTTTTAGAGAAAAAATACATCCAACATTTAAAATGACTGAAAAAACAGAAAATAATCACTGTAATTATTATAAACTCAATCTTTTTTAAGTTCCTATATTATTACGTTTTATCTTCTGCATTCAAAAATATTTTAAGCTTCAATCATTGTATAACAATTTAAAAATCACCTATATTGGAGGATTATAAGAATGAGTATATTAAAGTCATATTGCTCAAGTGAATATAGTACGTTAAAAAAAGTTATACTATGTGAACCATTATATATGAATATTTCTAGTGGTATAAACAAGACCCAAAAATATTTTATCAATTTAGGCTTTAATGTAAATCTGGCAAGAGAACAATATTCAAAATTTATTGATATACTTAAAGAAAATAGAATACACACTCTAATGCTACCTCCTAAAGTCCGCTTTCCCGAACAAGTTTTCACAAGGGATGTCGGCTTTACCATAGGAGAAACAGTTTTTATTTCTAACATGAAAAATGAAGTTCGTAAAGGGGAAGAGCGAATTTTCAAAAAAATATTGTCAGAACAAGATATTGCTTATATAGATTGTATTAATAGTCATATAGAAGGTGGTGACGTCATTATCGATCAAGATATTGTATATATTGGCGTGAGCAATCGAACGTTATTTAACTCTGTAAAAAAACTTCAACAGTTTCTCACACACTATAAAATAATTCCTGTTCCTTTTTCCAAAGATTTTTTACATTTAGATTGTGTTTTTAATATCATTTCAAAGGAAGAAGCCTTAATATATCCACATGCATTTAGTAATAGTACATTAAAAATGTTATCAGATCGTTATAATTTAATAGAAGTATCTAAAAAAGAGCAATTTACTTTAGCCACCAATGTATTATCTTTAGGCAATAAAAAGATGATTAGTTTACCCATTAATACTACAACAAATAAAGAGCTGAGACTTAGAGGTTATGAGGTTATTGAAATCGACTTTGGAGAAATTATAAAATCTGGCGGATCTTTTCGCTGCTGCACTCTTCCTCTACAAAGGGGATGATTAAAAAACTAAAAATTAAAAGCTCACATTATAAAGGTGTTACGTTATTACGTAACACCTTTTCTCAAGGATAAACTTCCTTTACTTCTCTTCCGGATAATCACAGTACTCAATGATTGTTCCCTCTGTATCCGCTGGGTTAAGATAAATTAATCGTCTACCATGTTTATTAATTCGAAGCGTATGTTCTAACGTTCGAATCCCTTGTTCCTTTAATTCTTCTAAAGCTACATCTAAATCGTCTACACGATACGCAACATGATGGACACCTTTCCCTTTTTGCTTTATAAATCGTGCTATTGGAGAAGTCGTATTATTCGTTGGCGCAAGTAATTCGATTCTATCACCATCAACTTCAAGAATAGCTACTTCGCTTTCAACACCAGGTGCTTCACTTACGTATCGATCTATTAAAGTTCCTGATAAAACCTTTTCATAAAACTGTATCGTACTATCTATATCACGAACTGCGATCCCGATATGGTCAATTGTTTTTTTCATTTTATTTCCCCTATTACTTTATTTTTTCTATTCTTATCAATAGTAACAAAAAAAGTTATAGAATCAAATTCTATAACTTTTTTCATTTAACTTATTTTCTTATTCGCACTAGCTGCTGGGCGAACTCCATTTTTCGTTTTTACAACGCTAATACCATAGCCGATAAATCCACCGATAATCGCTGGGAAGATCCAGCCTAATCCTACTTCCTGCATCGGAAGGAATTTAGTGAACACTTGGCTTACTACTTCAATGTTAACTCCAGCTGCACTTAATCCATCGAATAAGCTGATGATAAATGTTACGATTAAGCTCACTTGATAAACTTCAGCTCTACCTTTGAATAACGAGTGGAAGAATGTTAAGAAAATCAGCACGATTGCTAGTGGATAAATTGCTGTTAATACTGGCACAGAAACTGCAATTAATTGCGTTAATCCAACATTTGCAACAATTGCACTAAATACACATAGCGTGATTGCGATTGCTTTGTAAGGAACATTTGGGAATAACTTATGGAAAAATGAAGAACACGCTGATACAAGTCCCACACTTGTTGTTAAACAAGCAACTGTAATCATTAACCCTAATAATACCCCGCCATATGATCCGAAATAGTAGTTAGAAACTTTTGCTAATACTTCTCCGCCGTTTTCTAAATGTCCAAGCTTCGCAACGCTTGAAGCTCCCATATAAGAAAGAGCTGTATAAATAATTGCTAAAATAGATGCAGCAATCAGTGTTGCTTTTGCACAAACAACCATAATTTGTGTTTTCGTTTTCGCACCTTTTTCTTTAATTGCATTAATAATGATGATCCCAAATACGAACGATGCAAGCGTGTCCATTGTTAAGTATCCTTCTTGGAATCCTTTGAAAAATGCATGTGATGTATACCCTTCAACTGGTGCTTGCATTTCTCCAATCGGATGAATAAAAGCAACAATTACTAAAATACCGATGAATGTTAATTTAATTGGGGTTAAGATTTTTCCAACAATATCGACAATTTTCGCAGGATTTAGCGAAAAAAAACAAGTAATACTAAAGAATATAATTGTAAAAAGAATTAACGGTGTAGAACCTAATCCCTCTGGCATAAACGGCTTAAGACCAATTTCATAAGAAACATTTCCCGTTCTTGGTATTGCAAATAACGGACCGATTGCTAAGTATAAAACTGTTGTAAATACAATCCCAAACACTGGGTGAGCACGACTTGCTAATGACTGTAAATCATCTTTACCTGAAAAACCAAATGCTAATACACCTAGTAATGGTAAACCTACTCCTGTTACTAAAAATCCAGCGTTAGCAATCCATACATTCTCTCCTGCCGATTGACCAAGCATCGCTGGGAATATTAAATTTCCTGCTCCAAAAAATAGTGCAAATAACATTAATCCGATAACTACTATGAACGAAAACGGTACTTTATTCGCCATAATATAACCCCCATTCAAATTTCCTTATTTCATTTTCCAATTTTAACTAATTGAATTTTCTGAATATTTAATTTAAGTATCAACTATTCTTGAACTCATTATAGTTTGTTATATAATATTTTGCAATACTATTTTCAAACTTTTCATTCATTTTATGAATATACATTTTTTAACATGGAAATTAGACTAAAAAACCAACATGGTCATCCATGTTGGTTTTACATTTACTATCATTAATTAAAATTTCGCCGCTACTTTCTTAACGTTATCTAAACCTTCTTCAACAATTTGCTGTGAACGATCTGGATATTGATTGTGTCCTTCAATTACAACTGTCTCTGGATTTGCAATTCCCCAGAACCCAAGTACGTTTGTAACGTAATTAACAGCCATTTCCATAGGAGCCATTTGTTCAGAAGAGTAATCTGAACCACGAGCACCTAAAACAACTACTTTCTTATCACCAACTAAACCTTCTGGACCGTTCGCTGTATATTTAAACGTTTTTCCCGCTTGAGAAAGATATGAAATATACGTGATTAATGGTGCTGGTACTGTAAAGTTCCATAATGGGAATGCAAATACTACTTTTTCAGCTTCTAAAAACTGGTTTAAGTACTTATCCACTGTAGCAACTGCCTTCTCTTCTTCAGCTGTTATCTCCATTCCTTGACTACGTTTATATCCACCTGAAATAGCAATATTTCCGTAATACGGAAGATCTAATGCGAATAAATCTAACTCCGTAATTTCTGTATTCGGATTTGCTTCCTTATAAACACTTACAAATGTTTCATACATTTTTGAACTAATTGCTTGCTCCGCTGGACGATCGTTTGCTTTTACAAATAATACTTTTGACATTGTTTTATTCCCCTCTACTTTTGTATTTTCTTCTTTTTTACCAAACAATGAGCTAAATAATCCCATTTTCTTCACCTAAACTTTCTTATCATATTCATTATTCATCATCATAAAAATTCTTATTCTAATAAAAAGTTCCAATTGATACCTTAACCTAAGTAAATCAAAACTTTTTGTTATTTAATTACCTTATGTAAGTGATTGTAATACACCTACTTACTTTAGTCAAGTAACTTCTCGAAAAGAAAAATGTCTCGGATTAAAAATAACAAAGAAATATATTTCCTCATTCGAAATGATAAATTCGAAAACACATAAGTGAAATCCCTTGTATAATACAACTAGAGAGAGAAATTCATCTATAGAGAGGATTTATTAATGAGTACTTTAGAAAAGATTCAAACCTTTATCATTCTTGCAGCTGTTATATTCGGGGTTATATTAGGACAATTTAATATGATACATATGCATTCAGAAAAATTTATTGTCCCCTTCTTATTTTTAATGCTTTACGGATTATTCCTCAGCATCCCATTAAATGATATAAAAAATGGCTTCCGTAACTTAAAATTCGCTGGAACAAGCCTAGGTATTAACTTTATATGGACACCTTTTCTTGCTTGGGGATTAGGCGCGTTATTTCTTTCAGATCACCCAGCACTTTGGGTCGGCTTTATTATGTTAATGGTTACTCCGTGTACAGATTGGTACTTAATCTTTACTGAAATAGCGAAAGGAAATGTAGCACTTTCTACTGCAATTTTGCCTGTAAATTTAATTTTGCAAGTACTACTTCTTCCAATTTATTTATTTTTATTTGCTGGTGTAATGAAGACTGTAGCGGTTTCTATTTTAGTAGAAAGTATTGTTATCGTAATCGTCTTACCATTTTTACTTGCGCACGCTACAAAATTCATTATGCATAAAATGAAAAAAGCTGAAACACTTGAGAATAAACTCATTCCGTTTTTCAGCTCTGCTCAAATTGTATTTTTAAGTTTAGCAATAGTAGCGATGTTTGCCTCACAAGGTAAGTACTTATTACAAAATATGAATGTTGTTTTATTGTTACTTATACCAGTATTACTGTTCTTCATAATTAACTTTATACTAGGACAGTTTGTAGGACGTATGATGCATTTATCCTATGAAGACACTGTAAGCCTAAGCTTAACAACATTAGCGAGAAACTCGCCTGTTGCACTCGCAATTGCTGTGACTGCTTTTCCAGACGAGCCTCTTATCCCGCTTGCATTAGTGATTGGACCGTTAATAGAACTACCAGTACTAGCGTGTGTGTCACAAGTGTTATTACTTATTAAGAAAAAACAGCAATACACATAAAAAAAACGTCCTACTTTGGGACGTTTTTTTATTGTCGAGAAAGTATAGAAGTAACGATACTTATCGGCTCTAAGGATTTTATACGTTATAGAAAATTAGCTTGTCGTTACGTTAACAAAGTCTTTCTAATTAAAAATTATAGGGAAAGTAAATATAACGAAAGCTGCCCAAAGTCCGTAAATTGGCAAATACTTCGTAACGGCATCTTGGATAGCTGTCGGTCCTGATTTGTTTTGTAGAAAACGCATATAGGAAAACATAATCCAAATTAGATTTGCCCAGATCAGTATGTTTACTCCTAAGACAGCAAGTCTATTAGGTGTAATCCCGTAAGAAGAAAGTCTGAATACGATGGCTGACAAAGCTACAGTGTCAATAATAAGCGCAAGAACAATTAAGGCAAAATTGATATAATCTGAAATGTTCTTTTTCTCGTCTGATTCACTCTCAACAATGGAAAATATGGTAACAGCCAATACACCAAGGAGTATTCCGTTGAAGGCCATTAGGAAATTGCGGTCCAAGAACGGATTTTTCCCGACCCATATAACCGTTATAAGATAAATCAACAATGTGATCAAGACGAGAGGACTAAAAATTTTAGATATGTATGGTGTAATATTCTTAGCAAGTTTAAGATTCATTGATGCCAAGTATGCAGCCACAATAGCGAGAGCGGCAGCACCAAATAAAATAACATTACTAAAATAGAAGTCTTCTATATTCAAGTCAACAAACCTAAATAACTGCATGGTTAATGCTGCTAGTACCATTCCGCTCACTGCCATGCTGGCGTAGAGAATACAATATTCCAAATTAAATTTAATATAAGCTAATCTCGTACTTCCTTTTGAATATTCATTTCCTGTAAACGCAAGCCCTACTAAGACCCATAAGAATATAGGAAGATGTAAATACGCAAGGATACTGCTGTCTTTATAATTTAATGGCAACATATTAAGATACACCCCGGCAATTAGGAACAATGCTGCAAGGAAATAAATAATACTTTTTTTCGGAGTATTATTGTAAATAAAATAAGCAGCAATAAAGGGAATTACACCAAAAGCCAAGTTAATTGGAGCAATTGCTTCCTGCTCGACAAAATGGAAGATTCCCCTGGTGCTTAGCCCTGCCAGAATAGCTAAAATGCCCATGAATAAGAAACCTTTTTGAAACAATGAAGGTTTTTCTGTATTTGCCGTCTCCTTGAAATGCAATCTTTCATACCAAGCACCAAGAACCTGAGAATCAGGGTTTTCATCCCATGCTTGTGAGAATGACTTTTTAAAAGCTTTCGGGTCTTTTCTATACATTCTCTCCAACTCATGAGGGTTATCCATATTTTCAATTATCACATTGTTAACCTCCATATTTATACCTCCTCTAATTTTAAAAATAACGTTGTTACCTTTTCCATAAAAAGCACCACACTTATTTATTCTGATTTTGATTTTAATATAAATTTTATCGTTTCGCAATAAATTTTTATTATTTTAGATAGTATTTTTGTTGTATATTTTTATTCCAAGCAAAAACAAAAAGCATTCCTCATTCAAAGAAATGCTCTATAACTTTTTATAAACATCGGTGTAAGCTACTTTCAGCTGTTCTCTTCATTGCTTGTTTTTATTTTCTAATTCCTTATTTTTCCTTTATATAAAAGAAATGATCAAAATGATATAAACGCCCAATTTAATAACACCTTTCCAAACAATTATTTCAAATAAATTTTAGTGCTAGTATACAAAACTCTGTAATTATAAAATAAAAAAGCATGACATAAAATTGTCATGCTTTTTCTTTTCTATCTATATTTTCAAACCTAATACAGCACATTTTACTCGGGAAAGAGCTTTTTCATTTGTTGAAACCACTTATGTCCTTGTATAAAAAGTTCTTTACTAATAAGTAATCTAATTACTGCGTTTTTCAAATTAGTAAAGAACTTTTTACCTTTTATTTATATAGCTACAGTCAGTTTTTAAACTTCCTCAAGTAAAGAACTTTTTATCCCGGCTCAATTTTTCGTAAGATGTCTTTATTACTTAATTGAAGGCTATTTTTGCTTTGTTCATATCTCCTAATCAACCATTTCCCAAAATTGAGATGCTACTTTGGAAATTCTTTGGTCTTTTAATTTTACTATTACAGGCTCTAACTGAAAATCAAATTGTTTCAATTCAAAAAGCGTTGTATGTTCTAAAAATGATGATGTGTAATCCATTCTTGGAATAACGGATAATCCTAGTCCTCTACTAACAAGTGCTACAACCATCCTTATATCTTTACACTCGATAATGATATTTGGCTTGACTTGATGTTCATCAAATACTTTGAAAAGGTCTTCATTGAAGGAGAGTCCTTCCATTGCTCCTAGCATAATGAATGGAAACTGGGCAATCTGTTCAATCGTCACATGCTGTGATGAAAACGATGTTGCCCAACTTGATGGAATAATCACAGCGGTTGGTTGTTTTTTTAATATTTTCATCTCATATTGTTCACTATTGCCCAATCGTAAAAGTAAGGCAACATCAATTTCTCTTTGTTCTAGTCTTTTTAATAATTCTTCTGAATTTCCAGTTACTATTTTTATTTTGACATTAGGGTATTGTGTTCTAAACGTACTAACATAGTCAATGAGCATATTAGAACATGTAGACGATACACCGATACTTACTGTTCCGCCTATACCTTGTTCAATTTCTTGAATTTGCTGCTTTACATCTTGAATTTGCATTAACATTTGATTGGCATATTGGTATAGTATTTCACCTGTTGCTGTAAGCTCCCATTTTTGACGATATCGATGAATTAAAGTTGTGCCAAGATCAGTTTCAAGCTTTTTTAATAATTGGCTAAGTGGGGGCTGCGCGATATGGAGCACTTCTGCTGCCTTAGAAATGCTTCCTTGTTTCACAATTTCTTTAAAGTAATATAATTGCCTGAAATCCATTGTATCTCTCCGTCATATGTTTTTTGATATAATTAGTTTATCATATATATATTTTTCATATGTCGAATTTAGCGTTATATTTAATTCTATAGCTATAGTCTTTATATTGATAATATTAACTAGAAAGTGAGAGATACTATGAATCATTGGAGTAGAACCTTGAAGCGCATCATCTTATACGTGCTCGGGTTATTTTTTATGTCGATTGGCATTAGCATGTCGATTCAAGCAGGATTTGGTGTATCGCCTGTGTCATCATTAGCATATGCAAGTACGCTAACGATTGGTTTATCGGTTGGTGTGACAATGGCGCTTGCAAATGTTTTATACATTATTATTCAAGTGATATTAAGTAAACGAATGGAGTTAAATGAATTTGTGAGTCAATTCATTATTTCGTTTTTATTTGGTTTTTTCATGGATGCAACGCTCTTCCTTGTACAACTTTTCCCTGCACCTGAAACTCTCCTTGCTCGAAGTGTATATTTGATTGTTAGTTTATTTGTTATAGCGGTCGGTTTAATGGGCTATACAACAGCGAAACTGCCATTAATGCCGTATGATGCGTTAACTTATGCAATTAGTGAAAAATTTAATTTAAAATTCGGTAAAGCAAAAATTTTGAGCGATTTAATAAACATTTGTGTGGCTGGTGCAATCTGTATAGTTTTCATTCAATCATTAGGCTCAATCGGAATCGGCACACTAATTGCCGCCTATTTTATCGGCAAAATTTTAGGGTGGATGATACCGTATTATCAACCACCTCTCCAACAATGGGTATTTAAAACAGAAAAGGCTGTCTAAGGAATCATAATAAAGTACAGGAAAAATAGATGAATCAAATTCCTCAGCCGAAATCAAATAATGAATTTTACACCTTACCAAGTGCCAGTCCACATTAGGAATGGCACTTCTTTATTACTGCCTTTTCTTTGACCTTCTATCACTTTGGTTAAATGATAAAACAAATATTGTATTAAAACTAACCTGCCGTTTAGTTAAAGAAGGATCTTTAAACAACTTTTTTATATTTTAAAAGACTTTATTGCTACTTAACACTATTTCATACCATCTTTTCAAACAATTATTTCAAATAAATTTTAGTGCTAGTATACAAAACTCTGTAATTATAAAATAAAAAAGCATGACATAAAATTGTCATGCTTTTTCTTTTCTATCTATATTTTCAAACCTAATACAGCACATTTTACTCGAGAAAGAGCTTTTTCATTTGTTGAAACCACTTAATTCTCAAACACAAAATTAATCTTATTATCTTTCCACTCTAACTTCGCATCAAACGTTTTCTCGCCTTTTTTAAAGCCTTTAATTAAATCGGTCTTCTCACCTTTTAATAGTTTCGTCATGTTTTTTTGCGAAATAGCTTTGCTTAAAATCTTCTTCGAGATGGTAAAGTCACATTGTGTTGTATTGTAGTTAGAACAACCGTAAAACGTCGACTTATCAATAACATCGCCATCGCATTTTTTACAGTTCCCGACCTTTTTACCTGTTGTAAATTTCGATCCTTTTCGTTCAATCGATTCAACATGTAATCCGGTGAAATCCCATTTCTCCGACATTTCTACCGCATCTTCAATAATTTTAGCTGATAGCTTTTTCGTTTGCTCCATAAATGTCGCTGGTGAAGCTGTACCTTCTCCAATTTCCGCAAGGCGTTGCTCCCATTTTGCTGTCATTTCTGGTGAAGCTAGTATTTTATCACCGATTGCTGTAATTAATACTTTCCCTTTATCGGTTGCGTACACTTGGTTTTTCTGTACATCTATATATTTACGGTCTTTCAGCATTGTAATAATACCAGCACGAGTGGCCTCAGTACCTAAACCTTCTGTTTTCTTCAATACTTTCTCAAGCTCTTCATTTTCTAAATACTTACCGGCCGTTTTCATTAACGTAATGAGTTGTCCTTCTGTATAACGTTTCGGTGGCTGTGTTTTTCCTTCTTTCACTTTCACCTTTACAACTTTTCCTTGTTCACCTTCAGCTACAATTGGAAGAATCGTTTCGTCATCTTTATCGTCTTGGAAAATAACTTTACGCCAACCTTCTTGAATTTGCTGTTTTCCTTTCGAAATGAACGCAGCACGTTCGTCTACAAGAGTTGTAATCGTTGTGTAATCAAAGATTGCTACTTCATAATGCGCCGCAATCAGCCTTCTTACGATCATATCGTAAATTTTCTTTTCATCACCTGATAGTTTGCTTGGATTTGTAACTTGCTCTGTCGGTATAATTGCGTAGTGATCTGTAACTTTCTTTTCATTCACATAACGCTTATTATTCATAATCGATTCAATTGGTGCTGGCAATAAACCTTTATATTCATCAAACTGACTTAACTTCTGTAAAATATCAGGGAACGTCGCTGCCTCTCCTTGTGTAACATAGTTAGAATCCGAACGAGGGTAAGAGACAATCCCTTTTTGATATAGTGCTTGCGTTATATCAAGTGTCTTTTTTGGTGAAAATTTAAAGGCTTTATTCGCTGTCGCTTGCAGTGCTGATAAATTAAATAAAAACGGCGGCTGAAACTCTTTACGCTCCGTTTTCATTTCTTTTACTACAGCCGGTTTGTTTTGACAAAACGCTGCAATTTTATTTGCCAAATCAGGGTCATTTAAGCGGGACTCATTATCTTTCTCCCATTTCCCCTCATATTTCTTTCCTTCTATATTAAAGGTTGCGAACACTTCCCAAAACGGCTCTGACTTAAAGTTCTCTATTTCTTTTTCACGCTTTACAATGAGTGCTAATGTTGGTGTTTGTACACGACCAGCGGAAAACACATCATTCATTCCTTTTTTCTTTAGCAAAATACTAAAGACACGCGATGCATTCATACCAACGACCCAGTCAGCGCAAGATCTTGTATATGCTTCGTAATACGTATTAATCGTATCTGCTTCATCTAGTAAGTTTTTAAATCCTTGATAAATAGCTTGCTTCGTTAAAGATGAAATCCAAAGACGCTTCATTGGCTTTTGCACGTTGCAAAGATTAATAATATTTCTTACAATCAGTTCCCCTTCACGCCCAGCATCGCCCGCGTGAATAATTTCTGTTACCTGTGGATTATGTAACAGCTGTTTCACAACGTTAAATTGCTTATACTTTGACTTTGTTACCTCAAATTGAAAACGCTCTGGAATCATCGGCAATGTATTAAGTGACCATTTCTTCCACTCAGCGTGATAATGTTCTGGATTACATAACTGCGTCAAATGACCAATTGCCCATGTACAGTACGCTCCATTTGGAAATAACTCATTTGCTTCTACTTCTAAATACCCATCTTTCCGGCGATATTTAAACTGTGAAACAAGAGCCAAACCTTGATCTGGTTTCTCGGCAATAATTAATTTCATCTTCTAACTCCCTATCTGTATTCCAGTGTTACTTTCATTGTCTATCTGTTTAGAAGCGATGATAAAACAACCATCTTATTTATCATTCGCGGTTTGCCTCACAAATGGGAGACCTATAATATTATACGCTTATTCTTTATAGCTTCACAATAGAAACTCATTATATAACACTTTCTTTCTCATGCTTATAGACAAAAAAGACGCTCAAAAATCGAACATCTTTTCCATTCACTACTACTTGCTTACATATATTCTTTCAAAATAAAAATACAACAATTCTTTATGAAGCATCGTCCACTAAGAGAACCATCATTATTTGAAAATTATATTGAACTTACCTTTTTTAAATTGTGCAGATAATTTGCAGATATATATTAGCATAAGTACTCTCCATTTGAACATATGATGAAGTGAATGATAGGACAGGGAGGTATCATGATGTTCGCTTATACGTTAACTGCCTTAACACTTTGTTGTATCTCGATTATTATTACATCATATATTTCTAAACGTAAGGGTACCCTAATGGAGTATATGGTATTTATTATGTCTTTTAGTATGTGTATCGGTTTAAGTATAGGTTTTTATTTAGGGATTCTCTTCAAAGGAGAATTACTATATTCTACTTTGCTTGCTATTTTGATTAGTGGGTTTATCGGTTTTTTAGTCGGTCTACGTTTTCACCTATATACTGCTTTAGAAGGACTGTTCTCTGGATTAATGGCAAGTATGATGGGAGCTATGATTACAGAAATGTTAAACGCTCAACAAGCCCACAGTATACTGTTCATTAGTCTTTTACTTACTATAACAATAACTATGTCATGTATAATTCAACTTTTATCAGAAACCTTTTCTACTTTTATCCAACGGCGTTTTTTATTATTACTTTCAATTAGTGTGGTAATTATCGTTGCCGTGTTCGTGACATTCCCCGATCATACTCCCCCATCTTCATCCGGGCACGATCAACATATGCATTAACACTTGCAACGAAAATAAATAAGCAGCTATCCATAGGATAACTGCTTCATATTATTCTGGCTTATTAGGAATGTTAGGGTTTGGAACATAATCAGATTTATAATCTGTATATTTCACTTCTGTTACCATCCCCGCTGAAGCATGGTGTAAATCATGACAGTGGAACATCCATTCACCCGGATTGTCTGCTGCAAAGGCTACTTCATATTCTTCTCCTGGTTTTAAGTTCAAAGTGTCTTTAACAATTGGAGAACCTTCTACCGGTTTTCCGTCTTTACTTAACACCTGGAAGAAATGACCGTGTAAATGCATCGGATGATCGTCCGCTTTAGAGCGATTTACTAATTTTACTGTTACTAAGTCACCCTTTTTCACTGAAATTGGGTCAATATCTGGGAATACCTTTCCGTTAATTGTATATACCATTTCATTTCCATTCATTTGCGTATTCAAGTCCATATTATATGTGGCAATATATTGTTGATTTAACGTGAAACTACCTAGTTTTTTAGCACCATATTTCGTCATATCTAATTTCGGTAATTTTTCTTTTTCATCTGCTTTGTCTTTCATCTCTTTGCTGCCATCATATTCAATAACAGCTTTCATTCCTTTTGCACCTTTACTTTCTGAATGGTCTTCAACGTACCATTTCCCAGGATTGTTAGCTGTAAATTCAATATCATAACGTTCACCCGGTGCGATTGAAATTACTTTGTCTTTTATAACTTTTGGATCATTAATTGGTTGACCATCTGTTGCAATTACTTTTAAATCATGACCGTGAACGTGTATATCATGTGATAGATAACCCGCATTAACGAGTCGAAGACGAACTTTATCACCCTTATTCACTTTTAATGGCTCTACTAAATCTCCGCTTTTACCATTGATTGTGAATAAGTCATACATACTCATATCATGACCTTCCATCTTCATATTTCCATGGTCCATTCCTTTCATATCATCATTCTTTTTCGTATTTTCATTACCCTTAGATTTATTACCTGTTGGCCCTTTTGTCATTTCTTTTAACTGCTTATTAATTTCTTCTTTATCTGTAACCCATTCATCCAACATTAATGTGTAATCTTTATCATATTTTTCATTAGTATCTTCTACAATGAGAGCACCATATAAACCTCTATCTAGTTGATTCACAGAATCTTGATGCGAATGATACCAATATGTTCCTGGTACGTTCGCTTCAAATTCATAGGTGAAACTCTTTCCAGGTTCAACCGCATCTTGCGTCACACCTGGAATTCCATCCATGTTATTTGGGACAGGATACCCATGCCAATGAATAGATACTGGTGCAGATAATTCATTTTTTAATGTCACTTTAACCTTTTCACCTTTTTTCACTCTGATTTCTGGACCTGGGGATGAGCCATTAAATGTCCAGACTGGAACAATAACACCGTTACTTAGCTTTTGCTTTTCTTCTTTCGCTACTAAAGTAACTTCTGGCCCTTTTACAACTTTCAATGGTTTTGTAGCCGTTTCAGTCTGTGTTGTTTTTTTATCGTCCATATTTTTATGATCATTTGTTGTATTCGTGGTCGCGGAACATGCAGCAATTAAAGATATTACGGAGACTGTAACTGCTGTTAATATAAATCTCTTCAATGAAAATCCCTCCTTTTTCTTTTTCAAGATTATTATAGAAGACAATTTTCAAGAAAATATGGAGGTTTAAAATGGCCCAAATAAAAAGACGCCCAAAATTGAGCGCCTCTTCTAATAATTATTTCGTAACAACTTCATCTTCTTTTACATTCACATTATTTTCACTCATAAACTCTTCAATCTCTTCAACTTCTCTAATGATATCTTTTGACAAGTTTTCATACCCATCTTTTGTTACAAGGATATCATCCTCAATACGAATTCCAATTGATTCTTCTTCAATATAAAGACCAGGTTCGATTGTTATAACCATACCTTCTTCTAACACTCTATCTTTGTATGTTCCTACATCGTGAGTATCTAAACCAAGGAAATGGCTGACGCCATGATAATAGTATTTTGATAACTCTTCATCTTCTTGAATTAAACCAATTGCTTTACACTCTTCTGCCAGTACCTTTTTTGTATGCTCATTTAATGCAGTAAACTTTAATCCTGGCTTAATAAGCTCAGTTGTTTCTTTCAATGCTTTTAACACTATATTATATATTTGTTTTTGGCGACTAGAGAATGTTCCACTAGCTGGGAATGTGTAACTAATATCAGCGTTGTAGTAATCTTTTTGAGCACCTAAATCGAGCAGCACTAAATCACCATTTTGAATTTGTGCATCATTATCTTCATAATGAAGGACTGTAGCATTTTTACCACTCGCCAAAATTGTATTGAATGCATGATGTTTAATTCCAGATGATTTAAGCGTAAAATCAAAATGAGCTTCTAATTCATATTCCATCACATCTGCTTTTGCATGCTTCAGCACGTTATAAATACCCTCTTTAGTTACAGCAATCGCTTCTTTAATGATTTCAATTTCTTCTTCCGTTTTAAACACTCGTAATTCACAAATATGCGGATATACATTACCAATTAAAACGTGTGGATACTGTTCTCTTACATATTTAGCAAACGCTAACGTTTTCGTCTCAGTACCCTTCCACTCACGACGCTCTAAATCTAAATACAGATGCTTCACATTTTCTGTGAAAAGTGTATTTGCCATTGTCTTCTCAAAGCTTTCTATATATACAACTTTTTTTATGCCTGAAATTTGTTCTGCATCTTCTTTAGAAACTGTTTTACCGTCCCATTTTTCCATTACTGGATCTGATTTTTCAATGAAAAGAGTTTCTTCCACACTATTTCCAAACTTTTTCAACATGAAAATAACATTTGGCTCATCGATTCCCGTTAAATAGTAAAAATTTCGATTCGGCACAAATTTATAATGTGCATCGGCTGACATATGAGGTGCTTGCCCAGCAAATAAAATAGTAATAGATTCATCCGGTAATGTGTTTACTAATCGTTCTCTATTTTGAGCAAAAAATGTTGATTTCATAATAATCCCCCTAGCGTTCTATGTATAATTTTGAAACTGATTATCCAATATAATTCATTCTATTATTGTTATAATTTTTCGTCAATTAATAGTGCTCATAGAGAAAAGAAAATCTTCATTACTAGGGCCCCTTCCACTCTAAATTATGCATACCACTCCACAATTTATTGACATTTATTTCATATACTTAAAATCTCATATATATGGAAAGGAGTCTACAAAAGTGAAACATTATGTAGCAACAGGGTTAGCAATTACTTCTTTATTAATAATTACAGGATGTTCTAGCAATGCTGAAACAGCACCAGCTAAAAAAGAAACGGTGCAATCTCAGCCCAAAAATAAAGAAACAGCAAATACGATTCCGCAAAACTTCTATAAAGAAATTACCTCTGGAAAAATCGAGCACATTCATGGAATTGGCTACGCGGGAAATATGCCTGGGGTTTCTATCGCAACTCACAGTGGTATAAAAGTTTATCAAGATGGTAAATGGTTTGAAACTACGACTGAGCTACATGATTACATGGGATTTCAGGCAACAAAGAATGGATTCGTTGCCAGCGGTCATCCTGAACCAGGTGCAAATTTAAAAAATCCTTTAGGGCTAATGAAAAGTTCTGATGGCGGTAATACCCTTGAAAAGCTAGCGTTTTATGGAGAATCTGATTTTCATAACCTTGCTGTCGGATATAATACGGAAGCAATTTATTTATACAATGAGCGTCCAAATTCTAAATTACAACAAGGTTTTTATTTCAGTACGAACAACGGACAAGATTGGAAAAATAGTAAATTAAACGGTCTTTCAAGTACAATCCATTCCTTTTCAGCACATCCAGATCAATCTAGTGTAGTCGCGGTAAGTGCTAAAGACGGTGTATATTTGTCTACAGATTATGGAAATACATTTGAACTATTTTCTAAACCAGTTGAATCGACCGCAGTTACATTAAGTAATGAAGACATTATCTATGCCTCTATTAATAAGCAAACTGAGCAACTGATTACGAAGAAATCAATTGCTACAAATGAAGAAACAAACTTACAGATTCCATCTTTAGATTCTAAAGATACAATTATGTACATATCACAAAATTCTCAAAATTCAGCTGAAATAGTTTTTGCTACAATGAAAGCAAATGTCTTTCTTTCTATGGATGACGGTAAAACGTGGAAGCAGATTACTAAAAATGGAACATTACAATATAACTAGTTAGAAAGGTGAATATAACGTGTTTTCAACAGTTAGCGAGTGGAGTTATCAACTCATGTCTCCTTTAATGGATATCGCGAATGCTACGAAATCAATTCCTCTTTTATTTGCGTTTTTATTAGGCATTGTAGGTACCCTTGCTCCTTGCCAATTAACAGGAAACATTAGCGCTATTACACTTTATCCCGCATTAACGGGCAGTAAAACTCCCACCTCAAAATTCGGATAGTACAAAGAAGTTAGGTGGGATATCAACTGCCCGTAAATGCCCGATTGGTTCAACTAATAATCAGTGGGGGATGAACAAAACCCCCACTGATTAAAGTTTCACTTTATGGCAATCAATCTTTACAAAAGGGACATGCATGGAAACATATATTGTTATTCATTTTAGGAAAAATAATAGCTTTTACGACACTTGGACTATTAGTATGGTTCTTAGGAAAAGAGATTCAGCAAATATTAACTTTGTATTTCCCATGGTTACGAAAAATAATTGGACCTTTATTAATTTTAATGGGGCTAATGTTGGCAGGTATTATAAAAGGAAGAAGTTTCTTCTCAATCAAATTTATACGAAAACAAAATGAGGTTGGCTCATTTTTACTTGGATTCTTTTTTTCCTTAGCCTTCTGTCCGACTATGTTCGTTCTATTTTTCGGAACGTTAATCCCTTTATCTTTCTCATCTAATTATGGATACTTGTTTCCGACATTCTTTTCGATAGGAACTGCTCTACCTATCGTTGTACTTATGTTCATCATCTCCTACCTTGGATTAAATGGGACTTTACTGAAAAAGAGCCGAAAAATAGGAAAAAACATTCAGCGTATAGCCGGTGTTCTCCTTATATTAATCGGGCTTTATGATACTGTCCTATATTGGTAATACACACAAAAGGTAAGCTTCAGTGAAATGAGCTTACCTTTTGTATCATTTTATTCATTTTTTCTTTTGTTGTAGTTGGCTTAGTAAATTCGTAACAAACGCCAGAAACAGTGAGTCATTTTCTTTTTTAGGTGACCATTGCATAATAAGTTGTCGTGCGATTTTAATTTCTATCGGTTGCACAATGAATTCATGAATAATTTGCTTATGTAGTCCTGATACTGGAACAATTGTTATACCGTTAACCTGTAAGGCAAGTGCTAATGCTGAACTAATGGTCTCTGATTCCATCACTTTATTAACTACTATTTCATTTTTCGTCAAATATGGTTCAAGTACTTCTTTACAACCAGAGAGCGGCATTATAAAAGGATAATTTTTCAACTCTTTCATTGTAAGACCAGATGGAACTGACTTAGAAGAAACCATAACATACGGATCTTCACCAATTACATCATAATGAAATCCTGGTATTAAATTTTCTTTTATAGAAATAGAAAAATCTGCACTTCCAGAAGACAGCCAATCTAACACTTCTTGATAGCTTCCTTCTCGAACTGCAAGCACATACTGACTTTGATCAAAATTACCTAGTTCGATACACTCCGCCAAACAATATACAGTAACTGAAGGATATGTAGCTAATACAATCTTATACAAGTTATTATTTTTTAATTGTAAAGCTGTTTCTTCAAGGTTTTCATACTCCATTAGAAGTCGATCTACACAAACTAAAAATTCTTTTCCATTTTCAGTTAAAACAGTTCCTTGTCTAGAGCGATCAAATAATGTTATAGCATATCGTTTCTCTAATTTGTTTACGATATGAGTTATAGCCGGCTGTGTCATATGTAACTCCTTAGCTGCTAAACTAATGCTGTTCAAACGAGCCACGTATTTAAAAACTTTAAAATCAAAAACGTTCATTCTGTTCTCCTTATATAAAAGTTATTTATATCATCTATAAATAAGCTTCATTATATTTATCAACCCACTTCATATACACTAATTATACATCATCAATATTACGAAAAAATAAACATATAAACATTAGAGGAGTGTTGATTAAATGAGTACTTACGTTTTAGTACATGGAGCATGGCAAGGTGAATGGGCATGGGATTTAGTAAAACCTCAACTAGAGGCTTTCGGACATACAGTTATTACACTAGACTTACCTGGAAGTGGGAAAGATACAACTCCATCACAAAATATAACATTAGATTCCTATGTTAATGCAGTAACAACTATTATAAATCAACAAAATGAAAAAGTTATTCTTGTTGGACATAGTATGGGGGGAATTGTGATCACTCAAACCGCTGAGCTTATACCAAATAAAATCGATAAATTAGTATATCTTTGTGCATTCTTGCCACAAAATGGAGAAAGTCTTGGTAGTAAGTTAGACGGAGAAGCTGGCCCACAATTCTCTATAAATGAGAATGACATGACCGCAGAACTTATACCAGAGTTGATTGAACAAACATTTTTAAATGCTACAGAAGACGGTTCTATTAAAGGAGCATCTTTTAATCAAATGCGTCCTCAACCACTAGGACCGTTCCAAAAAGAGCTGAAAATATCAGAAGAGAACTTTGGAACTGTAAATCGTATTTATATCGAAACAACTCTAGATAGAGCGATTCCGATTGATTTTCAGCGCCGAATGCATACAGAAACTACTTGCACAAAAATAATTACTTTGGAAGCTGATCATTCACCATTCTTTTCTAAAACAACAGAACTTGTGAATTGCTTAAATGAGTTAAGCTAAATTTCATTTAATGAAAATAGACACCCGCGGGTGTCTATTTATTATGCTAACTAGGGATTGTATTTTCCTCTCTACATTTGCGTTCCCTTTTTCTTCATCTCCCACTTTTTATACAGTAGTACTGCCCCAAATAAGAATACCCCCGCAATGAATGAGCCTACAAGTAACATTTTTATCATTTCATCAGGAAATACGAGCGGAAGTAATGGAAATGCATAAGCTGCTGGAATACGTACTCCAACGATTTTTAATAAAATTAGCATTAATATCATATTTAATAAAGTAACTACAATCCATGAATCCATCGCAAAGTACAATAACGTTCCAACAGTTGCTGATGTAGTTAATACTAGTATTTGTTTAAATGCCATTTTTTCATTGTACATCGGTTTTTGAAGTGCTTCATACACAACGACTAGAATTGGCGGAATAACCGCTAATTGTTCATAACCAGTTATCCAACATAAACTGATCCATACAAAATTTAAAAATAGAAATACAACCATATATTTATATTGGATTTTAACTTTTCTCTCAATACCGTTATTCAATTTAAAAATAAGAACACCAATCATTAAAATAAATGTCAAAACGAAGACTGAGATAACAAATGACCATTCCGTCGCATTTGTTACTAATGGTAATAAACCTGTCGCAATAGATGGTGCTAAATTGGATTGAATAACACGTAAAAACAACATCATTAATATAAGTGTTAAGCTAACTTTTCCTATATAGGAAATATCCATTTGATTCACTGCAAAACCAATAACAGCTGTTATTGACGGCGCAATAAAGATTTTTTCTGGTTGTCTTAGCCATCCCGGCTCACGATATACCCATAAAGCTATTGCCATCGCAGCTATTTCCGGCAAAATTACTTCTGGATCATCTAATAGTACACCAGCTGTAACCATCGCTAATATAAATAGAATTGCAATGCTATATGATATGATTGTTTCTTTCCTTGAAATTACTGAATTCATTATTACATACTCCTTTTTGCTTATTACTCTCATAAAGTAAAACAATACCCTATATACCCTACTTAGGTATTGTATATTAACATCTTTTCTATTTCAAGTATTTGTAGTTTTTTCATTCTTTATCACCACATACACTTACAAAACAAGGCATGTTTACAGGCATTGACACTTATTAAAAGATACGTTACAATAACTATACATTAGTAAGTAACTAATGTAATTAAATCTAACTAGAGGTGAAAACAAATGAAAAACATTTTATTCCGTATTAACGAATTATCAAAAAAAGAAAGAACATCTGGATTAACAGTTGATGAAAAACAAGAACAACAAATGTTGCGTCAAAACTATACAAAAACATTTCGCGGGAGCTTAGATTCCATTTTATTAAACACAAAAATCGTTGATCAAAATGGTCTTAACGTTACACCAGTTGCATTACAAGATGCTCAAATCCGTTTAAAATTAAGCAAATGAAATCAAAGCTAAAAAAACAATCGTATAAAACATAAAAAGAGCTGAAATTCCTATATAGAAATTCCAGCTCTTTTTATTGTCTTTTCTAATTTAGTAAACGAGCGATACATCGCAATTCTCCACGATACAATCATCGCAAAAGCGAGTAAGAAAAACATTCCACTTAATTGGGTTAAATCAATCGACTGACTTAAATATGATTTCAATGCTACCCGAATAGCTAATAAACCAACTAAAATAAATATGAACGCTTTTGATGGTTTCATATATATGTCTTCGCCTCTTATTTCGAACTTAGATGTTTTAATAAGAAATATAGAGAAAATAAGTCCTACGCTAATTGCCTCTACTATTTCTAAAGACGTTAATCGAAACTCTGGTAAGAAGTACATCATTGCACCAGTGCTCATAAAAATTGGCGGTAATATAATTTTCTTTTTCGTTACCGGTTTTTTCGCTGACTTAAAGCGAAGAAACATAACTCCAACGGCCATACAAACCGCTACTATACTTGATAAAAGTGCTAAACTCATACTCTCCACTCCTATCTATTTAAAAGATTTTTTGAGCAAAATCATAAACCAAACGAGCCCAACACTTATAATGACATGACCTAAACCAGCCATATGGCTTAAACCATTAAAGTCAGTTCCATTTACTTGTAGAATACCTCTAAATACCATTGTAGCAATAGTAAAAATTAATCCTACATTATAAACAACAAACCACGCACGAAAACTTTTTGTTTCACGGACATTAAATACTTTAAATAGAGCTAAAGCGACCAAAAAGAATACAAAGCCGAGCACTAATACGTGTGTATGCACTAATTGCAACATAGTGGATCCTTTAATGCCTTGCGCTTTCGTATACTCTCTTGCAAATACACCTGATAATAAACCAATAATTAAGTAAATGAATGCTGCATTATATAATTTCTTCATCATATTCCTCCTGCTGTAGAACGACAATTTATATCGTCACTTTCCATATTCACTGCAATCATTTTACGCAAAGTTTATGAACGGAATATGAACAGATTATTACATTCTATTATTGAAAATAAAAAAGGCCATTCCACAACTATTAATTGTGGAATGGCCTTTTAACTTATTTTAAATCTTCAATTGAGAAAGCACCTGGCAGTAACTGTTCCACAGTCACTTCTTTTTCATCACCTTTTACATTCGTTAGTAATACAGGCATTTTCGGATCACAAAATTCAGCAATAACTTGTCTACATGCACCACATGGTGAAATCGGTCCGTCTGTTTCGCCTGTAATGACTAAGTAACTAAAATCGCGCTCACCTTCTGATACTGCTTTAAAGATCGCTGTTCTTTCTGCACAGTTACATAAACCGTAAGAAGCATTTTCTATATTACAACCAGTATAAATTTTACCTTCTTTCGTAACTAGCGCTGCACCAACAGGAAATTTAGAATACGGAATATACGCTTTCGATAACATCTTATTTGCTTCTTCGATATATTTTTTCTTATCCATATTATTTCCTCCTCAAAGTAAATGTAATTATGATTAGTCAGTAATAACTGTATGAACTAATTTAGGAGCCACTGCTGTTTCAGCGATAGAAATGTTCTCATAGATTTTTGCTTTTACATCTTCTACATTTTCGCGATTTGCATAGATCGTTACGAACGGCTCGCCTTCTTTTACTGCATCGCCAACTTTTTTACGTAACATTAATCCTACCGCTAAATCGATTTCATCTTCTTTTGTCGCACGACCTGCACCTAATAACATAGCTGCGATACCGATTTCATCTGCAACAATGTTTGAAATCACACCTGAAGTTTTTGCAGGTACATCAATTACATACTTCGCTTGTGGCATTTTTTCTGGATTGTCTACAATCGAGCTGTCTCCGCCTTGGTTGCTTAAGAACTCTTTAAATTTCTCAGTTGCTTTTCCATTTTTCATCACTTCAATTAGCATTTCACGAGCTTCTTCTAATGTATTTGCTTTTTTCGCAAGTACGACCATTTGGCCTCCTAATACAAGTACTAATTCTGTTAAATCTTCTGGACCTTCGCCTTTTAAAGTATCAATTGCTTCCTTCACTTCTAGAGCGTTACCAATCGCAAAACCAAGAGGTTGTGACATATCTGAAATTACTGCCATCGTTTGACGTCCAACATTATTTCCGATACGTACCATTGCATGAGCTAATTCTTTTGCATCTTCTTCGGTTTTCATAAATGCACCAGCACCTGTTTTTACATCAAGTACGATTGCATCAGCACCAGCTGCAATTTTTTTACTCATAATTGAACTTGCAATTAGAGGAATTGAATTTACTGTTCCTGTTACATCACGTAATGCATAAATCTTTTTATCAGCAGGTGTTAAGTTTCCTGTCTGTCCGATAACAGCCACTTTGTCACGGTTTACAATATCAATGAACTGTTCTTTCGTAATTTCAACGTGGAATCCTTCTACCGCTTCTAATTTATCAATTGTCCCGCCCGTATGTCCTAAACCACGACCAGACATTTTTGCTACTGGTACATCTAAAGCAGCGACTAATGGTCCTAATACTAATGTTGTTGTATCACCAACACCGCCAGTTGAATGCTTATCTACTTTAATGCCTTCAATTGCTGATAAGTCAATTGTTTCTCCAGACTCAACCATTGCCATCGTTAAATCTGCACGTTCACGATCCGTCATATCTTTAAAGAAAATTGCCATTGCAAGTGCACTCGCTTGATAGTCAGGAATACTTCCGTCTGTATAACCGTTAATAAAGAAATTAATTTCTTCAGTTGTTAATTCTTTTCCATCACGTTTTTTCGCAATAATATCTACCATTCTCATTACAATCACCATTCCTTTTTATATTATATGAATCTGTTAAAATAATAAGCCAACGATTGTTGCTGATAAGAAACTTACTAATGTTGCACCGAAAAGTAATTTCAAACCGAATCTTGCGACTACATTCCCTTGTTTTTCATTTAAGCTCTTAACTGCCCCTGCAATAATCCCGATTGAAGAGAAGTTTGCAAATGAAACTAAGAATACAGATATAATCGCTGTCGTTCTATCTGAGAAATTAAAGTTTCCTTGTGCTAAATCTGTCATCGCAACAAATTCATTTGATACAAGTTTTGTCGCCATAATATTCCCTGCGTTAACTGCTTCATGCCATGGAACACCCATAATAAATGCAAATGGTGCAAATACATAACCAAGAATTTCTTGGAATGAGATACCGATTACACCTTTAAATACTGCATTAATGAATGCGATAAGAGCAACGAAACCAATTAACATAGCTGCCACTGTAATCGCAACTTTAAATCCATCTATAATGTATTCCCCTAATACTTCAAAGAATGTCTTTTTCTCTTCTTCTTGTACTTCTAACATATCTTCTTCTTCAGTAACTTCATACGGGTTAATGATAGAAGCAATAATGAAGCCACCGAATAAGTTAAGCACTAAAGCGGTTACAACATATTGCGGTTTTAATAACACCATATATGATCCAACGATAGACATAGATACTGTAGACATTGCAGATGCACATAATGTATACATTCTTTTCTCTGGCAATAATCCTAGTTGTTTCTTAACTGAAATAAACACTTCAGATTGTCCTAAAATCGCAGAAGCTACCGCGTTATATGATTCGAGTTTCCCCATCCCATTTACTTTACTTAATACTAGACCGATAGATTTCACAATAATAGGTAATACTTTAATGTGTTGCAAAATACCTATTAAAGCTGATATAAATACGATTGGCATTAATACACTTAAAAAGAATGAAAACTCTTTTTGATTTACTAATCCACCAAATACGAAATTCACACCATCAGCGGCATATTTTAATAATTCTCCAAAACCATCTGCTATTCCGCTAATTAATATATTCCCTACGCTTGTATTTAATAATAAAAACCCCAAAATGAATTGTAATATAACCATCGTTATGATTGGGCGATATTTGACTTTCTTTCTATCATTACTAGCAAGCCAAGCGATACCTAAAATCAATACGAGGCCTAAAACACCGATTAAGTATTTCATAAGCCGTCTCCTCCCATTCGTATCCGCTTACATTCTTTTCAATTGTTAAAGCAATAGATACACTTTACTTTAAACGTGTATCTATTGCTTTTCACACTTTATTAATTAGTAATTATCTGTAGCACCTTTTGCATCATTTAATACGATTGCAACACTAGCACTTGCTCCAACGCGAGAAGCTCCAGCCTCTACCATTTTGTCTGCATCTTCACGTGTACGAACGCCGCCAGATGCTTTCACGCCAACGTTTGGTCCAACTGTTTTACGCATTAATGCGATATCTTCTGCAGTTGCTCCGCCAGTTGAGAATCCAGTTGAAGTTTTTACGAAATCAGCGCCAGCTTTTACTGATAATTCACAAGCACGAACTTTTTCTTCATCTGTTAGAAGGCAAGTTTCAATGATTACTTTTACAAGAGCTTTTCCTTTTGCTGCTTGTACTACTTCATAAATGTCTTTTTCAACGAACTCATTGTCGCCATCTTTTAAAGCACCTACGTTGATTACCATATCAACTTCAGTTGCACCTTTTGCGATAGCATCTTTTGTTTCGAATGCTTTTGTTTCAGTAGTGCTTGCTCCTAATGGGAAACCGATTACAGTACAAACGTCTACATCATGTCCAGCTAATTCTTCAGCAGCTAGCTTTACCCATGTAGGATTAATACAAACTGAAGCAAATTTGTATTGCTTTGCCTCTTCGATTACTTTCATAACATCTTCTTTTGTAGAATTTGGTTTTAAAATTGTATGATCAATTAACTTTGCAATGTTCATTATCTTCACTCCTCATATCTTTTAACAACTTCATTCTAACCCTTAGTTGAACAAATGTAAATACACTTTTGAACTTTTGTTCATTCTTTTTTAGAAGGGAATTTCTAGTAATACATTGAAAGTAGTATAAGCTTGTAAATAAAGGATGTGAAACACTTGTTTAAGTCAAAATTCTTTATATTCACATTGCTAGTATGCACCTCACTATCCATATTTATTTTTTATAAAAGGGATGTTATTTTCCAAGAAGGAAACCCAGTTCCATTTGCTTTAGCTATGTCTAAGATGGTTATTCAAGATAAAGAAATGGTGGAAGTAGAACCGATAGATAATCAATACCCCTACTTAGTAAAGCGCGGAAAAATGGAACCTTTTATCGATATGATGGAGCAAGATGGCTGGAGTTTTGTAGATAGAGATATTATGGCTAACTCACTAATTTTTGAAAAAGGAGATCAATCAAAGAGCGTTCCTTACAAATACTTTACAAGGTACTACACATTGATTTATTCATACTAAAAATAAAAGGCTTTCTCAAAATTAATATTTTGAGAAAGCCTTTTATTTCTAACCTTTTTGATAATGTAACAATTCTTTCGCTGTATGCTGATCTATAATTAGTACATTTGCATACCCGCCACGTAACGCACCGTCAATTGCTTTTATTTTTCTATTACCACCTGCAACTAAAATAGAACGTTTCTTTAACTTTAACTCTTCTAACTCAATTCCAATTGTACGCTTATTAATTTCTTCGCTACTAATATTTCCGTCTCCATCAAAGAAACGTGAACAAATGTCACCGACAGCTTGTTCTTTCAAAATGTTCGTTTCATCCTTATCTAAATATCCTAATCGGAATAATAACGCTTCATCACGCACTGTTCCGACAGTAAAAATTGCAATATTCGCTTGTTTTCCCATTTCAATAATGTGATGAATATGTCGATCCTGCTCCACTAATTCTTTTGTCACCGCATTATCAAATATAACTGGAAGAGGTAGATTTCTTGGCGTCGTTTGAAAAGCATCTGCAAATAACGCGATCGTTTCATTCGCATATGTATTTACACTTGAGTGACTAATGCCACCTTTTAACTGGACAACCTCTACACCTTTCACATGTTGCGGTACGATTTTTCTAGCGATTTCATACATCGTCATTCCCCAGCTTACACCAACGATATCACCAGTTTTCACTGTCTTTTCCATATACTCAGCTGCATATTTACTAATATACTCCGTAATCGTTGCATATTCTGGCACTGGAGAAAATACAACATGCGCCTCTAACAAGTTGTACTTTTCTTTAAGTAAGTTCCCGACGTTATCTAAATCAGCAAATGGATCCGCTATACTAATTTGAACAAATCCTTTTTCTTTCGCGTACTTTAATAATCTAGAGATTGTCGGTCTTGAGATATTTAATTTGTTAGCAATTTCTTGCTGACTATAATCTGATTGATAATATAATCTTGCAACTTCAACGCTTAATTGTTGTTTATCCTTATCCATAGTAACTCATTACAAACCCTTTCCTGTATTTCCCTTTCGTTACAAGCATTATACAGCTTTATGCAAAAAAATTCGACTCCCTTATTTATCAACCTAAACTTCTACTCCACTTAGGATTTACAATGAAACTTTTATTTTTCAGCTTCATACACTCGATACAAATGATCTTGAATCAGATAAAGTGAAACTTTAATCAGTGGGGGTTTTGTTCATCCCCCACTGATTATTAGCCCTCACCAATCGGGCTTTTACGGGCAGTCCGACTCCCACCTAACTCCCTCGTATTCGCCGAATTTTGAGGTGGGAGTCTTACTGCCCGCAAATAGCGGGATAAATCGATTCATATTTAATTCATTCTTTTTGTTCTTTCTGTAGTAACAATAACAAACATTAAATATCGTTTATGGAACTTCCTTAACGTACGGTAAAGCCAAGTTTTTTAACATAGAAATTCCTTAGCGTGCGAAATTCACGTTTTGATGGCGAGACCCCATCGCCATCAAGCTAAAATTTTATAGTACCCCCAGAACGAAATTTTGTGCTACTTGTAACAAAAAAGCACATTTTTTCGTTTTGGGGAGCAACCAAATTCTTAACTTGATGGTGATGGAATATTTACTTTTCTGAGCTTGATAGCGATGGATGATATCCCTATTACGTAATGATTGTTAGACGTCCAATTTGATTACACTCTTCAGCGAACCAAAGATCGCCATCCGGACAAAACGTGATACCATGTGGCTCTGCATTATTTGTAGGTATCGTATATTCCGTAATAACTCCTTCAACTGTAATACGGCTGATTTGGTTACCTCCCCATTCTGTGAACCAAAGATCTCTGTTCTTCCCAGGTATTATGGCATGAGGACGAGCGTTCGGCGTCGGTATAACAAATTCTTTGATCTCACCTTCGAACGTAATTCTACCAATTTTATTGCCTATGATTTGCACAAACCATATTGCTCCATCTGGGCCGCTCGTAATTCCAACTGGCCCGGAGTTGGGTGTTGGGATTGGATATTCTTTGACCTCACCTTTAGTGGTTATTCTCCCAATCCTATTGTTCTGATTCTGTGTAAACCATAATGCACCGTCTGATCCCAGAGTAATAAAAGAGGGAAATGATTTGGAGTTAGGCAATTCAAACTCGGTGATTTCCCCTGACTTTGTTATTCTTCCGATCCTACCATTATTCATTTCTGTAAACCATATTGCTCCATCTGGGCCTTCCGTTATGCCAAAAGGTGCAGCGTTCGTTGTAGGGAGTACATATTCTTCAAAAAGACCGTTCATCGACATTTTACCGATCTTGCTTGAGTTATATTCCGTAAACCATAAGTCACCGGTCTGGTCCGAGATAATTGACATAGCTCCTGCATTTGCTGTCGGAATGGGAAAAGAATTTATTTCACCAGTAGCATTTATTCTACCAATTCGATTCCCTTTCTGTTCCGTAAACCACAATGCTCCGTCTTTTCCTACGGTTATTCCATATGGTCCTGAATCTATTTCATTGACCACATATTCTTGTATCGTGATCCTCATATCATTTCCTCCCATTGAAAATTTCGAGTCTTGTTTTTCGGTATAATTTAGTTTAAAAAAGGACATTCCTGGTATTACAGTGGATGGCCTTTTTGCTAAATTATAAGATATTTTGTTAGAATTCAAAGTCTAGAATCATTTTACTGGTTTGACCTGTAAACTTATAATTATAGGACCCTTTCAGGCTTTCTAATTCACCAGTAGCTTTGATGATTGTTGCAGGGGAATCTAGATTTCCTTTATCAAATATCCCTTGCTCTATAGCTATAAATGTCCCTCGTTTTCCCTTATAAATTCCTTCGAAATGTAAAAATCCAGAAATTTTAGCAGTAGCCAAGTGACCATCATCTATAGTTGATTCTAAATAATATAATAAATATTCAACAAAAGCTTTTCCTTTTAATTCACCGTCAATATCATATTCGACATGGGCAATATTAATAGGGAAATCTTTTCTAGTGTCATTGACTGGCTTTTCATCCCATTTACTTACTGTAAATGTTACTTCCATACGCGTAAACCTCCCTTCATCATTAGATGAGTAATCTACCTCCAGTATATCACCTAAAAAGTACCATCAATAATTATATCTCATAGGAGTGTTTCTAAAGTAACGGATGCTGCTGGTAAGACCCTGTTAAGAGCAAAAGACGACTTATTTTTTGTTCTTCTTATATGACATTGAAAGTAAATTTTTATTTAACAGTTTACTTTCATTTTTATTAAAAAAGAACACGTAGAAATTACTACATGTTCTTTATGAGACGGTTCATTTTTAAATATTACGTATCTTCTAGATTTTTCTTATTATATAGTTGTGTCCTTCTATTTCTTTTCCCTCATTTCAACAGCAAAGTTCATGATCTCTTCCTCTGTTAATTTTTCTTCAGTGGTTAAGATCGGACGGATTACTCTATACGTTTCTTAATTATTTCAATTGTACTAGAAATTGTGAATTAAAAAAGAGAGCCGTAGCCCTCACTTTCAATTAATAGCAATTAAGGATGCTTCGAGGGTATTTAATAGTCTACATTTTAAGGAATGTAGGCTAAGTAATATAAGTTAATCTGTTATTAATTTTGAATAAATACTTAGATCAATAAACTTTTCATTAGATTTTTCACACTTTCTCATTGTCCCTTCGAATGTAAAGTTTAACTTTTGTAAGACTTTTATTGAATTGATGTTTTCAGATTCAACTTTTGCTTCTATTCTATTGAATTCTAAAGTACTAAACGCATAATCCATTAAAGAGAGAATGGCTTCTGGCGCATACCCCTTACCCCAAAAAGCTTTACTAATATCGTAACCAATTTCTGCTTTGGCGTTTTTGAAATCAAATGAATTATAACCACAAGAACCGATAATTTCATTTGATTCTAATTCAATTATTGAATAACGAATAGCTCTGTTTTCCCGAGATAACTTATCAAGCATTTCAATCATATCTACCGCTTGGCTTTCATCAGTAAAACTATTGATATTCATAAATTTTGTAACTTCTGGATCCGCCCAAATTGTAAACATGCTAGCTGAGTCTGATACTTTCATTTTTCTTAAAACTAATCTTTCGGTTTGTAGTTCTGTAATCAATATTTTTACCTCCATTATGTTTTTATTTTGGGGTCAAGATATTGATATCTGCGCATAGTTCAGTCCCTTCGTGTTTCAAGATAATATTATTATAAAAGCTATAAAGGATGAACCAATAAATTTCAAAAATTTGGTTATGTTACAGTTTATGATAACTGCGTAATAAAGAAAAATGAAACAATTGTATTGTGATTTTTAAACATCTTTAATTTTATTCTTATTTACCGTTCGTTGAGAGCAATTATTTTTTAGTTGCTGTATTTCCCATTGCAATAGAAATTCTATTCCAACTGTTGATTTGATTAATTACCAGAACAAGGTCAACATATTGTTTCTCGTCATAGTGTTCACGTACTCGCTTATATAGGTCTTCAGGAACTCTTTTAGTGGGAATTAGAGTAATATGCTCAGATAGTTCAAGAGCAACTTTCTCTTCAGGTGTATAAAAATCACATTCATTCCAAGCATTCAAGCAATAAATTCGTTGTTCGGTTTCACCTATCTTACGGGCATCTAATGTATGCATATCCATGCAGAAAGCACAACCGTTAATTTGAGAGACTCTAATCTTTATAAGTTCTCTAGTAATTCGATTAATTGTAGATTTCTTAGTGTACTTCTCCATATCCATCATAATTTTCATGCCATCAGGTGCAACATCATAGTAGGAAATTCTTTGACTCATAAGGCAAGACCTCCTTTGATTTTAAGATACTTATAATTATACCTTAATACGAACATTCGTGCTATTTTTTTGTTTGTAAAGCATTCGAAATCAAAGAGAATTTCAGTTATAGACAGTGTAATTAGTTGTTTCATGGTACGTAAATATCGCAAATGAGTAACCGTATTTTCCAAACAAATATTTTCACTTTTTAATTACTTTATTATTACCGTCAGAATAAATTGAATAACTCTATTAATTTTTAAATGATTTTATTATAAATGAAACAATTTTATTATCACCAAACAACTACATAATTTTGATCAAACTTTATTCGAAAGCTACAGTGTTTTTATCTTCCTATAGTTATTTATGGGGATTTAGTTAATTTTTTCGTTTTGGAGAACAACTAATTTCTTAGCTTGATAGGCATGTGACGAGACCCCCTGCCCGTCAAGCTAAAGTTTTAATGTACCCCCAAAATAAAAATTTTCTTTCACTACAGTTAATTACTTTGAGAAGTCAGCGGATTTTTTCATTTTAGGGGGATTTTGTTTTGTTAGCTTGATAGTGATGGGATACAGCCAACATTTTGGAAGTTTTATATGCTAAGCGAATTTTAACCTAAAAAAGTCGAATTCCTGTACGTTAAGTGAAGTGGCATTTCATTCACATAATCCCTATTATCTGAAGTTAATAAAGTCTGTTACACTCTCTTCTTTAAAAACGTTTCCATAATATCCTTCTTGAATCTTTTATAATCAAGCTGAAAAGCTACATTATGCGTTTTATAGCCTGGATTAGTAGCAAAACGAAAGTCTGCAATACTTTGACCAAATCCTTCTCCTTGATCAGGAATTACTTTAATGGGTACTCTTGAAAGGCCAACAGCCTCTTGATTCAGCAAATACCACACTGTTACAAAATCATGCATAGGGCTTCCACTTATACCAGGATTAGACTTAGAGTAGAATTTATAATAATAGTCTAACATAGGTTTGATGATGAGTCCTGCAAGATCCTGTGTATTCCGATGAAATGCATCGATTTGCTGGACCATTTCGGGTGTAACAATCGCATGTTGAGTCACATTTAAAGGAATAATTGTCAAGTTCTTTGCATGCTGCAGAATTAAGTTTGCTGCATAAGGGTCTGAGTAAAAGTTAGCTTCAGCCACAGCAGTTACGTTACCTGGATAGAAAAAAGCTCCCCCCATGCAAATACATTCTCTTACGTTTCGCATTGTTTCTAAATTCAACACAAAAGTCGTAGCTAGCGAAGAAAGTCTTCCTAAATTGATAATTGTAAGATCTTCTAAATTTGATTCTATAATTTGATAAATATCATTTAAAGGATACACTGGATATGAAATTTCAGGGGGAATGATAGGTCCTAATCCGACTTTTCCATGTACCTCAGGGAAATACTGAATCAATATACCTGTCAGCGGTACAGAAGCACCAAGGAATACAGGTATCTCTTCTTTTCCCGCAATGTACTTCAAATAGTTAATATTTCTTATTACATTTTCTCTGGATACATTTCCATAATCGGCTACAATTCCTACAAGTTGAATGTCTTTACGAAAAAAGGTGTACAGTATAGCAAACGCATCATCAATCCCCAAATCTGTAAACAGGAGAACCTTTTTTTTCATATCTCTTCCTCCAAAATCTATAGAATCCTACTTTCACTAATGATGTAGTGATCAGGCTAAGCTTGTATGTATATATTTTATGTATTCTTAAAGAGTGGATTCTATTCACTTGAAATAGCTTTGCTCATCTAAATTTGATATTATGTTCAAGCGTAAGTTTCTGTTCTTAAGTTCATAGGCATGTTGTGCTATCCCATGCCCATCAACTTAAGAATTTTTTAACACCCCAAAACGAAAAAACAAGTTAAATTCTCATAGATAACTATCTTATAATTAATTATATAATTTATTTCGCAATATAACAATATAAAGATATTACACTTAAAAGAGGGGATTCAAATTGGTTAAAAACTTACCTTTACTAATAGTTATTTTAATACTAGATGTAAGTTCTTCTACATTAAGTACGAACGGATACTTTTCTCCAGTTATAGAATGGTCTTTAATGCTTATAAGTATTATTTTAAACATTACTGCAGTTATAGGCTTATCACTACACGTCTTTGTATATCAACCTATGAAAAGATTTGAAAAAATTAAAATGAGACCTTCAAATAAAATAATTATATTTGAGGTAACACCACATCGCCATCGAGTGTTGGTTTAGAAAAAAGTTTGATTATAAATTACTCGAAACCCTTGATTTTACTGTATATAAAAAGCTGTCGTTTTGAATAAAGATTGATCAAAATGACAGCTTTCTTTTATTTTTAATAACTGTTTTTTATAAAAAAGATTGATTATGATTATTTTAAATCTTTAGCTTTAAACCTTCGTGCGTTGCTTTAAAACCTAACCGTTCATAAAACCTTAACGCATCTGGTCTTTTTTTATCAGTTGTCAGTTGTACCAAATGACAACCACGTTCTTCTGCACGTTGAATTGCCCATTTTATAAGTTCAGTACCTACACCCTTTCCTCTTACAGAAGCAGATGTTCTCACTCCTTCGATAGTAGCTCTCCATCCACCTTGATGTGTTATATTTTATGATATTCAATAAATTTAACTTATAAAAATATTTTTATTCTTATTCAACTATCCTGCCCCGTTAGTTTAAGTACATTTCTTCACAATTTTTACAGTGATAGTAACATAAATACCCAACAAAAAATCATCTCACCTCTAGAAATCTATAATGATAGTTTTAGAATAAGTGAATAAGAGAAATAACCACCATTGATTATTTCTCTTTTCATATACATATTTATTTTTGGAAAAATAACCTAACTCCAAATACTAACAATACTGCGCCAGTAATACCTTCTATTGTACGGTTCACTTTTTCTTTTCTTAAAAAAGTTCTTAATTGACGTATTAGTGAGATATAAAGTAAATACCATATTGCTGTCAAAGTCGTAAATGTGAGTCCTAACAAAAGAAATTGGAAGAGATGACTTTGATTGTTCACAATAAATTGGGGTAGAAAACTAAGGAAAAATACAGCAGTTTTTGGATTTAAGATTGCCGTGGTAAATCCTTGTCTAAAACTTTTAATCGTTCCAATATCCTTAGAGTTCATTCCCACTGAACCTGACATATCTTCTTTTTTAGAAAAGGCACTTTTAATTGACTTTACAGCTAAGTAAATTAAATAAAAAGCCCCAGCATATTTTATTAATGTAAATAGCATAGCAAATTTCATTAGGATAGCAGAAAGTCCTAGTGTAGCCATTATTGTATGAATCATCATTCCAGATACCGTTCCTAAGACGGTCTTTATCCCACCATTTTTACCATGCGAGATAGTGTTTTTTGTAACTAAGGCAAAACCGGGACCAGGCATTATTATGATTAGGATTGCTGTAAGGATAAATAACAAATAATTTTCCATGTTCTAGTATTTCCTTTCCAATTTTTAGTTTTGCCTATAGTATAGCTTTTTTACTTAAAATATTAAATATAAAAAGCGTGATCAGGAGTTTATCGAGTTTATTAGTATCAATTTGACCAAACATTATCCTAAAGTTACATTGATAAAATGCACGGCAAACTTATGGGTAAAATTACAAGATCGGCTCTCACAAAAAACGGGATAAAAAAATAAACAGTGGAACTACTCCGCTGTTTATTTCGCCACGCCTTCATGTAATTTTTCTGTATAATCTTTTACATCCTTCCAGCTATCTTTCGCTGTATTTAAATCTTCTTTTATAAAGGTAAATTCTTCAGGACTGATTCCTTTTACGTTTTGTAGTAAATTATTATATTTCGCACCTACCGTATACCACTGATTTGATATGTTTTGCAGTGCTGTAATTGCTGCATCAATTGTTTCTGTCATATTAGTCGTTTTATTTTTCACATCTGTCAAAATTGCCACTTCTGCTTGTGCTCCTGAAATTCTATTCTTTAAACTGGCTATTTCTCGTTCTGCATTTGCAATATCTTTTTTCGCAATCGCAATCATCGGTCCGCCAGCAAGACATGTTATTAGCGCTACGCAAAGTACACCACCAGCGATAACCATATCATTACTCTTTTTAATCGAATCATTATATGTATTTATTTGTTGCTCTAATGCTGGAATACCAGCATTCGTACTTGCCAAAATCGCTGTTAATTGATTTGTATCCTCTTTAAAACTATTTGTGTCTTTCGCCATTCTATCGCGAAAAGCTTTCAAATTCCCTAATAATACATCTACCTCATTTTGATTCTTTAAAATGTCCGCATACAACTTTTCTAAATCTGCTTTTAACTTTACGCTATCTTTTTGATCAATCGCTAATAGCATGTCACTATAGTACGCTTGAAAAGTATTGTTGTAATCAATAATATTTTGATCCGTTTTCATAATTTGAGGCTTCATATTATTTAACCAATACGCCGCATTAATTTTTGCATCTTTTTGATGCTGAATCATATTCCCTCTTAAATTACCATTAATTGAACTTATTTTACTCAAATCAGTCTCTTGTTGATTTTGAATTAATTTTGCATATGAATCCATTGCGAATATGCTCGATGTCGTTTGCGCCATTACATCTTGGAGCCCTGCTGGTCCGAGAGAATAATTTTTTGCACTCTCTTGTAATGTTTTTATGTTTTGTTCTGCTGCGAAAGGATGTAAAGGAAATGCATTACTCGTTGCCACTCCAGCAATCATTATCGTTAAAAGGCATTTCTTATAAAATCTTTTCTCCATACTTTTCACCTATTCTCTTTATAAGGATATCAAAAGCTCCTGCTCACAACTGAACAGGAGCTTCAACTCATTCATTAATACTTAACGCTCTTACGATTCTTATTCAATTATGCTTTTTTCGTATCTACTACTTTAATATCTTCAGCATAAATCTTTTCTGCATAGTCTTTAATGTTTTTCCAGCTATCTTTAGCTATATTCAAGTCTTCCTTAATGAAAACAAGGTCGTTTGGACTAATAGAGTCTACATTTTGAAGTAATGAATTATATTTCGATCCCATTGTATACCATTGGTTTGAAATATTTTGCAACGCTGTAATTGCTGTATCAATTGTGTTTGTTAAATACTCAGTTTGTGTTTTAATGTTCGTTAGTCCTGCCACTTCTAATTGGGCAGTTGTAACTTGTCCTGTTATCTTTTGAATTTCTGCCTGTGCATTATCAAGCTCTTTCTTCGCTAATACGATTCCAGCTGTTCCACCACCTACAGCTGCTGCACCACCTGCAATTAACGCGACTCCTAGCGGCGTTCCTGCACCTGTAGCAATAACTACTGCACCACCGATAATTGCAATTGGCCCTAGAGCTGTCGCAACTGATGAACCGATAATAATTGCATTATATTTACTAATCGCTTCATTGTACGTTGTAATTTGATTTTGCAGAAGCGGGATTCCTGCATCTTGACTAGCTAATATAGATGTAATTTGATTTGCATCACCTTTGAAGTTTTGCGTATCGGACGTCATTTTGTTTCGGAATTTTTTCAAGTCTTCTACTAACTGATCTACTTGCGCTTTATTTTCATTAATACTACTTGATAATCTAGTTAAACCTTTCGTAAGAGTCGCTTTATCTTTTGCATCTACCGCAGCGACTAAAGTATCATAATAGTTTTGGAATTTCGTATTGTAATTAATAATATTTTGATTCGTTGAAATAAGCTGTGGTTTTAATACATCTAACCATTGCTTCGCATTTCCTCTAGCTGTATCCTGGTGCTGAATCACTTTCCCTTTTAAAGCCGCATCAACAGACGATACATTACCAAAGTTAACATTACCTTGTTTAATAATTGTTAAAGCGTACAGATCCATTACTAAAGCGTTTGAACCCGTTCTTTCCATTGCATCTTTTAGGCCTTCTGGTCCTAATGAGTATTCCTCATAGTCATTATAAGCTTTTGCTACAGCATGAACTGGAGCTTGTTTCACTGTACTTTCAGCTGCATACGTATGGGCCGGCATAATATTCCCTGCTGCAAATACTGCCATAAGTGCTGATAGAGCCATTACTTTATAAGGTTTTTTTGTCATTTTTCTTCTCTCCCTATATCGCTAATTATTTTTCTGTTTAATGTACTTCAACGTTTGTAATGTAATCTTCAAATTGATTTGTTTGCTTATTCATTTCATCACTTACTTTTTTAAGTTGATTGAAATGTTTTTGAAGTAAACTACTGTCTGTATACGTGCCTTCTTCAATATTCGTTTGAATTTGGATCATATTATTATTTAAAACTTTCCAATCCGTTAATAACGTTTCTAAAGTTGCGATTTGGCGATCAATCAGTTCCGTAAAGCTACTTACTTGATCTTCAACGAATGTGATTTGAGTCGCCTCTGATTCAGTTTGTGATAACTTTTGAATAAGTGGTAGTAGCTCTTTTTGTTTTTGCTGAATACGAAGAGCTGCTTCCCTCGTTTGACTATCTGCTGCATTTACAATTTCATTACTTAACGTACCGATAGAAACAAAATCGATTGTTTTCGTTTGTGCAGTTTGATTTGTGATTGTAAATACTTGTTTACCGATATTAATAGAACCTTTAATAATTTCTTGTGGTCTATTCAAAATAGTAGTTAGTTCAGCTTGAATTTCCCCTTGAATTCTTTTTATGTCTTCTCTTAATTTCACAATATCTCCACTTGATCCTTGCAGTGTTTTTATTGCTTCATCAGCTTTAATTGATAAGTTATTACTATCTTTGTCTAATACCGTTTTAAATCGATTTAACTCTAATAAATCTTGCTCCATACTCTCTTGAATGCTTTGGACTTGCAATTGTAATTTTCCATATGCGTTTGTAAAATCTGCTTTTGCCTGTTCATCTTCATTTACTTTTCCTGCTAGTTCATAGAGCTTATTATAATAACTATTAAATCTTGTGCTGTATCTCATCATTTCTTGATTTAAGTCGATTAGCTTCGGATTATATTCATCAATCCACTCTCGCACATTCGTTTTTGCAAATTTTTGATGATTCGTTAAACTACTCATAGCGTTTACCTTAATGTCTGGCTGTTGCAAAATAACTAATCCGTATGCTTGTATAAGCGGTGACTGTGATCCTAACATTCTAATTGAATTGGATAATGTATTTGGAGCAATTACATTTTGCGCATATACTGTTTTCACTTCTGTTTGCCCCTCCTTAGCGTAAGCGCTTACAGGAACGAAGCAACTCGTAGATACTGCTGTAACCAATAACCCTGTAATTAAAGTCTTTTTCACTTTAACTCCTCCTATGTATTAGAAACTATTACTATCGCATTTTAGTATTCTATTTTCTTGCAAATGATTTGAGATGGTTAAAAATAGAGAACGTTCTCACTGTGAGTCATGTACGAACCACCTCTCTCAAACTTTATTTCTACAGTACTTACTTATTGTTATAAAACACTTCATAACTTTTCATATGTGCTTAGTATGAATAAAACTGTATAAATTTTCTATTTTATTGCGATTTCCACATTCACACAGTGAATATATTACATGAAAATATTATTCATTTTAAACTAATTAACGTGTGAAAGTATGAAATTTCGTTTTGTTTTCATGTAAGTTTTGTACTGTAAGGTCATTTAAACACAGCTATTTATATAACGTAAAGAAGTATTTTAATTCCCTTTATTTTCAAGCTCTCATGTCCTTATCCCAAAATAAAATTCAATTCACTTTCTCGATTAAACTATCTATATACCACAACAGGAAACACTACATATTCATAACCATTAAAATTATACTAATATATTTTTTAAATCCATATGCAATTATGCATAGCATATACACAAAAAGGATAATTTCACTTTCGTGAAGTTATCCTTTAAAAATCCCCTTACTTTTTCAAATGATACGGTACTGTCGTAATAACAACATTTCTTTTATAGAGTAAATACGCACGAATGAGTAAACTAGACTGATTATGAAGAATGTTATGCCAACCTTTTTTCGGAATAAACTGTGGTATAACGACCGTAACTCGGTAATTTGATTCACTCGCTTTATATTGCACTGTGTCAATAAATTTTGTAAGCGGCTGAATAATGCTTCTATAATGAGAATGTAATGTAACAAGCCTTACTTCAGGTTGCCACTTCTCCCATTTCTCTTCAAATTTCTTTTCCTCTTCTCTGTCAAAAGCAACATATACAGCGATAACTTGATCTGCAGAAAGAGCCTTAGCATAGTTCAGTGAATTTTCTACTACATGAGTCATACCTGCTACAGGAACGACAATTACATTCCCTTCAATCGGAACAAGTGGTTCACAAGTTTTTAAACTTAATTGATCGCCCACTGCATCATAATGCTTCTTAATTCGATGGAACAAGAAGATAATGAAAGGTAAGAAAATAAGGATTGACCAAACTTGTGCGAACTTAGTTAAAAAGAACATGCTCATAACGATAAAACTAATGACTGCACCAATTAAATTAACCGTTAATCTTAAAGCCCATCCTTCAGGCTTTTCACGAAGCCATTTTAGTACCATTCCAGTTTGAGAAAGTGTAAACGGAATAAATACCCCTACTGCATATAGCGGAATCAAGTGTTCTGTTTTCCCCTGAAAAGCTACAATTAAAATAATCGAAGAAATCCCAAGTATAATAATACCGTTTGAATAACCTAGGCGGTCTCCTCTAATCGTAAACATTCTCGGTATGAACTTATCTTTTGCAAGATTAACCGCTAATAGTGGAAATGCAGAATAACCTGTGTTAGCCGCAAGAATTAATATTAAAGCTGTTGTACCTTGTATGAAATAGTACATGAAATTACGTCCAAAAGTTTGTTCAGCAATTTGTGAAACGACTGTTACTTCCTTACTTGGATTAATTCCGTAATAATAAGCTAAAAAGACAATTCCAGAAAATAAAACTGCAAGTAATGCACCCATTGCAAGCAATGTTTTCGCTGCATTGTTAGGTGCAGGATCTTTAAAGTTTGGAATTGCGTTAGATATCGCCTCAACACCCGTTAAAGCAGAGCTTCCTGAAGCAAATGCTCGTAACAGTAAGAACAAACTAATTCCTGCAACTGGCGTTCCAATTGGCGAATGCAAAGCCTGCGAAACGTGTCCCGTTAAAATATTGTATATCCCTACACCAATTAATATAAATAGTGCTAAAACGAATAAATAAACAGGATATGCTAAAACGGAAGCTGATTCCGTTACGCCTCTTAAATTTAAGATGGTAATCAATATGACAAATATAATCGCAATGATTACATTATGTGCATGTAAGCTAGGAAAAGCAGATGTGAGCGCATCTGTACCCGCAGATACACTTACTGCAACCGTTAAAATGTAATCAACTAATAAAGATCCTCCTGCTATTAAGCCTGGATTCATCCCTAAATTCTCTTTTGATACAACATATGCTCCGCCGCCATGAGGGTAAGCAAAAATAATTTGTCGATAAGATAAAATAAGAGCTGTCAATAATACTAATACCCCAATTGCAATCGGAATGGAATACCAATAAGCTACCGCTCCAAGGCCTGCTAGTGCAATTAATATTTGCTCTGGTCCGTATGCGACCGATGACAATGCGTCAGAAGATAAAATGGCTAGCGCCTTTGTTTTATTAAGTTTTTGCTCTCCTAACTCAGTTGATTTTAACGGCCTTCCAATTAAAAACCTTTTGATAGATGAAACCAACGCTGTCCACTCTCCAATAATTTTGCACGAATTTTTCTGCTAATTACAGCGGATAAACTATTTCTTCAGAAAACAAAAAATGTCTACAAGCCATAACGAAATAGACTTGTAGACATTATTTTTTTTGTCGCACAAGCTCCACCTTCCTTCTCAATATAACGCTTACGAGGTTAGCTGTCGGATTCGGGCCTATGAGTAGCCCTACCTTTTTCAAGGATTCACCCCATTGGATTATGTACTAATCCATAAGAACGGGTTCCCCGCACCATGCGGCTTCAGCGATTTAGAAAATTGAAACTGTGGATTATAATACTCCTTTATTTTCAAAAAGTAAACAAAAATTTTAAAAAAGAAAAAAATTAAAACGATTGCGCATAATCCACCGAAAAATATACATAATGAATACTAAAAATCCACAAAGGAGACCCGTATGTCTAAAGAAAAGAAGCCTATTTTTTCCGATTCCTATTTAGATGCATTAGCAAATGAAATTAATCAGTTGTATGGGAAACGCGAACAAGAAATAAACTTGACAGAAAGAGTTAAAAGAAATAAATAATTTGTCATAAAAAATAAAAAAGAAAGCAATACATTTATATATTGCTTTCTTTTTTATTTTTTCATACATCCAATTCTATTGCCGATTTGTTAAAGACCATTTCTTCATACACTTTTAAATTTTGATATACTGCTCCTAATAATGGTGCTTCTTTAGAAAATTGCTCTGCTAAATCCAGTAAATATCCTTGTAAGTACTTCGCTTCAATGGACGAACCTTTTTCCATATCACGCTGCATCGATGACTTCATATCATACGAAATTTTATCAATTGTTTTCATATGTTCCTCAACAATGTTCTCCTTTACCGGAGCTCCTAATGCCCTCATGATTTGCACAGATTCTTCAAATAAGTTTTGGATAAAATCGCGTCCACCTTCGCTTTCGCGAATCGGTCCTATTGGTGCACGCATTAATGTTGTCACACCTGACATTACAGTAATAAATAAATATTTATGCCACATATCTTGCGTAATATTTTCACTTAAAACAAAACTAGATTTCGTACCTGCAAATGCTTTGGAAATATGATTGATTCTCTCTGAATCTTGAGACTTAATTTCTCCAAATACAAGTCTGTTGGCAGCACTCGTTTGTACAATTTCTCCCTGATCGTTTAATGTCGTCTCGATAAAGCATAGACCGCCAATTACTTTCTCTTCACCGAATTCCTTTTGTAATAGTGATAAATGAGCGATACCATTTAACAATGGGATTATTACAGTATTTTTACCTACAAACGGCTTTAAATCTATGGTCGCCTCGTGTAAATGATACGCTTTTGTTGAAAATAAAATCACATCAAATGGAGTCGTTCTATCTTCTTTCGTTACCAATTTCGGTTGAAATGAAAAATCTCCATTAACACTACGAATAACAAGGCCTTTTTCTTCTAATTGCTGTTTTCTTTTGCTGCGAACGAGAAATGTAACATCTTCTCCCTTTTCTACTAATCGGCCACCGAAAAATCCGCCAACGCCCCCAGCTCCTAATACTAAAATACGCATACAACATCCCCCTTTTTCTAACACAATTATACTAATTTTAGTATACATAACATTATACATGTCCCTTGTTAAATAAGCTGAATTTTCATTCTTAATCTAATGAACAAGAGAGGTTATTTTCAAGAAAAATTGGGCATGTTGTTTCTATAGCTTATACGGAAAGGAAACAATGTAAATGGAGGCAATACAAACAATCGAGGAAAAAGATGTAACAACAGCTATATTTCAATTTATATTCCCGTTTTCGTTTAAAACTGGATATGAACAAAATATGTTCCCTTTCTTACAAAAAAATGATTTTCGACCTTTTCGACTCGATCATCTTGAAGATGAAAATACATATTACGGGAAATTTCAAGTTTCACATCAAAATATGGAAGCATACTATCTTTCCTTTACAAATAAAATTCTCTTTCCTCATTCAGAACATCAAAAAGGATTACAGCGCTATTCTAAAGACCTTAATTTAAATGGACATTTAACAACTAACCTTATTTCCGTTCCATTCAAGATACATTCTATTGATGTAACACTTTGTCCTTATGAGCTTGGGTTCTTAACAATTCGGACAGAAATAAAAACCGCTCCTAACATGACATTATCAGAAGCGATTGAATTCGCGGCTCGCTTCCGTGTACTTGAAACTAAAAGTGATACGACTGAGACTATTTGTATTGAATGTGATGGAAAAAAATATTCACAAGTAGAAAAACTTATATTCGGTGATTTATTTCATGGTTTAACAGACTTCTTTGAGAACAAGAGATTGCGGAGTTCTTACTTTCAAACATTCCCTTTCTTTGAAGACCAGCGAATGTATGTACAAACTCTATTATCCATAAACAAAGAGTCAGACCTTCATATAATCGATGTATATCGAGCTTCCAGTCTTTCCGGATTATCAGATGATGGTAAGCCATATATTAGTGCAAATAATGTTCCTTATATTCACGATTATTTAACAAAACATTCTTATCAAAGATGGGCTCCTAACCGTTACTTTATTATGGAAGAACATATTTTCACATGTATTACAAATGAAGGTGAACAAGCAGTCACTAAACTTGCTAGTCAAATGTACGGGGAGTTTTATTACGCTTTATTATTAAATTTATTTCATAAAGTTGTTTTATTAAAGATGGCAAACGCTTATGCTGAACTAAATATTGAACAAGATACAAATGAGATAGAGAAATTAATTTATTCAATAAATTCGTTTACAGCTAATTATTTTTCTTTAGAATTAGTATCCCAATCACAAAGTGAAGATATTTTCTTTCGTCTAAGAAAACTTTTTAACATTGAAGTACTGTACACGAACGCGAAACAAAATCTCGATAGTTTATTTAAATATCAAGAAAATGTTGCTTCAAAAAAAGATAGCCTCTTATTATTAATTTTAACGCTCTATTCTGTTGTAGGCCAAATGTTAGGGTTTACTATGATTGATCTTTTAAGAAACACCGACTCAAACAAAATATCATCGCCTTTTGAATTTTTTGCTCTATTAATAGCGATTAGTGGCATAGTCATTTCACTTATTTTAGGTATACAAAGTTTATACCAATGGAGTGTACAACATAAACGAAGAAAAGCATGGGTAAAACAAACTGTACTTTCTGCTGTGAAAGAGAAGGAAAGTACAAAGTAACTAAAAAACAGATGGCAGCACGATGCTACCATCTGTTTTCTATTATGCTTACTTACCTGCTTCGATTTTTTCTAATGTAGCAGCTACTTGCTCTTCTGTTAATTCGTGTTGCACGATGTAACGGTTACGTGGGTGTACACGACATTCATGAGAACATGCACGTAAATGTTTTGCTTCACTTTCTTCAGAACATAAAATTTTCTTGTTACATTCAGGGTTTGCACAGTTTACATAGCGCTCGCAAGGTTCACCTGTAAAATGATCTTTACCAACGATAACGTGCTCTTTTTGGTTTACTGGTACAGCGATACGCTCATCAAATACGTAACATTGACCATCCCAAAGTTCACCTTGTACTTCTGGATCTTTTCCGTACGTTACAATTCCGCCATGAAGCTGGCTTACATCTTCATAACCTTCACGAACTAACCAACCTGAGAATTTCTCACAACGAATTCCCCCTGTACAGTACGTTAAAATCTTTTTACCTTCAAGTGTTTCTTTATTTTCTCTAATCCAATCTGGTAATTCACGGAATGATTCAATATCTGGTTTAATCGCACCTTTGAAGTGTCCTAAATCAAATTCATAATCATTTCGTGCATCAATGATAACTGTATCTTCTTGTTTCATTGCCTCATAAAAATCTTTTGGTTCTAAATACTTCCCAGTAATTTCTTTCGGGTTAATGTCGTCTTCTAGACGAAGTGTAACTAACTCTGAACGAGGACGTACGTGCATTTTCTTGAATGCATGTTCATCTGCCTCATCAATTTTAAATACGATTCCAGCAAAACGTGGATCATTATTCATCGCTTCCACGTATTTTTCTGTTTGTTCAACAGTTCCAGAACAAGTTCCGTTAATTCCTTCTGTCGCTACAAGAATTCTTCCTTTTAACTCAAGTGATTTACAAAATTCTAAATGCTGTTCAGCAAATTCTTCTGGATTTTCAATTGTTGTGTACATGTAATATAGTAATACTCTATATGGTTTTGTAGTTGCCAATGTATTTCTACCACCTATCTAAATTTTAAAATCATGTATAAGTTAACGTTCATATCAAAACATATATAATAAGAAAATATATACAAAATTATACGTAGCCTATTTTCTTCTATTTACAATTTTTTCTATAAGTTAACAGAAATAAAAACAAGATTACAGAACAAAACACTACGGTTAGGTTGTAATCCCAATATATTATATATCATACAATTTCATTTCCATCAATTAATATGCTGTAATATAGGCTGTATGTTCACATGAATTTCAAAAACAACCCTATAATTTATTATCTTCTCCCTTATTCAACAACCATAAACTCCCAAAATATTTTTGCATCGTCACACCATTCATTGCACACAGTCATATAATTTGCATTAAGGAAACTTTTATGTTCAAATGAAATTGCCACATCATATATCTAAATGTATTGAAATAATGAGTAAAAATAAAGTGAAACTTTAATCAAGTTAAGATTTCAAAGGGGAATACTACTATGAATAAAGATATAACAAAAGATGAACAAGTCCCTTCTCAAAGTACAACAGTTCAATCAGCCCATTTAGCGTTAAGTGGACAAACAAAAGGCTTTAAAAGACTGTTACCATTCTTAGGACCTGCTTTTATCGCATCAGTTGCTTATATTGATCCTGGGAACTTCGCTACAAATATCGCAGCTGGATCACAATATGGGTATTTATTGCTTTGGGTAATACTCGCTTCTAATTTAATGGCTGTATTAATTCAAACTTTATCAGCTAAATTAGGAATCGCTACTGGGAGAAATCTTCCTGAAGTAGCTCGCGAAAACTTCCCCAAACCAGTTTCCATCGGTTTATGGATACAAGGGGAACTCGTTATTATGGCTACAGATTTAGCTGAATTTATCGGGGCAGCACTTGGCTTATACTTACTATTTGGAATTCCGATGTTACCAGCTGCTTTAATTACAGCAGTTGGATCATTTATTATTCTTGAATTTCAACGCAGAGGCTTTCGTCCATTAGAAGCTATCATAACAGGTATGATTTTTATCGTTGTTATCGCTTTTGGTATCCAAGTCTTTTACGCAAAACCGGAATTAAGCCCTCTACTCTCAGGACTTTTCACTCCAAAATTCCAAGGTGTAGATAGCATCCTTTTAGCAGCTGGAATTTTAGGTGCGACAGTAATGCCGCACGCGATATATTTACATTCGGCCTTAACGCAGCGCCGTGTAGTCGGAACAAATGATGAACAAAAGAAAAAGATTTTCCGCTTCGAATTCATCGATATTATTATTGCAATGGTTATCGCTGGAGCAATTAATGCAAGTATGTTAATTGTAGCAGCTGCACTATTCTTTAAAAACGGCTTGCACGTTGAAGACCTTGATGTTGCTTTTAACCAGTTCAGTAATTTAGTCGGTCCTGTATCGGCTGCATTATTTGGGATTGGACTTTTATCAGCAGGTTTATCTAGTTCTTCTGTTGGTACGATGTCTGGTGATATTATTATGCAAGGATTCATTCGAATGCATATTCCGTTATACTTACGCCGATTTATAACAATGATTCCGCCTCTCGTTATTATCGCTTTAGGTGTAAATCCAACTTACGCTCTCGTTATGAGTCAAGTTGTCTTATCTTTCGGTATTGCCTTTGCATTAGTACCACTTATTATGTTTACAAGTAATAAGAAGATTATGGGCGCACTCGTCAACCATCGCATTACAACATTTATCGCGTGGTTAATCGCTGCACTTATTATCGTTTTAAATATTTTCTTACTGTATCAAACATTTGTAGGGTAATGAAGAAGGGTATTCCAAATTTGATTTGGAATACCCTTTTTGTATGAAATGATTTCCTTCTACTTACCACTTATGCATGTCTCTCTTTCTGGCATTATCGCACCTTTTTCAGTTCGAAAATAAAGTGGCAAGCCTTCCGTGAAAAACATACTCACCTTGGATGGATCCTGCCTTTGATGATGGATATGTAAATGTGGTTCACTTGAACTTCCTGAGTTACCGACTTGGGCAAGAACCTCCCCTTCATTTACACGTTCGCCTTCCCTCACTTTAATTGATCCTTTCTTTAAATGGGCAAGAAACAAAAATGTACCTGTTTCATCCAGTCGTAAATAAATATGATTTCCCGCCATCGATTGAAAATCATCCGATCCCGGAACTAAATCTATTTCATCATTTTTAATTGATACAACTGTCCCAGAAGCTGGTGCCATTACTTTCGCTCCATATATTCCATAATCCTCTAACTTACTACTTTTCACTTCAGCTGGTGGAATGAGAATATCGTATGCCCATCGTTCATTTGGTTTTATAACGTGATAGTTCGTTTCTAATTTATCGCCGCCCCAACCTATCAATGCTCGTTCATTCAAAGGAAAACGAACGACTACTTTAGGACTCATAGACTGTACATCTACTGGGTATGCAATTCTCCCAATGTTAGCGAACCATCCCACGGGCCAAGCTCCAATGGTAGAAAACAGAACTATTAATAGTAGCGTTCCATCTATCCGCTTTCTAAAAATGCCTTTCCAAACAAACATTACTGCTGAGCCTATTAAGAGAAAAACTGAAATTACACTAAAAGCCTGTATAATCCACCAAACAAAGACTGATGTAACGCCATTACCTAAATAAACTAAACTCCAACTTATAATTAAAAAAGCAACTATACTCGCTAATAAAAATCTCTTCCACATGCTGTATCCCTACTCTCCTATCTTTGTTCCCCATGATACGAAGTAAAAATTACGACATATGAAAGAAATACTTACGACTTTCTTACATTTCTTTATACTGCGGTAAAACGATAGTGAAAACCGTTTCTTTATCGTTACTACGTACAGTGATATCTCCTTTATGAAGTTCCGCTATACTTCTCGCAATTGCAAGCCCCATTCCTTTTCCACCCGTATGAGAGCTACGTGATTTTTCACCACGATAAAACTTTTCAAAAACGTAAGGAAGGTTCTCATTCGGAATGCATTGTCCAAAATTTTTAATTTCTATTTCAACATTCATATCTCTTTTAGAAACTTGAATTAAAAGCTCCTTTCCGTCTTTCCCGTACATAATACTATTACTAATTACATTTTCGAATAGCCTCACCATAACCGCTACATCCATTTCCACATGTAACACCTTATCACCTTTAATACAAAAGCTCATATCAGCATCATCTAGTTGTGGTAAAAAATCAATCATGATTTGTTCAATGAACGCTTTCATATTTATTACACTTTTATGTAATTCGATCTCTCTATAATTTATTTGACAATATTCTAATAAACCATCTACTTGATTTTTTAATTCATAACTTTTTCGCTTTAATATACTTACATACTGTTCACATTCTTCTCTATTTGAATGAAGCTGATTTCCTAACAGGTCCGCGTAACCTATTAGGGATGTTACAGGTGTTCGTAAGTCATGAGAAATATTACTAATCATTTCATTTTTCATTTCTTGCGATTTTTTTTCATTCTCGATAGACTCTTTTAAACTTTTGGCCATTCTATTAACATTCGCTGCTAATTCACCAATCTCGTCATTTTTTGAAATAAGTATATGTATTTCAAAATTACCATTACTTATTTCCTTCAGACTCTTGTTAATTTCAGATAATCTTTTCATCATTGTTTTTGTCATGAATGCAAAGTATATTGTAGTAAAAATTAAAAAAACTATTAAATATAAAAATGAATATTTTTCCTCTAACGCAGTAACATGACTATATATATTTCCAATTACAATTTGAAACGCTATTATACTTACAGTTGCTAACAAAATGCTACATATGAATGCGATAAAAAACTTAGCTCTCATGCCTTGTAATGATTTAATCTTCAATTTTATATCCGACTCCCCAAACATTTTGAATAAACTTCGGCTCTTTTGGATTCTCTTCAATTTTATTTCTTAATCTTGCAATATGAACCATTACTGTATTATTACTTTCATAGGCCCTTTCTTTCCAAACGCTTTCATATATTTCTTCAATAGTAAACACACGATTCATTGCAGCGGCCATTAAGTACAAAATATCATATTCAGTTTTCGTAAGATTGATTGTTTCTCCATATAACATCACTGTTCTCGACACTTCATCTATTTCTAAACCTCTAATGTTTATTTTCTTTTCTATTACTTGAACAGCATTTTGATTGAAGTATGTATACCTTCTTAATTGAGCTTTCACTCTTGCTATAAATTCAATTGTACTGAACGGTTTCACAATATAATCATCTGCCCCAGTACTAAATCCAACGACTTTATCTACGTCCGATGATTTCGCGCTTAAAAACATAATTGGTAAACTATATTTCTCTCTTATCCTTCTACACAATTCAATCCCATCCATTTGAGGCATCATAACATCAAGGATAGCAAGTTGAACATCATTATTATTCAATACCTCTAACGCCTCTTCTCCGTTGTCAGCACTAAAAACACTAAAACCTTCTTGTTTTAAATTTTCATTAACGAATCGAATAATATCTCGATCATCATCTACAATTAAAATTGAGTTTTTCTCCATATACAAACCTCTTTTTGAAATATATTCCACAATCAATTTTATCACAAATCAAAACCATACTTCCCTCTTGAATAATCTTTATTTTCAGATTAAATTATATAATAACAAATACATTCTAGTTTCATAAGAAATGGAGTGAAAATATGTTTCCTATATTAAAAACCAACCGACTCATTTTACGAGAACTTACCGAAGAAGATGCACCGAGTATACTACAATGCTTTTCTAATACTGATGTCCTGCGCCATTATGGCCAAAAACCATTGCAAAATTTGGATCAAGTAAAACAAATCCTTACTAATTTTAAGTTGGGGTACAACGCAAGAAGCGGCATTAAATGGGGAATCGAATTAAAAGACAAGAAAGGGCTCATTGGAACAATTGGTTTTCATGATTGGTCTTCCGAACATAAACGAGCAAATATAAGTTATGCCTTTTTGCCTGAACACTGGGGAAATGGATATGCGACTGAAGCGGTTTCTGGAGTTATATCATACGGTTTCCACACACTTCATTTAAAACGGATCGGAGCAATTGTATTTCTTGAAAATGAAGCTTCCAATAAAGTGCTATTAAAATTAGGATTTGAAAAAGAAGGCGTTCTAAAAAATTATATGTATCAAGATGATATCCCATATGATACGAATTATTATTCTTTATTAAAATGAGTTTAATAGAAATTATACGTAAAAACTCGTTTCAGCATAATGAATCAAGATAGTGGATTTTTAACGAAAGATGGGAAACCGAGCGTTTTTCATTTCTTAGATCATCATACGACTGATGCGAAGTACAATAAATTATATAATCTAAACAAAGGGCATGAGCATATTCTTACTCATGTCCCTTTTTTACGTTCTTTTTCTGTTTTCGCAATGCTTTTGGAATGTATACACAGAAAGGTTCGCTTTCCATGTAATCTCCCGTCATTGCATATGCTTTAGAACGAGATCCTCCACAAACATATCGAAACCCACAAACTAAACTTTTTATAAGTTTTCAATATCATTACCTCTTTTCTAAAACCATAAAGAACGTACTATCCGGTAGCACAACCGCATTCCCAGACTCATCTTTAAAATCGATTTTCTCGCTAAGATGTTGTGTATATCCATCCTGTAAATAGTTCATAGCTTGAACGATGTTTACTTTATCTCCAAAGATACCCTTTACGAAATCCTTATAGTCGTTTGGCGTAAAGATTCCAAACTGCTCTTGCACCTCGTGAACGAAGGAATCCTCACCCCATGTATACGTATATAAGAACTCCATCGCATCGTTAACAGGCATTTTGACTGTATTGTCTGCAAGTACCTCATATTGGATTATACGCCCCTTAAATTCACGGACATACTGCTCTAAGAACTTCATTCCACCTGCATCTTTAAAATGAATCACACGCATTAACATTTTATCTTCAGTCATGATGCCATCACGAATGATAATACGACCTCCTGGCTTTATCACCTCGTAAGCACTCTGTAACCCCTTTTTAATTACTTCATGATTGAATTTCTTACCTTCATACTCAATATAAGAGAACAGCTCATGAAGGATAGAAGAATACACAATCGTATCAACCGATTCTTTATCAAACGAGCTACCTAAGTTGATAGCATCCCCTTTAATGACGTCCCAAGAACGACTTTCGTCCTGTTTCTTCTTTTTCAGCGTATCAATCACATTTTCGGAAATATCGATACCGTAGATTCGTTTATCCTCGGTCTCTTCTTCAATCATGTCTAGCATAACACCACCACCGGATCCGACATCTACAATCGTATCTCCCTTTATATAATCAAGAATAATTCGTTTATCATCAGCCGAACTATTCATATGCTCCAAATACACTTCTTCGTTATGGAATCTATCATATGCATCCTTTCGTAACCCGAAGAAATCAAAGAGCAGTACATTTGCCCGAGCATGCATCATATCTATCTTTTCTGCCTCTACACAGAAGATGATTAACGCTTCACCTACAGCAGAAAACTGAAACGACACATACGCAGTCTTCATATCTTCATCGACTTTAACCTCAAAAGAAACATGTGTTGTATTCGGCTTCTCGTTCTCACGGTACTCCCGTAGATACTTCTCAATAACCCGCTTACGATACACGTTGTCCTTCTTCTCGCCTTTGAAATCATAGTGCAACTGCTGCATCAATTTCTCGAAATGGATATGCTGAACCTTTCTAGTGCCTATCTCGTTCTTTAACATAACAAAAACTGTCCAAATATCCTCGAAGCTAAGGGCATGCATAGACGGTTCTACATACCACAAATCCTTATCAGATAAAAATGTTTGAACGTCTCTCTTCTCGCTCCCCATAATTATATCTTTTTCAAATACTGACTCCTTATGTTTTGGCGTGAGTCTATGTACACGAGAAGTAAATGGCTCCACATAACCATCAAATAGCCCATCAATTGTAATCTTCACATCGTTCTTTACTTCGCTCCACAAAGATTTTGATACACCTTCAATAATACATTGATTAAGATAGTATAGAATCTCCTTTAACCTAACGTCTCCGTATTCTTCTTTATATGTGTCAATTAAATCAATATGAGAGTTCAAACGAGCCTCTCCGCGGATATACTGCCCTATTAATCCATGTGTTCTAATTAAATCTCGAACAAACAAATACTCAGTAGAGTTTAAGTTTGTCTCTATATGTTCGATAAACTGAATATCACTAAAGATATCAGCAGAACCCTCGTTATGTACCAATAGATTGATTCCGTTCTTCTTCCATTTCTCTCGCTGTTTTAAAGAGCCTACCTTTGCAAGCTCACTATACGTTAGTACTTTTTCAATAATGCGATACGCTTCTTCATCTAAAGACAATCCATCTAACACTTGCAGCGTACGGTGTACATAGTACAACACCGCATCTGTTTTTAATTCACCAAGTACTTGTACATTCTCATAGTTTTGATGTATCTCCTCTGCCTCGATTAGATACTTTAACCACGTAGGGAGAGTATTAGAAAACCCTTCAATGTATTTATTTAGAACCTCAATATTTTTCAACTTATTTACCCCCATATATAATCAATATCAGTAGTATGGTCTGGGACATCTTCTCTAAAAAGATTATCACCTTATGCCCCCTTTACCATCTATATCTCTTTCAAATACAAATGCATCAAAACCAGTCTTTTTATCATGTAAAAGAGAGTTATCAATTTCGTTTCTAACATGCCAAGTTTGTAACACATTCTTTTGTTCATCTCTTATTTTAACTTCATCAGGAATTTCGGCGGAATAAACAGCAGGACTCAGCGAAGCATTTCTTAAATTGATAAACATATGTTGTGATAGAATCAACCGAAAATAGAAACGGCAAGCGGGTGCACTCCACTTGCCATTTTTTCATAGATTAGTATGTATTTGAATTTCTTTTGCTTTCTCTTTTTCACCCTTCACTCGTACAATTAAATCATATGATCCGGATTTTGGCGCTTCAAAAGAAAGCAGACCTTCTTGTTGAGAAGTGACTTCTTCTTCATAAATAACCTTATCACCTTTTGTAACTTGCAATAAAATCGTACCTTCTTCAACGGCTGCTTCATAAGGAATTTCCACATTTCCTTTTTCAGCTTTAATCGTTTGCACATCGTAATACCCTTGCAACGAACCAATTTTCAAAGTCGTTTCGCCATTTTTTTGAACCTTTGTGACTTGTGTTGCTGTATTGCATGCGCTTAACAATACAACAAGAGTGAAAATCATAAATAAACGTAGTAATTTCATAGAAATTCTCCTTTTTTATGTATATGAATTAAAATTCTAACTCTAAATTTTGTACCATCTTATTTCCCACCTCTTAAAATAGCTGTTTTTATAATAAAATAAGTAATAGAAAATAATAAACAAGTACCAACTATGCCAAAAACTGCAATTGAAATTTTACCTGCTAATGTTTCATTTGGATCTAATGCATTAGGTAAAATTGTACCAAAAATTGCAATACAGGCTAATACAACCATAAAATATTTAAATCTTTTTACTTTCTTATTCATACTAATTATCCCCTTTATTCCTTAACATTAACTTCTAAACCAAATCCCCATAAACCTACACCAGGACCTAATGGTACATGGAATTTGACTCTGCTTTTTCTAGCTTCAAAGGATCCCCCGAGATTCCCAAATTAATATCCCCAAGTATTATACATACCAATTAATTCATATAGAAAAAGCCCCGTTCAAATCAAACACTTAAGCTCCCTTATTTTTATAATACTCAAATAATTCTACACAAACATCTCTATCGATTCATCTTAATACCTCAATTACCTTTTAAGTATATCAATGACAAAATATATAATCTAATATTTTTTATATAATTAAAAAAAAACATAGTTACAACAAGAGATTGTTTGTATGCTGATTTGTACTGTATTCCCTTATTCCATGTACTCTTTAAAAAAACCTTACTTTTTAAAAAGTAAGGTTTTTTGTATTTATTCATTAGCGATATAAGCATTCTTATACGTATAAACACCACCAAATTGATGCTTCTCAATTCCTTTTACATAATCCTTTTGTACGTAAGCTGATCCCATTTGATAAAGCGGTGCAACTGCAGCATCCTCTAGCAGAATTCGCTCGGCCTCTTGTAATGCTTCCCATCTTTTATTCTGATCTAGTACTAGATCGCTTTTCGCTTTCTTTATTAATTCATCGTAGTGAAGGTTAGAATAATTCATTTTGTTATTCGGATTATCCGTCGTAAATAGTTCTAAATAACTAATTGGGTCTTTATAGTCAGGTCCCCAATTTGCCATAGATATATCGTAATCTCCTGTTTGTTCTAACTGTAATTTTTGCTTAAATGGTTGTTGTTTAATTTGTATCGTTAATCCTTGCAAATGCTTTTCTAAGTCACCTTTTATATATTCTGCCATACGTTTTGCATTATCTTGTTCATATGTTAAAAATTCGAGTTTTACTTCGTCTACTCCCAGTTCTTTCTTCGCTTCTTCCCAAATCTTTTTTGCATTTTGCAAATCATATGGAGAAAGATCTCCGTTTTCTTTTCTAAAATCTTGACCAGTCTCTTCATTTACATGACCAACTGGTACAAGTCCACTTGCAGGTTTTGCCCCGTTATTAATAAAGTGAGCAACAAAATCCTTCTTATTTAACGCTAATGAAATAGATTGACGTACTTTCTTATTTGCTAACGCATTATTTTTTTCATTAAAACGGAGCATAGCAATCCCAGGATCGCTCGACATATGTAATTCTTTATTCCCTTTATACTTGTCTACAAATTGAGAATTAATAGGCACTCGATCCAAATCACCAGCTTGGTATAAGTTAACAACTGTCATTGTATCCTTTACAATTTGAAAGTTTATCTCGTCTAATTTCACTTTCTTTTGATCCCAATATGTAGCATTCTTCTTTAATTGAAACTCTTGTTCATGCTTCCACTTCTCTAATACAAATGGACCGTTATATATGAGATTACTAGGTTCCAATGCATAATTCTTTCCTTGTTCTTTTAAAAATGATTCGTGCTGTGGTAAGTATATAGGTAACGCTAACAACTGTAAAAAATACGGAATTGGCTGTTCTAGTTCCACTTCTAACTTATAATCATTTATAACTTTAACCCCAAGTTCATCAAGAGGCATTGTTCCCTTATTTATCTCTTTCGCATTTTTCACGTAAAAGAGCATATACGCATATTGAGACGCTGTTTCATGACTTACCGCCCGTCTCCACGCAAACATAAAATCATTGGCTGTTACACTGTCTCCATTTGACCATTTTGCATCTTTACGCAAATCAAATGTATATTTTTCACCATTTTTACTTCTTTCAAACGATTTTGCTATAGCGGGAGTTGGATTATCTTGATCATCTATCACATACAATCCTTCAAATATGTTTTGCATAACGTGTGCTGATGTACCATCCATCGTTTTCGTAGTATCAAGGGAAGGAATTTCTTCTGATACTGTTACATTTAACACTTGTTTTTTAGCTTCTACATCACTTTTATTCGCTTTATTATTACAAGCTGTTAAAAATAAAGATGTAACAAGTGCCATTACCATTAAACGGCTCTTTTTTCGCTTCATGAATTGCTCTCCTTAAATATAAAATATTATAAAACGTTATATTTTGTTGCTTCCATTATAATAAACCATTATTCATTATTAGTCGTTAATTATTCTCATTTTATTTAGCGACGTATCAGCGATATTTTATGTCTATTTCGTATAGGTGTTAGCAAGTTCGTTTGCAAAATTGTTAACGCTTTTTATATTTCTTCTATTACATACAATTTCACAAACACATCATACTTAGCTGGTAACTGTAAAGAAATGAATGACTGGCATCTTCCCGTTATATTTCTGCTTATATATTTGTGTGAACTCTTCATACTTTTTTAACTTCTCTTCATTCACTTTCATTTTCTGTGACCGATCTACTTCGACTCCATGAAGTATCCCTTCTTCGTCACGAAATTTCACATCAGGAATATAAAAAAATATGGGGTAACATTGAAATCATCATTCCAGATGAAATAAAGAAAGAACACGAAAAAAGAATAAAAGAGAATGGAGATAGCTCATCCTCAAAAATAAAAATAAAAGCCGTAATTAACGGCTTTTATTTTTTGTCACCAAACTATTCTTTTGTTAAAAAATTATTAATTCACTTTAATATATTCATACCACCACTTACCACCTGGTCGAGTATCCATCCACCAAGTGATTTTATCTAGTTCTGAATTAGGCAATACCTCAGTTTGGATATAAGCAAGACCTGTTAATGGATTAACAACAACTTTTCCCTTTGTTCCTCGTTCAACCATAGCTTGAATCGCTTCATTTAGATAGTTTGTCCCGAATTCACCAGACTTAACATATTGATATCCACCATTAGAACCTCCGTTTCCTCCACCATCCCCAACAGTTTGTCCCGTTAGAGCATATACGATAGAATTTGCGATTTTATCAACATTCCATTTAGCCATGTCGGATTCGTTATCGATGAATCCTAATTCGATAAGAATAGCTGGTGCTTTAGTTCCATTCAATACGGCTAAATCAGTACGTTGTTTCGCACCACGATCACGCCATCCAATATCTTTTGCTAGTTGAGCTGAGATTTTAGCCGCCAGCTCTTTCTGATCATAATACAGAACTTCCACACCCTGCCCATTCCCATCACTTGAATTAAGATGAAAAGAAACAACCAAATCCACATTATGGGAATTACTATTACGAACGATATTATTTAAATTTTGCGCTTGAGTGCTTCCTACTTCGTCTGTATCATCATAGACTGTGTGTCCTAAAGCTCTTAACTTAGCTGCCACCGCATCTTTCACCTGACGGTCCATAATATGCTCTTTTCGATTTCCGGAATTAGCCCCTTGTACAATACTGTTGTGCCCTCCGTGTAAACTATAACGTGTCATTATTCAACATCTCCTTTCTTATTATCATATTCAGAACTTGTCTTATTGCTCTTGCCACCTAAAATTTCAACTGCATTCGTTAGTGCTGAAGGTAGCGGAATTCCCATACGACCAGCGTTTTCTAAAAGTGAAAGCAACTCATTTCCGATAAAAAATTGTCGCTTCACGAATAGCACTATTACCTCCAAGTGCTGTACCTAATTTGGTTTTCACTCCACTCAAAAGAAAAAGCACCACCTTTTTGGCGATGCCTTTGAAGCCAACTTTACTTTTTAACCTGCACACAGGACGTTCAATGCTCCGTAAAAAGCACCTGTATCTACACTGTTTATTGTTCCCAGTGTAACCGTATTCCCGTAATCATTTGTACCTCCGAAAACAGTAATGATATCTGCGTCATCGGTCATGTTTGCATATCTTGTACACATTGGCCGGTCGTGTCCTTCCCACACTGCTATACGAAACCCCGAAATACCATAGTAATTATATTATTAGCATTACTAATCACTTTCCAATAAGGAATGTCTGCATAATTTAGTGATGTAATACTATCTCCTAATACAGCCCATATTGCAGCAGAAATACCAATAGAAAGATGCGACATTCTTTTGAATATTTATTCGTTCAATAAAAAAAGCTACCCTATTCTATTTTCTAGAAAGGATAGCTTTCTCAACTGGTATATAAATACCTATCTTTGTAAGCCTCGTTTATAACGACTTGCTTCAAATATAATACGCTCTTCATCTAACGTTTTACATTCACCATTCCAAACGACACGTTTACCATTAATAATTACATCGCTTATATCTTTTCCACTAGCTGCATACACAAGATGTGATAACACTTCATCTGCCGGTTGTAAATGTGGCTTATTAGATGGATCAATCGTAATAAAATCAGCACACTTACCAACCTCAAGTGATCCCGTTTGTTTCATACCAATTACTTCCGCAGCTCCTTTTGTCGCAAGAGAAAGAGCTGTTTCAACTGGTAATGCTGTTGCATCTTGATGAATACCTTTTTGTAATAAAGTCGCTATACGCATTTCTTCAAACATATCTAAATTGTTGTTAGACGCCACACTATCTGTTGCAATTCCTACTTTTATTCCTGCTTCTAGCATCGCTTTTACATTCGCTATACCAGAACCTAGTTTTAAATTACTATTTGGGTTATGAGCTACTCGAACATCATGTTCTGCTAAAAATGCACGCTCATTTTCATTTAATACTACACCGTGCGCAATAACTGTTGGGCGTTTAAACAATCCGCAACTTGCTGCATATTCTACTGGACGCTTCCCATACTGTGCTTCAATATCACGTACTTCACGCTCTGTTTCAGAAAGATGAATATGAACCATCGTTTGATTTTCTACTGCAATACGAGCACACTCTTCTAACAGTTCTGTGGAACATGTATATGGACTATGCGGTGCAACCATCGTAGTTAACATACCACTTTCGTTATAGTAACGCTTCACATATTTCTCAGCTTCTTCAATTGCTTTCTTTTCATCGTCTTTCGTTCCGAAGCTAAATAAAGTTCTTGAAACAGCAGCACGCATTCCACTTCTTGATACCGTTTCCATAATTGCATCTTGGTCTACTCCAATAGGATTAAACATATCAGAGAATGATGTTGTACCACTTTTCACCATTTCAAGTAATCCTAATTCCGTGCTAGCGACCGCAAGCTCTGGCGTAAACTGACTTTCAAGTGGCCAAATTCTCGTCTCAAGCCATGGCTGCAATAACATATCATCTCCGATACCTCTCAAAAGGCTCATAACAACATGTGTATGTGTATTGACAAGCCCTGGTAAAACCCACTTTCCTTTCATGTCAATTACTTCATCTACTTCAAAATCGTTAGCGAATTCTCCGCTATTTACATCTATAATTTGATCATTTTCTACAATGATATATCCATTTTCTATCACTTCATTTTGTTCATTCATCGTTGCAATTGTAGCGTTTACATAAGTTGTTTTCAAAAGTATTTCCCCTTTCAACTCTATGAAGTTCCCTTTAATTAGTTACCACCATTATAGTAACTTATTGAAGATTAAGAGTCAAAAGATAATTTTAATTCTTTCGTTGTCTTTTCCTTCAAAATGCTATATTGTTTTTCATTTGTATCTGCAAATGCTTCTTCACGGCTCGACTTCATGTCCATATAGTTTAATGTTTCATGAAATTGGGTCCTAGTAAAATCATACCTTTTCCCATCTACTTTATTGTAGAAATGCCATACTTCACCTATCTTCGTCTTTATTATCTCTCCCCCGCACAATTCTTGGACAATAAGGGCCGTTACACCACATTGTCCCTTTGCTGGGTTTTCGCTCGTCCACTTAGAACTCGTTTCTATTGACCAAGATTTTCTTAATGCTTCATATAGTTGTTTAATCTTTATGCTATCCATATTCAGCATCTCCTGACATTAGCAATTTCACACATCATATTATAAAAGCGGTAAAAGGCAATTTTTAAAAATCATTACTATTTGTAACACCGTTCAATATATTGAACGGTGTTACAAATGATTTAATTCACCTTTGCTCCATAACATCTCGCAACTGCAACCGCCTGCGCTATATCTAATTTCACGTTTTTTAAATCAAAAGCTTTAAAATCAACTCTATCAACTACAGCTCCTCTTAAATCCGCCCCACTAAGTTTCACCTTACCTAATTGTGCGCCCGTTAAATCCGCTTCACGCAAATCTGCTTTTTCTAAATTACATTCATATAGGTCAGCTTCAATTAAACGAATACCCTTTAACATTTGTTTACTTAAGTTTGCAAACCTTAAATTCGTATATGACCAATCGCCTGATATAATTGTTATTCCGTCTAAATTCGCCTCTTCGAAATCCGAACCAGTCATTTTACATTCTTCAAACTTAGATACAAATAAATTCGCACCAAAAAACCTACAATTAGCAAACGTAGTTCCTTGATGGATAGAAGCATTAAAAAGAGTACCAGTAAAATCACATTCTATGAAATTACAATTTTTAGTAAAAACTTCTGATGCATCTATCCCTCTAAAACGGCATTTTATGAAGGTACAATTTTTCAATTCCTCTTCTTTTATCCAGACATCTTGAAAATCTATTTCTACATATTCTTTATTTACAAATTCACTCATAATCAATCCTCCAATTTTTCAAAAAACCTCACTTCAGCATGAAGTGAGGTTTCTTCTTATACAATATGCTCATCTAACCATGAAATCAAATCTTGAAATACATCTTCTCTATTCACTTCATGGAACATTTCATGTCTACCATTTTCATATAAACGAAGTGTTACATCTTTCACACCACATTTTTTATAGTTCTCGTATACTTCTTTTACACCTTTCCCCATATCCCCAACAGGATCACGATCACCAGAGAATATATGTATTGGAAGATTTTTTGGTGTCTTCTTGTATTCTTCTATTTTATTTACTTCTAGAACTCCATGAAACAATTCTCGGTAAAAACTAGTCGTGCAAATGAATCCACATAACGGATCCGCAATATAATTATCAACTTGATGAATATCTGAAGATAACCAATCAAATTTCGTACGATTTGGCTTAAAGTGTGAGTTGAAGTTTCCGAAAGATAAGAAGTTCAGCATCGGACTTTTCGTTTTCTTTCCGCGAAGTTTCATCTCAATTGTCGCTACTTTATGACCGATACTTCCTAAAAGCCCTGGATTTCCACCAGTTCCTGAAATAAGGAATCCATCATATAATTCACCTTTAAGTTGTACAGCACGTCTTGATAAAAAAGAACCCATACTATGTCCAAGTAAAAATAACGGGCATGTCTGCTCTTCTTTTATCATTTCCGAAACAAAGATAACATCAGACACAGCCTGATTCCAACCTACATTTGGTTCAAAATGACCATAGTCTTCTTCCCTTTTCACTGTTTTTCCATGCCCTTTATGATCATGAGCATAAACACCATATCCTGCTTCTAATAAAGCATCAATAAATTCTGTATAAACACCTGCATGTTCTGTCATACCATGTGCAATTTGAACAATTCCCCGCGGATTTCCTTCTGGTAACCATTTACGCAAGTAAATTTCCGATTTATCCAATGCCGTAACGAAATTTTCCTGTATGCTCATTCCGACAGCCTCCAAATCTATTATGTATATCTTTTTTTATAATGAATAAACATTCATTATTCTTATTATGTATTATATGCAATTGCTTTCATTATGACAAATGATCTATTTTTCCGATTATATATTAAACTATTATCTTGACGGATTTAAAGTAAAATTATATAGTTACTCACATAAAGTAATTAATATATTTTTAGGAGGTTTTAATCATGATGCCCTCACTATTTTTAGCACATGGATCACCTATGCTTGCTATTCAAGATACAGACTATACACGCTTTTTAAAGACACTTGGAGAAACATATAAACCGAAAGCTATTGTTATTTTTACCGCTCACTGGGAAAGTGAAGTATTAACGATCTCCTCTTCAGATGAAGTATATGAAACAATTTATGACTTTGGAGGTTTTCCTCCTGAGTTATACGAAATCAAATATCATGCGAAAGGCTCTTCTAGCATTGCGTCTATGCTAGAAACAAAATTTAAAAACAAAGGCATTCCAGTCCATCATAATATGACGAGAGGTTTAGATCATGGCTCATGGACACTCCTGCATCGTATGTACCCAGAAGCCAATATTCCTGTCGTACAAATATCAGTAAATCCATTCCTTCCTGCAAAAGAACAATTTGAAATTGGAGAAGCACTAAAAGGACTTGGACAAGAAGATATTTTAGTAATCGGCAGCGGAGTTACTGTTCATAATTTACGAGCATTAAAATGGAATGAAACAACTCCAGAACAATGGGCGATTGAATTTGATGATTGGATTATAAATCATATGCATACTAGCGATAAAGATGCATTGTTTAACTGGGAAAGAAATGCTCCTCATGCACAATTAGCTGTACCAAGAGCGGAACATTTTATTCCTCTATTTATCGCGATGGGTAGTGGTGAGAACGACGGTACGGTCATTCACCGTAGCTACGAGCTTGGTACATTAAGTTATCTTTTCCTTCAATTTTAATGAAAAAGGATGAAGCAATATTGCTTCATCCTTTTTCTGTTTTTCATTCACATAGTTAACTAACTTCCAAATGTCGTTTCTCTGATACCTCTTCGTTCTTACTATGAAAATAAACCCAAATGCACGCAATAAATAATAGTGATGATGTAGAGAAGAAAACATATTGGAAGCCTGCATGAGCTGCAATTTGTCCACCAAGTACTGGCCCAATCATATTTCCTAAAAACTGAAACGATTGATTATATCCAAATATTCGTCCCGTTACATGGGTTGGCGTATGTTGTTTTAGTAGAGTTTGTACGGAAGGTAATAGTCCTGCTTGTGCAATACCTAATAAAAAGCGAAGAATTAATAGTTGCCAAGCTGAGGTTACAAATGCTTGCGGAATAAAAATAATTCCTGCAGCAAACAACGCTACAACTAACGTTTTTTGAGGTCCAATATGATCTGATAATCTTCCTAGCTTAGGAGCTGCTAAAATAACTGCTAATCCTGTCGCAGACATGACTGCACCTGCAAGCATTTCAATATGATCCGTTCCTGGTCCTGCCAAATGCTTTACGTACAACGTAATAATAGGTTGAATCGACATATTTGCAAGCTGAATAATAAACGTTGCTACAAATAAACTTATTATTAAATGTTTTGCAGGGACCATCGTCCATACTTTTTTCGGCTGTGCCTTTTTTTCTTTAGCAGAATGTTTCTCCTCATGTAAGAAGAAAAAGACGATAAGAAAGGACAGGAATAAGAAAGCTCCTGTAACTAGAAAAACATGGCGCATTCCGATTAACTCTGACAAATAACCTCCGAGTATCGGCCCAAGTAATGAACCGCTCACGCCTCCAGTTGAGATTGTAGAAATTGCCCAACCTGAATGTTCTTGCGGAGTTTCTGCAGCTATAAGTGTCATCGCTGTAGAAAGGAAACCTGATACCGATCCCATTAAAAACCGAAGTGCGACTAATTGATACACATCTGTCACAAACCCCATAAGCGTCATAATTATCGCCATACCAAGGCTCGCACGTATAAGCATCAATTTCCGACCATGTATATCACCAAGCTTGCCCCATATTGGTGATACGATCGCACCCATTAAAAATGTCACACCAAATGCAAGTCCCGACCACTGTGCAATACTAGAAGTGCCAGTCACTCCTAATTCCTCAATATAAAAAGATAAAAAAGGAATTACTAAACTCATACCGGCTGCAGTGGTAAAACAACCTAGCCAACAAATCATTAAATTTCGTTTCCAGCTGGCCATTTTCACACCTTCTTTCATTAGATACCCATTCTACACCGTTTCCTGGAAAAAGTTTAGTAATTTGATTTATACATAATAAAACTCTATCCCTTTGCATTCTTTGCAAAGGGATAGAGTTAATTATCTCCTATGGGTATTAAACGTGCATTACAGCATCGCTCGTAAAACTCAATCGGACCTGCTTGTCCTATAATTGCATACTCATATCCGCTTTTCTTCATGTTATATAAACAATGATTCAATAACGTCTTCCCAACACCGTTCACACGATTATGTTTCGCTGTACCCATCGGGCCAAACAACCCTTTCTTTCCTCTCACAACATCATAACAAGCGAAACCAATGATTTCTCCTCCTTGTTCAGCAATAAAAATAGGTAACTCTTCTTTATATGTCCGAAATCCATAATCTAAAGATTTTAACCAACGCTCACCAAATTCATCCTTAACAAAACGTGCCAACTTTTCAAAATCAGAAGAGATCGCTTTTCTAATATTACAGCTTAAACTATTACAAATAGGATCAAATATTGTTAATGCAACCGTCAAGTCTCTTGGTTCAGATGTAATTTGCAATAGATCTTTTTTCATCTTTTCACTTATAACCTTATCAATAACTGTATCCCCTTGAAAAATTGCATATAAAACATGCCCTTCATTTATTACTATTTGCTGAAAACGTTCCATCCGTTTCTTCGCTACTTTTAAAACTTCTATCGTCTTATTTGAAACTTTAAACTCCCCAACATTTATGTATTCTATTTCATTTGCATAATATTGTTGGAGTAACGATATCTTTGCTAAAAAATCCATACCCACCGTGTGAAATAAATACATATGTAACTCCGCGCAAACTCCAGTACCTTCCTTACAAGCTCCTATAAATAGATGAACTGGATGGATAATACCTTTACTACACTCAGCCTCTTCTGCTGCAATCTCCAATATTTTATATGCACGTTTTGTAAATTGGAATTCCATCATCTATATCCCTTCCCCTAATGACTTATTATCAAACCATAACCGTATATAATAGAAACAATTACTCCAACCATTAATATGCCTGGAAGTAAATTTGCCACTTTAATTTTAATAAATCCAAGTAAGTTTAATCCGATTGCGAATATCATAATACCGCCAGTAGCCGTCATTTCCACTATAAATTGATTCATTAATTCTTTTGGAACAAAACTATTAATTTGTGTTGCAAAAACTGCAATACCTCCCTCATATAAAATCACTGGAATCGCTGAAAATACTACGCCAATTCCTAGAGTTGTCGTTAATATAATAGAAATGAATCCATCGATAATCGCCTTTGTAAATAAAATATCATGATTTCCGCGAATCCCACTGTCCAATGCACCAAGTATCCCCATCGCTCCGATTGCAAAAATAAGCGTGGCTGTTACAAAGCCTTCTGATATGCTCCCTTTCCCTTTCGATCCAACTTTATTTTCTAGCCAATCCCCTAACAGTTTTAACCTTTCTTCTAATTGTAGCCATTCTCCGATTACCGTACCAATAACTAAACTTAGTATGACAACAAGAAAATTTTCACTTTTTAATGCCATTTGAAGTCCAAGTACAGTAACCGCTAAACCAATTGCATGCATAATTGTTCCCTTCATACTTTCTGGAATCGCACTAAATAATTTACCAAGTAAAGTACCAAATATAATACAAATCCCATTTACAACTGCTCCTAATATAACCATTTCTCATTCTTCACCCTTCGAATTCTTTATTTCTATATTTTGGTTTATACATTGATTTACAGGTTACCTATATGTTAACGTGATATTGTGAATATTAACAAACGTTTTTCACTACATAACCCGCTATTTTTTTGTAACTATACAAAGACCGATTGCCTTTAGTAGATTCATTGTTAATCTAATTGCGGGATAAACTCAAAAGGGAAGGTATTTATGAAAACTTTACTAAAACGATTTCTGTTAATAGCCTTTTTCATTACACCAATTGTTTTATTAATCAACTACTCTTTTATTTCAAAAGCGAAAGACAAACCTGATATGCAAAACAAATCTAGTAAAACAGCTTCAAAAAGCGAAAAGAAAACCGAAGACCCTGAAATCACACTCACCTTCTCTGGTGATACAATGTTCGATTGGCAATTACGTCCCGTAATCGAAAAAAATGGGGCTGATTATCCATTCCAACACGTAAAAGAAGAAATAACGAAAGCTGATATTTCTTTTGTTAATTTAGAGTCAGCATTTACAACGAGAGAAAAAAAAGTATCTGGGCAACAATTTTGGATTAAAAGTGATCCATCCACACTACAAGCCATTAAAAACACCGGATATGACATCGTGAACATTGGCAATAACCATACGCTTGATTATGGGCAAGATGGACTACTAGACACCATTTCTCACGTCGAAAAATTAAAACTACCTTACACTGGAGCCGGAAAAAGTGCTGAAGATGCTTATACTGCTCGTGAACTAACTGTAAAAGGAAAAAAGTTTAAATTTCTTTCCTTTGTACGCTTTATGCCTAACTTTAATTGGGTAGCTGGTGACAATAAACCTGGCGTTGCAAACGGATATGATCTAGATCTTGTAACAAAAACAATTCAAGAGCAAAAGAAAGATGCTGATTATGTAATCGTCTATATGCATTGGGGCGTCGAAAAATCTAATCGTCCAATAGAATACCAGAAACAATATGTTCCGAAAATGGTAGAGGCGGGTGCTGATGCAATCGTTGGAAGTCACCCGCATTGGTTACAAGGATTTGAGTATTACAATAAAGTTCCTATCGCATACTCGTTAGGAAACTTTTTATTCCCGAATTATGTAAATGGAAAGAGTGCCGAAACAGGCGTATTAACTTTAACCTTTAAAGGTAAGGATGTCCAAATGTCATTCAATCCTTACATCATTCGCAACAACCAAGTTTCTCCTGTAAATGAAGAAGAAAAGAAAAAAGCACTGCAATATTTACAAACGGTTTCAACTGATGTAGAAATTGATGATACTGGAAAAATAATCAACAAACGCAACTAAACAGCACGAAATTCATTTCTCTGTAACATACATTACGGGATAGGTGATGAATATGCTGAAAAACTTATTAGAAAATATAAGTCTGTTAGAAAACGTGTATAAAATATCTATATCGATCCTGCTTTTATGTTCATTTTTTTCTGTTAGACTTCTAAGAAAAATAAAGCGAGAGAGAAAACTTACTCCCTTTGAATTTACAATGTATGTAATCATTCGTATTGCAATACTTTTTTGGTTAACTAGCTTTATCCTTCTTGAATATGGAGCGTATTTCGTTTAACTTTCAAAGAATAAAAAAGATAGAATAAGCAGGATTTCCCTCCGCTTGTATCTACCTTTTTTATTTCAAGTAGAATTGTATGTTAAGTCTTTTCTTTTATTAAATAAGTAAATCAAACAGCACAGGATTTTTATTAAGCTCCACGAATTGAATGTTATTTTCTTGAAAACGAGTAATTAAAGCTTCATAGTCTTCCTTATGCTTTAATTCTACCCCCACTAAAGCTGGACCATTTTCTTTATTATGTTTCTTAATATACTCAAAGCGAGTAATATCATCTTCCGGTCCTAATCCTTTATCAAGAAACTCTCGTAGTGCTCCTGAACGTTGCGGAAATTCAATGATGAAATAGTGCTTTAATCCTTCATGAATAAGGGATCGTTCTTTCATTTCTTGCATTCTATCAATATCATTATTTCCACCACTTAACGTGCATACAACTGTTTTTCCCTTTATTTCATCTCTGTATAGATCAAGTGCCGCAATAGAAAGCGCACCAGCTGGCTCTGCTACAATCGCATTTTTCTTATACAGTTCTAAAATCGTTGTACAAACCTTTCCCTCCGGTACTAAAACAATATCATCAATTACATCTTTACATGTTTCAAAAGTTAACTTTCCTACCTTCTTAACTGCTGCACCATCAACAAAACTATCAATCTTATCTAATGCAACATTTTCATTTTGAAGAAAGGCTTCTTTCATAGATGCAGCTCCCATCGGTTCTACACCGATTACCTTTGTAGTAGGACTAACCCCCTTTACATATGTACCAATACCAGATGCTAATCCACCACCGCCAATTGCTGTAAATATATAATCAACTGGTTTCTCCATATCATGCATAATTTCAACAGCGACTGTTCCTTGACCAGCAACGACATACGGATCATCAAACGGATGTACAAATGTCATCCTATTTTCCACACAATAGCGCTGCGCCTCTTGGAAAGAACTATCAAATGTATCACCAACTAATACAATGTCTGCGAAATCACCACCGAAAAATTCAACTTGTGATACTTTTTGCTTAGGTGTCGTTGTCGGCATGAAAATTTTTGACGGAATCTTCAATAAATTACACGTATAAGCAACTCCTTGCGCATGATTACCAGCACTTGCACAAACAACACCATTTTGTAACTTTTCTTTCGGTAAACTTTGAATTAAATTATACGCACCACGAATTTTGAAAGAACGAATAACTTGTAAATCTTCTCGCTTAACATATACGTCACATTCATATTTCTCAGATAAAACTGAATCTCGTTGTAACGGTGTTTTAATAATGATATCTTTCATGCAATTATGAGCCATTAAGATATCTTCAATTTTCACTCTCTCCTTTACATTTTGCACCATTTTATATCATCCTTATCTCTTTTTATATTGGCTCAATCAAAATTCGGGATTTTCAGAACTGCACCTGTATTCGCCGATGTTACCATTTGTGCATAACGTCCAAGCCACCCAGTTTTCACTTTTGGTTCTGGTCGTTTCCACCCTTTTTTACGCTTCTCTAATTCCTCATCACTAACTCTCACTTCTAACAAGCGTTCCTCAACATCAATACATACAATATCTCCTTGTTCAAGAAGTGCAATCGTTCCGCCAGCTGCTGCTTCTGGTGAAATGTGCCCTACCGAAATACCACGTGAAGCACCAGAGAAGCGACCATCAGTTAAAAGTGCAACATCTGCTCCTAATCCCATACCAGCAATTGCTGATGTTGGTGCTAACATTTCCGGCATACCAGGTCCGCCTCTTGGTCCTTCATAGCGAATAACAACTACATCTCCTTTCTTAACTTTCCCAAGCATAATGCCGGCAAGCGCCTCATCTTGTGAATTAAAAATAACGCAAGGTCCTTCAAATCGTTTTACTTCTGTTGCTCCGCTTTTAATAACCGCTCCGTCTTTCGCAAGGTTTCCTTTTAATATACGTAATCCTCCTTCTTCACTATGAGGATTTTCTAGAGAATGAATAACTTCCTTATCTTGAATCTCTGCATGAGCAATGTTTTCTCTTAATGTTTGCCCAGTAGCAGTTATACGATCAAGGTGAAGTACCCCTTCTTTTCGGCTCATCTCTTTCAAAATTGCACTAATCCCGCCTGCGCGATCGATATCTTCCATATGCCAATTAGAAGCTGGACTTACTTTACATAAATGCGGTACACGCCTTGAAACTGCATCAATGCGGTTCATATCGTAATCTAACCCCGCCTCTTGTGCGAGTGCTAACGTGTGTAATACTGTATTCGTTGATCCACCCATCGCCATATCAAGTGCAAACGCATCATCAATTGCTTCTTCTGTTACAATGTCGCGTGGTTTAATATCTCTTTCAATTAAAATTTTCAATTTTTCTGCTGCTTGTTTAATTAACTCCTCACGTCTTGGATCAATCGCTAAAATACTCCCGTTACCAGGAAGAGCTAAACCTAACACTTCACATAAACAGTTCATAGAGTTCGCTGTAAACATACCGGAACAAGAACCACAAGATGGACAGCCATGATCTTCAATATCCTTTAATTCTTCTTCTGAAATTTTCCCAGATTGATAGGCTCCTACCCCTTCAAAAACAGAACTTAAATCGACAACTTCCCCTTTAGATGTTTTCCCCGCTGCCATCGGACCACCTGAAACGAAAACAGTTGGAATGTTTATTCGAAGTGCAGCCATCATCATACCTGGTGTAATTTTGTCACAGTTTGGAATACAAATCATTCCATCAAACCAGTGTGCATTTACAACTGTTTCTACTGAATCTGCAATGATTTCACGACTCGGAAGCGAATAACGCATACCGATATGACCCATCGCAATACCGTCATCTACTCCAATTGTATTAAATTCAAATGGAACCATGCCTGCTGCACGTACTGCTTCTTTAACAAGTTTCCCAAACTCGTTCAAGTGCTTATGCCCTGGAATAATTTCAATAAAAGAATTACAAATCGCAATAAACGGTTTATCAAAATCCTCATCTTTCAAACCAGTTGCTTTTAATAAACTACGATGCGGAGCTTTATCAAAACCTTTTTTAATCATGTCACTTCTCATCTTGTCAAATCCCCTCTTACATATTTTTCACTTATACTCTCGTAATCTATTTCTTTACTAATTCTTTCGGTGCATGAATCCAGCTCATCATTTCACGAAGCTCTGCTCCTACTTTTTCTAGCTGATGATTTTGTTCTGCTTTTTTCATCGCATTATACGTTGGACGCCCTGCTTGATTTTCTAAAATCCATTTCTTCGCAAATTCACCTTGCTGAATTTCTGTAAGAACACGTTTCATTTCCTTCTTCGTTTCATCTGTAACAATTCTCGATCCTGTTACATAATCTCCAAACTCTGCCGTATCTGAAATAGAATGACGCATATTCGTTAATCCGCCTTCGTACATTAAATCAACAATTAACTTTAATTCATGCAAACATTCAAAGTATGCAATTTCAGGACGATATCCACCTTCCGTTAACGTTTCAAAACCAGCTTTCACAAGTGCTGTTACTCCTCCGCAAAGCACTGCTTGCTCACCGAATAAATCTGTTTCTGTTTCTTCTTGGAATGTCGTTTCAATTACACCTGCACGTGTACAACCTACACCTTTTGCATACGCTAATGCTACATGTAGTGCTGTTCCCGTTGCGTCTTGATGCACTGCGACTAATGCCGGAACACCATTTCCTTCTTGGAAGACACGGCGAACGAGATGACCTGGACTTTTCGGCGCGACCATCGCTACATCTACGTAACTTGGCGGATTAATTTGCCCGAAGTGAATATTAAATCCATGTGAGAAAAGTAACATTTGTCCTTCACGAAGATTCTCTTCTACTTCTGTTTTATATACATACGCTTGCTGTTCATCCGGCAATAACATTTGTACAACTTGTGCGGTTCGAACCGCTTCTGAAACGGACATTACTTCAAACCCATCTGCTTTTGCTACTTCATATGATTTACCAGGACGAACACCAACTACAACTTCCACACCAGAATCTCGTAAGTTTTGTGCTTGTGCATGACCTTGAGATCCATATCCAACTACCGCAACTGTCTTCCCTTTTAATAGCTCTAAATTTGCATCTTTCTCATAATAAGTTTTCATATTCCATACACTCCTTATAATTTATTTACTTGCAGTACATTGATTAATTTTTTCAACTGACTGACAAGTAACGTTGCTTCATTTTCAGTACAAACTGCTGTTAGTTTCATATCAGAAACACCACTTGTATCTCTTTCGTTTAAATTTAAAGAAGAAATATAATAACCACGCCGAGCAAAAATTCCGCTTATACGTAATAAGACGCTCGGATCGTTATGAATAACTAATGAAAAAGTATGACTCATTCTTCCCACCTCTTCATAATCATTTCGTTATTCCCTTTGTTTGGCGGAACCATTGGAAAGACGTTCTCACCTTCTTCTACACAAAAGTCAACTACGACAGGACCTTCATGAGAAAACGCTTCTAACATTACCTTTTTCGCCTCAAACGAATTTGTTGCTCTTAACCCTTTTACACCATAAGCTTCTGCTACTTTCACAAAATCTGGTGACCCAATTCTCGATTCCGACAAACGGTTTTCATAAAACATTTCTTGCCATTGCCTTACCATTCCTAAAAATTTGTTGTTTATAATGAATACTTTGACAGGAATATTATTTTCAGCAATTGTTTGCAGCTCTTGAATGTTCATTTGGAAAGAAGCATCACCAGCAATACAGATGACAAGTTCTTCTTCTTTTGCAAGCTGAGCACCAATTGCTGCTGGAAAACCAAATCCCATCGTCCCTAATCCCCCTGATGTTAGAAAAATCCGTGGTTTTCTCGCTTTATAAAAGTGAGCAGCCCACATTTGATGCTGTCCTACCTCTGTCGTGACAATCGCTTCACCATTCGTTAATTCACTTACTAAGTTGATAACATGCTGTGGTTTTAACTCAAATTCTTTTTGCTTATATGAAAGTGGATATTCTTCTTGCCATTTCTTCACTTTCTGAAGCCATTCATCTGTTTGTGTATAAATAGACATATGTAACAGCATATGTAGCGCCTTTTTCACATCACCAACAATCGGATGCTCTACAGTTACATTTTTATGAAACTCAGAAGGATCAATATCAATATGTACTTTTTTCGAATGAGGAGAAAAAAGTTCTAATTTTCCTGTTACACGATCATCGAAACGAACACCTAACGCCAGTAATAAGTCACATTCTGTTACTGCCATATTTGCAGCGTACGTTCCATGCATACCGAGCATTCCTAAAAACAACGGATCTCCCGGCGGATATGCACCCAGTCCCATTAAAGTTGAAACGACTGGAATACGATTCTCCCTCGCAAACTTGATGAGTTCTTCAGATCCGCCTGAATGAATGACGCCTCCCCCGATATACAGAAGTGGGCGTTTTGCTTTTGAAATTGATTTTGCTACCTCTCTCAGTTTCAAACTGTCTGGCAAAGGTTCTGGTTTATATCCTAGAATCTCCACTTCTTCATTAAAGAAACTTGTTACATTTGCATTTTGAACATCTTTTGGAATATCAATTAATACCGGTCCCGGTCGCCCGCTTTCGGCGATGTAAAAAGCTTCTTGCACAGTTCGTGATAAATGATTTACATCACGAACTTGGTAATTATGCTTCGTAACAGGTACTGTAATTCCGACAACATCCGCTTCTTGAAATCCGTCTTTACCAATTAAAGGCGTTGCAACTTGCCCTGTAATGACAACTAAAGGAATCGAATCCATATAAGCATCTGCTAAACCCGTAACTAAATTCGTCGCCCCTGGTCCAGAGGTAGCAAAGACTACCCCAACCTTTCCAGAAGCTCTCGCATATCCTTCCGCTGCATGAATTGCAGCTTGTTCATGACGAGTTAACACGTGCTTTAAACCACTTTCGTATAACGCATCGTATATTGGTAAAATCGCTCCGCCCGGATAACCGAAAACGGTCGTTACACCTAATTTCTTCAAACATTGAATAACGTGTCCAGCACCTGTAGTTTCTTCACTCTGCAGTTCATCACATGCCGTATACTGTTCCTCCATTTCAATTAACTCCTCTCCCTATTTACGCTAAACTTTCCGCCAATCCTGGAACACGTACTCCTCTTTCTCTCGTTAATTTTTTAAATTCTTCGGTTAATCTTTTTGTTACATCTCCTGGTTTTCCATCTCCAATTTCTCTTGAATCTACTTTCACTACAGGAATTAGTTCCGCTGCAGTTCCTGTTAAAAACACTTCATCTGCTACATATACGTCATGGCGAGTAAACGGCCTTTCCTCACACGGAATATTAAGTCGCTCACATAACTCAATCACACTATTTCTCGTAATACCTTCTAGCGCCCCTAAGTACGAAGGAGGTGTTAACACTTTTCCATCTTTCACAATGAAAACATTATCTCCAGACCCTTCACAAACATATCCTTGTTGATTTAACATAAGAGCCTCTAGCACTCCCGCTTGTGCCGCTTCAATTTTCACAAGTACGTTATTTAAATAGTTCATTGACTTAATACGTGGGTCTAATGCATCTGGTGTATTACGTCTTGATGCAACAGATACAACGCTTAGTCCATTATCATAAAATTCCTGCGGGAATAACTTTAATTGCTCTGCAATAATAATTACGCTCGGTTTCACACAACTTCTCGGATCGAGTCCTAAGTCACCTTTTCCTCTTGAAACAATTAATCGAATGTAGGCATCTGCGTATTCATTTTTTTGCAATGTTTGTAAAACTGCTTCTTCCATTTCGTCAACCGCCATTGGAATTGTAAGTAAAATAGATTTCGCCGATTCATATAATCGTTTCACATGTTCTTTTAAACAAAATACATTTCCTCCGTAACTACGAATCCCTTCAAATACACCGTCCCCGTATAAAAAGCCGTGATCATATACTGAAACAACTGCCTTTTCTTTTTCTACAAATTCCCCATTCATATAAATGTACTGGTTTCCCATCTCACATCGCTCCTCTTTTTTCTCTCTATTTTTGCAACCTATTTCTATATCGATTGCTGAGATGAGTATTTTTGACAGAATATTCAGTATACTAACCTTAAAAATATACTCGTCTCAACAATCGATTACTTACACACTTGTAGCAATCCATTGCTGAGACGAGAGACTCGTGGTACCACTCAGCTTCCTTACACTTCTCACGAAATATAAGCTCTGCAAGTCCAATTAGACTTTTGTTTTTCTATCGGAAACAACTCCGCTACTTTTTACTAACTTCAAAAGCAGTGCTCCGAGGTGATTTTCAATGATTCAATTGTTACCACCCTCACAGCCTTTGGGCGGCTCTCTGAAACAATCTTTATCATTTACTCTCCTCTTCCTCGCATTCTTTTATTCTATTTTTTAAAATAAAAACTCTCGCCTCAGCAATCAACTACTACAAATTAGTAGCTTTGATTGCTGAGGCGAGAGTTTCGCGTTACCACTCAGCTTCCTTATACTTCTCACGAAATATAAGCTTCATAGGTCCAATCAGACCTCCGTCCTTTTACCGGAGACGATGCCGCCGCCCTCTACTCAGTTTCCCTTTCGCAAGCGATGCTCCGAGGTGATCTTCAATGATTCGATTGCTACTACTCTCACAGCCTAGGAGTAGCTCTCTGAAACGACCATAATCATCTACTTTCCTCTTCTTTGCATATACAACATATAAAGTTAGAAAATTCTTAATTAACTTTTATTTGTTACACGTATTATAGGACGCGGTTCTTTCCATTGTCAACATGTTTTTAGAAAAATATTAAAATTCATTCTATTTACCAGAAATATATTTATTTTTTCTCAAAACAAAATCGGAATGAACTTCTTACACATACTCATATATTACTTAAGTATGTTCGCTTTACTACATAAAGAAAAACAACTTAAAAACATATACAATTTATGAGGAGATGAGAAAACTATGTTAAAAGGTAAAATAGCATTAGTTACAGGAGCAAGCCGAGGAATTGGACGTGCTATCGCAAAACGGTTAGCAAACGACGGTGCATTAGTTGCTGTTCATTATGGTAACCGAAAAGAAGATGCTGAAGAAACTGTTCATGAAATTCAATCAAATGGCGGATCAGCTTTTTCTATCGGTGCAAATCTTGAATCTTTACACGGTGTAGAAAACCTATATAATTCTTTAGATACTGAATTGCAAAAGCGAACTGGTGGAACGGAATTTGATATTTTAATAAACAACGCTGGAATTGGACCTGGTGCTTTTATTGAAGAAACGACTGAACAATTTTTTGATAGAATCGTTTCAGTAAATGCAAAAGCACCATTCTTTATCATTCAACAAGCACTACCACGTTTACGTGACAATAGCCGAATTATTAATATTTCATCAGCTGCCACCCGCATTTCTTTGCCTGATTTCGTTGCATATAGTATGACGAAAGGTGCAATTAACACGATGACTTTCACGCTTGCAAAACAACTCGGAGCACGAGGAATAACAGTAAATGCAATACTTCCAGGCTTTATTAAAACAGATATGAATGCAGAACTATTGAGCGACCCAATGATGAAACAGTACGCTACTACTATTTCCGCCTTCAATCGCTTAGGTGAAGTAGAAGACATTGCCGATACTACTGCATTTCTTGCTTCTCCAGACAGCCGATGGGTTACTGGACAATTAATTGATGTGAGCGGAGGATCTTGTTTATAAAAAACATATATTTTCAAATCTTTTTTATTGCGCAATAAAACAATTTATATAATACTATATAAAACATATATATTTAGGAGGATTACAGCAATGTCCGAAAAAACATACGAACTCGCAACCTTCGCTGGTGGCTGCTTTTGGTGCATGGTAAAACCATTTGATGAACTTCCTGGTATTCATAAAGTACTTTCTGGCTATGCAGGTGGTCATATAGAAAATCCAACATATGAACAAGTAAAAGCTGGAACATCTGGCCATTTAGAAGTCGTTCAAATTACATTCGATCCTTCTATTTTCCCGTATCAAAAATTACTAGATTTATATTGGCCACAAATCGATCCGACTGATGATGGCGGACAATTTTTTGACCGTGGTCCCTCTTACCGCACAGCAATTTTTTATCATAATGAAACACAAAAAGAGCTTGCAGAAAAATCGAAGCAAACGCTAGCAGAAAGCGGTATGTTTAAAGATCCTATTGTGACTGAAATTCTTCCTGCTGCACCTTTTTATGAAGCAGAAGAGTACCACCAACATTTCTATAAAAAGAATCCAGAGAAATATGCTACTGAGCAAAAAGAATCTGGCCGTGAAGACTTTATAAAAGAAAATTGGCAAAAAAAATAATAAAAGCGCATCGTGCTTTTTTTCAAAGTGCGATGCGTTTTTATCTTTGAAAAAAGTACCATACAATTAAAAGAACAACCGCTGTTAATGTCCAAAGTACTATCTCGTTTTTTACTCTATTCTTTTTATTAGTCATTTCATCTCCTCCTAATAGCTATTAAACATATTCAAGATTTCCTTTGTTTAATTGTCCACTTGATGTACGTGAATACATCCTTACATATTCTTATAACAAGCGTACCAATTATTCCAATTACAATCGCAATTAATAACATCTGTCCAAAACTAAGAGAATTTGTGTACGTTATGTAGAGAATGATACATACAAGTGAAAAATCTGGTAAAAAAAGCAAAAACTTTTTAAACATCTCTTCACCTCTCCTTATGCTTTGTAAACTATGTCTTCTACTGTATTTGAAATATAGTTTGTTCGAAAATTCCATTTAGACCCTCATTTTATCGAAAAGAATAAGAACCCCTTTTGAATAGAGATTCTTACTCAGCAGATTTAAATTTGATTATTTTCTACATATCCTATTCCATAATTACGCCTGAAATAACATAATATTACCAGCGATTTACTAGAAATTAAACATTCTTATTCCCCATCAACAAATATTTAGATTGACAAAATATTGGGATCGGGTAGTCGGATACCGTGCCAGCTGTCTACATCGCATTGGCCATATTCATTATCACCTACTGCTACCACCGTGCCGTCAGATGTAAGGCCGACGGTATGTGCACACCCCGCCGCTATCGCTACAATATCGCTCCAATCGCTTACATTACATTGACCATACTCATTTGAACCCATAGCTACTACAGTACCATCCGATTTCAGGCCGATTGTATGACTACTCCCTGCCGCGATCGCCACAATATCGCACCAATCGCTTACATCACATTGCCCCCGTTTATTATTACCCACAGCCGTCACCATACCGTCAGATGTAATACCAACTGTATGAAGATATCCCGCCGCGATCGCCACAATATCACGCCAGCTACTTACATTGCATTGGCCATATCGATTATTACCCACAGTCGTCACCGTTCCGTCCAATTTAAGACCGACTGTATGCCAGTCACCCACCGCGACCGCCACAATATCACGCCAGCTACTTATATTGCATTCTCCTTCTTTATTTCGGCCCACTGCTATCACCGTGCCATCCGGTTTAAGGCCAATGGTACGGCGCCACCCCGCCGCAACCGATACAATATTATGCCAATCATTTACATCACATTGGTCATGATTATTCCAACCCACTGCAACCGCAGTACTGTCACATTTAAGACCGATTGTATGAGCATTACCCGTGTTCGTCGCCATATGAACATTGCCCGCTGCGACTGCTTCAATATCACGCCAGCCACTTACATTGCATTCTCCTTCTTTATTTCGGCCCACTGCTACCACCGTGCCATCCGATTTAAGAGCAACGGTATGACCACGACCCGCTGCTATCGTATTTTTAGGCCACCGTTTCACTTTTAACACCTCTTCTTTCGGTGAAATGTAATTCATGTTTTACCTCCTTGCATATAAGCAACTGTATCCAAATATATATTTTCATCAAATTTCATTATAAATGAACTAACTTTTTTATAAATCTACATCTCCAAAGGAACCTACTACTTCTTCTTCTTCAAAAAATAAAAACCTCCAGTTTAAATTGAACTGTACCCTATAAAATGGACAGTTTAATAAAAAAGCCCTGAAAAATCAAG